>JADFJJ010000083.1 GCA_022566215.1 Pseudomonadota bacterium | reverse complement strand
CCAGGCGCTGATGGATGATCCCGAAGCCGGTCAGGCGGTACCCGCATCCGCGAACTTGACCGGGACTTGAAGGAGCTGGACGTCCTGATGAACGGGGACCAGGCGATCATCTCGCGCAATGAACAGGCCCCGGCCTCGATCCGCGACCGGCTGTTCGGGACTTACGGCCTGTTGCCGTTCGTGCTGTCGGCCTCGCTGGAAAACCCCACCGATGAGGCCAGGGATTCGATCGCCAGCGCACGGGCGGAATTCGACGCCCTGGTGATCCGGCTCGAGGCCCTGAACGAGGCACTGGAGGCGCTCGAGGAGGAGCTCGCCGGCAGCGCCCCATGGACGCCTGGACGTGGACCAAAAACAGAATAAAACTAATGTGTTATAGTAGTTTTTTAAACAATTCATGCGGGGTGTGTGGCAAAACGGGGGCGCGGATGCGGGGGAATGAATGGAAAACCTTGAACTGATCATAGTGGCGATGGCGGTTGCCGGGGCGGTGGCTGGCTTCCTGGCCGGGCTGTTGGGCATCGGCGGCGGCATTATCATGGTTCCGGCGCTTTATATCGCTTTTGCGGTGATCGGCGCGCCTGAGGCCTGGCACATGCACCTGACGGTCGGGACCTCGCTGGGAATTATCATCCCGACCGCCTATTTCTCGGCCCGGGCGCACCGCAAAAAGGGGGCGATCGTGACGGACATTGTGCGCTCGTGGACGCCGTTCCTGATCGCCGGCGCGGTATTCGGCGCGCTGCTTGCCGGATATCTGAAATCGGCCCACCTGGTGCTGTTCTTCGCCATCATCGCCCTTCTGATGGGGATCAAGATGATCCTGCCGCTGGAAGACAAGGTTTTGTCCCGGAAACCGCCCAAAAAACCCTTAAGTGTTTTGCTGGCGACTTTCATAGGGACTGCTTCGAGCCTGATGGGGATCGGCGGCGCGACCCTGAGCGTGCCCGCCATGACGCTTTTCAACGTGCCGATCCACAAGGCGGTCGGGACCGCCTCAATGCTGGGTTTGATTATCGCCATCCCGGCCGCCGCCGGTTATGTCTGGAACGGCTGGGGGGTGGCGGGGCTGCCCGCCTACAGCCTTGGTTTTGTCAACCTGGCCGGGGTTTTGATCGTGGCCCCCCTGTCCTCGCTTTTTGCCCCGCTCGGGGCGGCGGCGGCCCACCGGCTGCCGCGCCGCGTTCTGTCGGTCATCTTCGGGTTGTTTTTAGTCATCGCCGCCTGGCGCATGGCCTTTCCTCTCCTTAGCGCATAGGGTAAGGTCTGATCACGATGGGTAAAAAATTCTCCATAACCCTCAAGGACCTGCCCAGGCACAGCGAAGCGGAGTGGCGCGCGCTGGCCGAAGCCAGCCTCAAGGGGAAAAAACTGTCCGGCCTGGAGCGCCAGCTTGACGGCCTGCCCCTGCCGGTTTTGCCGATACGTGAAGGGCGGCTGGCCAATGCCGACCGGTTCTCGTTCCCGGGGGTCGCGCCTTTTCACCGCGGCTCAGGTTTCAATTATCAGCCGGAGGTCTTTTTCCCGGCAAGTTTGAGGAAGCTCAAGGGTCCCTCTATTGACGCGGCCCGCTACCACGAGGCCGGGGCTTCGGCGGCCCTGGAGTTGGCCGCCGCGCTGTCCACCGGGGTGTATTATCTGCGCCGGCTGGAGGCAGAGGGGATTGCCCCCGCCAAGGCCCATAAGGATTTCACTTTTACGATCGCCGCGGAAGCCAACCTGTTCCTGACCATTTCCAAATTCAGGGTGCTCAGGCACCTCTGGACCCATGTCCTGGAAGGGGCCGGGGTCAGGGGCGAAGACACCAAAATCACCGTTCATGCGGCGATCTCAAAACGCATGCAGGATCAGGATGAGCGCTGGGACAATTTCCTGAAAAAGGCCAGCGCACTGAGCGCCGCCATGATGGCCGGCGCCGACGGCTTTGTGATTGAGGAGGAGCGCCTGCTGAAGGCCTATGTGGTGCTTTCTGAAGAATCCCGCCTGGGCCATGTTATGGACCCGGCCGGGGGCTCGCATGCGCTTGAGAACCTGGCCATGCAGCTGATCCACAAAACCTGGTCGCACTTTCATGATCTGGAGCGCAAAGGGGGGATCACAAAGGCCCGCCCCTTCAAGCTGGCTGAAGACCTTCCGGAATTCACCGCCAGGAAAAACAGCGTGGTTCCTGATTATACCGCCCTCAGCCTGAAGGACGGCAAGCACGGCCACGCAACATTGAAGGACTGGAAGGGCAAACAGAAAATCTGGGACACGCCGGAAAAAATCCCGGTCAAATCCCTTTATAGCGAAGCGGATCTCGAAGGCATCCCGCACCTCGGCTCCTGGCCGGGGCTGGAGCCTTACCTGAGGGGGCCTTATCCGACCATGTACCTGACCCGGCCGTGGACCATCCGCCAGTACGCGGGCTTTTCGACCGCCGAGGATTCCAACGCCTTTTACCGCCGCAACCTGGCGGCCGGGCAGATGGGGTTGTCGATCGCTTTCGATCTGGCCACCCACCGGGGTTATGATTCCGATCACCCGCGGGTTGTGGGCGACGTCGGCATGGCCGGGGTCGCGGTCGACAGCATCTACGATATGCGCATCCTGTTCGACGGTATCCCGCTTGATAAAATGAGCGTTTCGATGACCATGAACGGTGCGGTGCTGCCGGTGATGGCGCTCTATATCGTCGCCGCAGAGGAGCAGGGGGTTGCCCTTAAGCAGCTGACTGGCACTATCCAGAACGATATTCTGAAGGAATTTATGGTCCGCAACACCTACATCTACCCGCCCAAGGCGAGCATGCGGATCGTCTCCGACATTTTCAAATACATCTCGGCGCACATGCCCAAGTTCAACTCGATCTCGGTCTCCGGCTATCACATGCAGGAAGCCGGCGCGACCGCCGACCTGGAGCTGGCCTATACCCTGGCCGACGGGATCGAGTACGTACGCGCCGGGATTGCCGCCGGGCTCGACGTCGATGATTTTGCGCCGCGCATTTCGTTCTTTTTCGGGGTGGGCATGAACTTTTTCATGGAAGTGGCCAAGTTGCGCGCCGCCCGGCTTTTATGGGCGGCGCTGATGCGCGAGTTTGCGCCCAAGGATGCGCGCTCCTCGATGCTCCGCACCCACTGCCAGACTTCCGGCTGGTCGCTGACCGCCCAGGACCCCTACAACAACATCACCCGCACCCTGATCGAGGCGATGGCCGCGGTTCACGGCGGGACCCAGTCGCTGCACACCAATTCCTTTGACGAGGCGCTGGCGCTGCCTTCGGACGAATCGGCGCGGATCGCCCGCAACACCCAGCTTTATTTGCAAAAGGATTCCGGAACCTGTGATTTCATCGATCCCTGGGGCGGGTCGTATTACGTTGAGCGCCTGACCCATGAGTTGGTCCAGAGGGCGCTTCATCATATCGAGGAGGTTGAAGAGCTGGGCGGCATGACATCCGCGATTGCCGCCGGTCTTCCCAACCTGAAAATCGAGACCGCCGCCGCCGCCACCCAGGCCCGGATCGATACTGGTGCGCAAACCGTGGTCGGCCTGAATAAATATCTGCCTGATGAAGTCGAGGAATTCGAGGTCCTGAAGGTGGACAATTCCGGGGTCCGCAAACGCCAGCTGGAAAAATTGGCGCAGCTGAAAAAAAACCGCGACCCGGGGGAGGCCGATGCGGCCCTGAAAGCCTTGACCAAAGCCGCCCGGGCGGGGGATGGAAACCTTCTGGATCTTTCGGTCAGGGCGGCGCGGGTGCGCGCGACGGTCGGCGAGATCAGCCTGGCGCTGGAAAAAGTCTTCGGCCGTCACAAGGCCGAGAGCAAAACCGTCACCGGGGTTTATAAGGGCCTGATGAAGGGCAAGCAGGAATATCTCAACCAGATCATGGCCAAGATCGAGGCCTTTACGGT
>JADFJJ010000032.1 GCA_022566215.1 Pseudomonadota bacterium | reverse complement strand
AGACTATCTGGAGGAAAACCAGCCCACTGCCGCGTTGTTGAACCAATTGGGGGTGGCTATGGACCTGAGTGTTAACCATGCCGGCGCGGGGACCGCCTACCGGGAGGGGCTGGCGATGGTCGCGCCTGGCGATAACTGGCATGTCATCCTGTTGAACAACCTTGCGCTTTCACTGAGCCTGGGGGAGCATTTCTCCGAGGCGATCCTTCTTCTGAACCCCCATATCGGCGATATGCGTCTCGGCACCCAGGGAATTAGCAAGGCGCAGTCCTCGTTCCGCCAGAACCTGGCGCTGGTCTACGCCCTTTCCGGCAAGCCCGAGAGCGCCTATGAGGTGGCCAGAAGCGCGCTCGGGGAAGACCTGGCGACCCATAACCGGAGCTTTTATACGGCCATTCCCAACCTCAATGATTATGAACGGGCGCGGGCGGTGTTTCTTGGCGTCCTGCCGGATGACGCCGGATAGGTGCGGCAGACGCCTTGGTGAACCGCCGGGATAAAGGGGTCCTGCTTGCCCTCGACCAGGGCACCACATCAACCCGGGCGATCGCTTTTGACCTTACCGGCAATGAGGTGGCCCGCCGCCAGCTCCCCCTGAAGCAGCATTTTCCAAAACCCGGCTGGGTCGAACACGACCCGGAAGAAATCTGGCGGGCTTCGCTGAGCGTCCTGACCAGGGTGATTAATGAGGTGAAGGAAAAGGGTTTCAGGCCGCTTGGCCTGGGCATTGCCAACCAGCGCGAGACCACCGTCCTGTGGGACCGCAAGACCGGAAAGCCGGCCGCCAAGGCGATCGTCTGGCAGGACCGGCGCACCGCGGATCATTGCCGGGACCTGAAAGCAAGGGCTGGAGCCGGTCATCACGGAAAAAACCGGGCTTTTGCTTGACCCTTATTTTTCCGCCACCAAACTGGCCTGGCTGCTGGATGATGACCCCGGCCTCAGGGTACGGGCGGAGGCTGGCGAACTGGCCTTCGGCACGGTTGAGAGTTATCTCCTCACCCGGCTGACCGGGGTCCATGGGACGGATGCCACCAACGCCTCGCGCACCATGCTGTTGAACATCAATAGCGGCCGCTGGGATGCCGACCTTCTGGATATCTTCAAGGTTCCGGAGGCGCTCCTGCCCGAGGTAATGGACAACGCCTTCGCGCCGATCCCGGTCCGGCGCGGCCTGTTGCCTTGCGAGATTGCCGTCTCGGCCATGATCGGCGACCAGCAGGCGGCGGCGGTGGGGCAGGGGTGTTTCCTGCCCGGGTCGATCAAAAGCACCTATGGGACCGGATGTTTTGTGCTGCAGAATACCGGCGCATCGCCCAAAACTTCCACCCACAAGCTGTTGGCGACGATCGCCAGCCGGATTGATGGAAAAACCACCTATGCCCTGGAGGGCAGCATCTTTATCGCCGGGGCGGTGGTCCAGTGGCTGCGCGATGGCCTGGGAATTATCGACGATGCGGCAAAAACCGAAGCGATTGCGGCGGCCCTTGACCATAACCACGGGGTTTACCTGATCCCGGCGTTCACCGGCCTTGGCGCTCCCCATTGGGACCCGGAGGCGCGCGGGGCGATTTTGGGCCTGACCCGTGATGCCGGGAAGGAGCACATTGTGCGCGCCGCCCTCGAGGCGGTCGCCTACCAGACCCATGACCTGTTTGAAGCCTTTGCCGCCGACAGCGGCGCTCGTCCAAAGACCGTCAGGGTCGATGGGGGTATGGCGGCCAACGGCTGGCTGATGCAATTTTTGTCGGATATTCTGGAGATCCCTGTGGAGCGCCCCCGGGTGATTGAAACCACCGCGCTCGGCGCCGCTTTCCTGGCCGGCCTGGGGGCAGGGGTTTACTCGGGCCTTGATGATATCAAAAGCTTCTGGCGGCTGGATCGGCGTTTTGAACCGGCGATGAAACCTGAACTACGCAAAACCCTGCTGGCCGGATGGTTTGAAGCCCTGGGGCGGATCAAAAGCAGTGATTGATTATGGATAGCAGTTTAACCCTTGAAAATATCCGGAAGACGCGGAAGCGCTTGAGCGGCCTGATTGTTGAAACGCCCCTGTTCCACTGGAAGACCCCGGTGACGGACCAGCTGTTCGGGGACGGGACGGAGGTTTTCCTGAAGCTTGAATTGTTCCAGCGCACCGGCACCTTCAAGGCCCGTGGCGCATTGACGGTGATGATGAACCTGACCAAAGACCAACTGGCCAAAGGGGTCACCGCGGTCAGCGCCGGCAATCACGCGATCGCGGTCGCCTATGCCGCTAAGATGCTGGGCGCATCGGCCAAGATCGTCATGAAGCAAGGCGCCAACCGGTTCCGCATCGGCAAGACCAGAGCCTACGGGGCCGAGATTGTTTTCGCCGAAGACTTCCATATCGCCTTTGAGGAAGCCGGGCGGCTGCAACGGGAGGAAGGGCGCAGCTTCGTTCACCCGTTCGAGGGGCCCTATACCTTTCTCGGCGCCGCCACCTGCGGGCTGGAGTTCGCTGAACAGGCGCCAAACCTGGATGCCATGATCATCGGCATCGGCGGGGGAGGGCTGGCCGCGGGCGTCTCAAGCGCTTTGAAATTGCTGCAGCCGGGTGTCAAGATTTACGGGGTCGAACCTTACGGGGCCGACACCATGTACCGGTCGTTCAAATCGGGGAGGGCGGAAACCATTCCCGCAATCAAAACCATTGCCGACAGCCTCGGCGCGCCAATGTCGCTGCCGCTCGGCGTTGCGATTTGCCGGAAAAACCTCGAGGAGGTGGTCCGCATCGAGGATGATGAGATGATCGCCGCCATGAAAGTTCTGGCCGAGGATATGAAACTGGCGGTCGAGCCGGCCGGGGCCGCCGCTCTCGCCGCCCTGATGGGACCGCTGAACAAACGCCTTAAGAATAAGCGCATCGGCATCCTTATTTGCGGCTCGAATATTTCAGGTGAAGATTTTTGTAGAATTGCGGGATAATTGAATAATTTGTCAGACCCGCTTTAAATTTAAGGTTTATGGTTCTTCATGGAAGTTTTCAACGAAGGCATCTATCGCGCTCTCCCATTTGCGGGATTCCAGGATAAGGTGTTCCCTGGTGACGCCGCCTGCCAGACTAATCCGGAAATCAATGCCAATCTGATCCGAATCCTGGTCCGGCTTTTTAAGGAAGTAGGCCCTTCCTATGACCTTGGTGTCATTATATTTGTTCATAATTTCCGGGTCACTGGGTAAAATTCTGCGCCCCAGGTCGAAATTGGCGAAAAACAAAAGTGTGCTGCACCGGGGTGGGGCGCTTTCTAAACAGTCTTTGAAAATAAGCCAGCTTGAATAATCATTGAATTCAATCCGGACAAGATCAGGGTCCCCTTCATTGTCCTCTATAATTTCGGATTCCCAACCAAACCCCCTTAACAAGTCAACCATTTCCAGGGCCGTTACCCGGGAAATAATTTCAGGAGTTCCAGCCCCTTGTGCATCTTGAAAAGCCTTGGCGCCGGGTGGGGCGGTTGATGCCATAAAACACCCTAAAACAATGAAAATATAAGAAGGAATACGCATAGCGCCCCCTTTTTCCGGTTTGCTTTGCTTTAAAGGCTACTTTAACCCAAGTGTTCCAAAATACAAAACCCGAAAGCCCAGAAGCGGGGAGTGTTGGGGTATTCAGGCGCTCGTTTTACCGCACCCGTTTGCTATCCAGTGCCGTTTGGTATTATCCTCTTGTCAGCATTCCGTTTATAAGAACAAATTCTGGTTTCATGATTTAAATCAATTACTTTCCGGGGACCTCTTGTTAGAGAAAAATAGGGGGGGAGAATGTTTATCCGTTGGCCATTCCTGATTTTCATAATTTTTATTTTCACAGTTATACACTAGTTCCGCCTTGTTGCTGAATAATTACGGTTCCTCGCCGGGCAGGGGGATAGCGGAGGACAATAACTCTTCGGAGCAATATATTATTGGGGTTTGTTGGCTGGCGGAGAAGGGGAGGCAACCAATGCAATGTAAAGTTTGCGGACAAAATAATTCTCCAAAAGCACGCTTCTGTAGCAAGTGTGGAAATGCTTTGGGTGCTGCCGCCCAGCAGCTTTCCGAGATTGGAGTGGGTTCATCCTATAGTAATGGCCGGCGGCAGCTATGGAAGCACTTCCTGGTGCTATTTCTCATTGTCATTATAACCGCCCTGATTTACGCCCCTTCCTTTATTATGCGCGAAATTGCTGAAGAAATGGGAGGTGATGCTGGTGCTGTATTATTTATCTTTTCGATGGCTTATACTATCCTACTTATGAGCCCTATCGGTTACGGGGTTTCGTTTGTCTTTCTCAAGGCAGCGAGAGACGATCCCCTCGACGTCAAAGATATGTTCGAAGCTTTTAAGAACTATTGGAATGCCGTTTTGGCGGGTTTACTTGTTGGTATTATCGTCGTTATTGGGGTTATTCTTTTAATAGTGCCAGGAATCATATTTGCGTGCAGGTTAGCTTTTACATCTTACCTTGTAGTTGATCGAAAAATGCAAGCAATCGAGGCTATTAAGGAGAGTTGGCGCATGACAAATGGGCATGCGTGGAAAGTGTTTCTTATCGGTTTATTATCAATTCCTGTCTATATCGCAGGACTGATTTTTTTTGGTGTGGGAATCATCATAGCGATTATGTGGGTAAGCCTGACTTTCGCTTCACTCTATCATGCGGTCAGCCGCTTCACTCTATCATGCGGTCAGCAGCTCAGGTAAGGCGCCCGCGCCCTAGCGGGGGGGGGGTCTGTTTCCCAAGGTGATTATGATTAATTTGTTATCAGGAATTTCTATTTGGGGATGTTGGTGTAGCGCAAATTATTTTGCGTCTTAACAGACCTGCATGGCAAGTCGATTAAAAACGGAACCTTGTTTTATCGCCCTCCTGAGGGTCGGATCAGTCCTCCAGTTGGGTAAAATATTATAGTTTCCGCTTTCTCCTAAAAGGCCAAGCCCATAGATAACCCAACTGTCGCAGTCAATCTCATTAAGAAAATAAGAAAAAGCCCCGTCATTGTTGGTTTCGGCAGTCTCGACAGCAACAAAACCGGTTTCCCAGTCAACATAGATAGAATCAGAATTGTACCAAAATCCGCTCGGGTCTATCTCAATCCAGTTTGCGGCGCGGGTCTCAAAGGAAAACAGGAATGCAGCGCCGAAAACAACCGCGGCTGCCGAAAGGGCCGTTTTTATGGGTTTCAATGGGTTCATGGTCATTTCCCAGGCAGTGGATAATCATATTCCTCGGCCCCCCGGGTGACAAGCAAAGAAAAACCGGGACATGAAAAGCGGCATTCGAGGCGCATTGAGAATGCCGCCGAAGCGCCCGGAACAGGGCGTTTGTTTTTTTCTGTTGCTATTTAGTATTATTATCATGTAAGAGCTTCTTTCGCAAAATGTTTTCAAAAAAAAGGAGTGGGATTTCCCATGAAAACCAATCAAAACTTCGCTTCCAAATTTTGGCTGGCTTGCCTCGGCTGGCTGGCTTTTGCCTTTGTTTTTGCCCCGGGCCTTCCATCAGACGGCAACGCCCAGGAAGTTCTCCCGGTCGAAATTGTCAAGTTGCCGACCGATTTGCCTCCGCCGGTCAACAGAAGCAGCCCCAAGACCGTCCTGGTTGAGCTGGAGACGATTGAGCTGATGGGAATCCTGGCCGAGGGCACCACCTACCGCTACTGGACTTTCAACGGCAAGGTTCCGGGCCCAATGATCCGGGTGCGGGTTGGCGATACGGTGGAAGTGCGCCTTAAGAATGCAGAAGATAGCTGGGTGATGCATAATGTGGATTTTCATGCGGTCACCGGCCCCGGGGGTGGGGCGCCCCTGACCCGGGCCGAACCCGGTGAAGAAAAGGTTTTTACCTTCAAGGCCCTGAAACCCGGTCTTTATGTTTATCATTGCGCTATTCCGATGGTCGCTTCGCATATCGCCAATGGCATGTATGGCATGATTTTGGTTGAACCGGAGCAGGGTCTGCCTGCGGTCGACCACGAATTCTATGTCATGCAGGGGGAAATCTACACCGAGGAACCGTTCGGCGCTCAGGGCGAGGTGTTTGAAAGCTATGAAAAACTCCTTTACGAACGCCCGGAATATTTTCTTTTCAATGGCGCGGTCGGCGCCTTGACCGAAACCGCCCCGCTGAAAGCTAAAGTGGGTGAAACGGTACGCATTTTCTTCGGTGTTGGCGGCCCCAATTTCATTTCATCGTTTCATGTTATTGGCGAGATCTTCGATACCGTCTATTTTCTCGGCTCAACCGATGCTTCGGCAAAAATTAAGGATGTCCAGACGGTTACGGTTCCCCCGGGCGGGGCAGCCATTGTCGAGTTCAAGCTCGAAGTTCCCGGAACGTATATTCTCGCGGACCATGCCTTGAGCCGTTTAGAAAAAGGCCTGATTGGGTTTTTGCAGGTTGAGGGTCCCGCCAATCCCGAGGTTTACCGCGAAGGCCCGGCCAATTAGGACTTATAGAAGCGGCCGGTCTTTCAGTATTGAAAGCGAATGGGGAATTTTCACCCAGGGCCCCGAGCTTTCCATAAGACAAAATTCCCCCAGGAGCAGGGAGTGTTGGGGTATTCAGGCGGTCGTTTTACGGCTCCCGGTTGGCATTTTGGAGGATTTAGGCTAACGTGGGCGGAGTTTTTGCAACGAGGAGCCCGTTATGAAGCGTGTGCCTTTTCTTTCCCTTTCGATCGCCCTTCTGCTGATGACCGCACCTGCAACGGCTGAGGATTGGCGTGAGGTCTCTTCTGATTATTATTACAATGCTGATTTTGTTTTTGTCGATTTCTGGACAGACTTTATTGTGGTTGAGACGGCACAATGGGAAGGTGGTGACTATGACTACGGCCTTATCGCCATTGATTGCGACGGCTGGCGCGTCTACGGGCTGGGATCAAAAAATCCTGACGGAACGTTTGATGTCTATGACCAGTGGTATTCCGACCCTACCACCGGCGGACCAATCCCGAATGGCAGCCTGGTCGTGAAGATGGCCAACCGCCTGTGCCCGATGCGTGACAGCTTGCCCATGACTGAGCTGCCTTAGCGGAGTGCGGGTAATACTCAAAAATCTTGTTTCAGAGGGGAAGAAAATGAATTTACGTAAACCATTTTTGCCAAGATGAGCCGGGACGGGTCCGAATACCTTGAAATGTGGGTCGGGGGAGCGGAGGTTCTGATAAGCCAGGGGAGTTGCCATGAATTGGACCCTTCCCAGCCCCAGGAGCAGGGTAAATCTGAATAAGGCTCTAAATTCACCAAGGCCTTATTAGCCAGCGTTATTAAGTGGTATTGCTTCCGGAAAACTGCCGCTCTCAGGGAGCCGGTTTGGCATCCGGTGCTGTTTGGTGTTATCCTATTGTCGGCATCTCGTTTGAAAATTCGAGGGAGGGGGGGAATATGATTCTACCTAAATCAATCCTGATTTTTGGCCTTTTATTATTTTCAATGGGTTTCCCTTCCCTGGCTTACGCAGACTTTGATAGGGGACTTAGGGCTTATAATGCAGGTGATTACCAAACCGCTCTTCGGGAATGGCTGGTTGATGCCAATCAAGGAGATTCAGCGGCCCAGAACAACGTCGGGACCATGTATGCCTATGGCTTTGGCGTTCCCATAAATTATGCCGAAGCTGCCTACTGGTATCGTCTTGCTGCAAACCAGGGGAATGCCGATGCTCAACAAGCTTTGGGCTGGCATTATATCAATGGGGAAGGTGTCCCCCAAGATTATGCCGAAGCTGCCTACTGGTATCGTCTTGCTGCAAACCAAGGGAATGCCGGTGCTCAACAAGCTTTGGGCGAGCATTATCTCAATGGGGAAGGTGTCCCCCAAGATTACGCCGAAGCGATGCGCTGGTTCCGCCGTGCCGCCGACCAAGGGTATGCCGCTGCCCAGTACGATCTCGGGGTCATGTATGAAAATGGCGAGGGCGTACCTGAGAACGACCCCGAGGCGGTGAAATGGTATCGCCTGGCGGCTGACCAAGGGTATGTCCTTGCTCAGCACAGTCTCGGTTTGATGTATATCAACGGGGAAGGTGTCCCCCAAGATTACGCCGAAGCGATGCGCTGGTTACGCCGTGCCGCCGATCAAGGGGATGGCGCGGCCCAGTACGATCTCGGGGTCATGTATGCCAATGGCGAGGGCGTACCTGAGAACGACGTGTTGGCCTACATGTGGTTTAACCTGGCCGCAGCCCGGGGAGGTAAAGGCGCATCGGAAGCAAAGGAAGCAAAGGAAGATCTCAGTCAGAAAATGACTGCGGCCCAAATTTCCGAAGCACAAAGGCTATCCACAGAATGGCTGGAGGAACACCAGTAGGGGCCCCTGAACTATCCCTGAGACCAAATTCCCCCAAGGGTGGGTAGTGTTAGGGTGTTCAGGTGGTCGTGTTAGATCCGAAAATTAGAAAGATTTCAGAAACAGGCGCCGGGTCACCGCTAAGGCGCGACCGCCTGCATCAGGGCGCCGGTAAAGAGCGCCGCATAGGTGCCAAGCGTGTAGCCCAGCACCGCCAGCAAGACCCCGACCGGAGCCAAAGAGGGGTGAAACGCCGCCGCCACCACCGGGGCCGAGGCGGCCCCGCCGATATTGGCCTGACTGCCGACCGCCAGAAAGAAAATCGGCGCCTTGATTTTGGCCCGCACGATCAACAGCAATCCGGCGTGGACGGCGATCCAGATCGCCCCGACCATGAACATCTTGGGGTAATCGAAGATTGACAGTATATTCATCTTGAGGCCGATGGTGGCGACCAGAATATAGATAAAGACCGAGCCCATTTTCGAGGCCCCGACCCCCTCCAGCCGCCGCACCGGCGTGAAAGACATCGCCAGAGCCACGGCGGTTACGAGCACCACCAGCCAGAAAAACTGGCTGGCGAAGTTGGAAGTCTCGAAACCTTCCATCGCCCTGAAGGTTGAGGAAAGAAAATCAGCAGCGAAATGGGCCAGGCCGGTGACCCCGAAAGCGACCGCCAGCAGGATCATCAGGTCTTTCAATTGCGGGATCTTGGCGTGTTTTTTCTGGAACGCCTCGACGGTTATTATCAAATTGTCGATGGCGCTGGTATCGGCCCCGGTCCGGCGATCAATCTGCTTGGCCCGGGCCGCCATAAACAAAAGACCGGCCACCCAGATATTGGCAATGATTATGTCGATGGTCACCCACACCGAAAACATCTGATCGCCAACCCCGTAAATTTCCTTCATCGCCGCCTGATTGGCGCCCCCGCCGATCCAGCTGCCGGCCAGCGTGGTCATCGCCCGCCACACCGCATCGGGGCCTTCGCCGCCAACCGCGGCCGGATCGAACAGAGAAAAAATCATGATCGCGATCGGCCCGCCGATCACCACGCCAACGGTCCCGGTGACAAACATGATCAGGGCCTTGGGCCCAAGCGCTACAATGCGTCTGAAATCGATGCTCAGGGTCAACAGCACCAGGGCGGCGGGAAGGAGATACCTGGAGGCGACAAAATAGAGCTTGGATTGTTCGAGGTCGACCAGACCAAAGGTGTTTAAAAGCGAGGGCAGGAAATAACACACCAGCAGCACCGGGACAACCCGATAGAACTTTTTCCAGAACCGGATATCGCTGGTCGATGTGTAGAAAACGCCCCCCAGTATGAGCGCCAGAATGCCGAATAAAACAGCGTCGTTGGTAATCATGCGGCCCCCTGGATAAGTTAGAATTCACTTTAACGGCTGAGAGGAGGAGATCAACCCCCCAAAAGACCCCACGCTGAACCCGCTGAGGCGGCTGTGATTGACCCCATTCAGGTGACCGGCGGGACCGGGGCTACAGAAGACAGGAACATCGGAGGACAGGAGTTTCAAAGGGGTATAAACCCTTGCCGGTTTTCGAGTTCGCCAAGGTCTTATTATCCCGTGTTATCCAGTGGTGCTGCGTCCGGAAAATAGAGGGTTTTGGGGAGCCTGTTTGGCATATGGTGGTGTTTGGTGTTATCCTTTAGTGAGCATTCTATTTGCAAACTTCAGGAGGAATTATCATGAAACCGGCAACAAAAATTGTAATGGTGCTGATCTCCCTGGTGGCAATTGGCCACGTTTTGAGACTGTTTTTCGGTTGGGAATTAATTATTGGAAGTTGGGTTGCCCCAATGTGGGTAAGTTTTCTGGGAGTGGCAATTCCCGGGGGGCTTGCTTTCTTAATGTATCGTGAGCACCAATAGGGGACCCAAAGTTTTCCTTGAAGCATAATTCCCCCCGAGGTTGGTGGGAAATGCATTTTTATGGTGCCCGTCTTCGTTTCGCTCTGCTGCACTTCGACGAGGCATCCGTTTCGCACGCTACTCCTCATTAATCTCGTCGTAGCTAAATTTTGCCAAGGCAAAATTAGCGAAGACGGATGGCGGAAGGGGAGGGATTCGAACCCTCGAAGGGCGATAAACCCTTGCCGGTTTTCAAGACCGGTGCATTCAACCACTCTGCCACCCTTCCCGGATGAGGGCATTCTGTAACCCAAACACCCAGCCCCGTCCAGTCCAACTTTCGCCGCAATTGTTTCACTAAACTTGAGGAATCTTGCGCCATCCGGCTGGTTTAGGGAGTTTTTCTGTGATACAACACCTTGTGCATAAGCAAAAGTGTAACCCAACATGGTGTGCCACAAGGCGCCAGAGGGCCAGCGATAGCGTGATCATTTTCCCTAAATTTTTAAGACTTTTCAGCCTCGGCGCATTTCTCTTGGCGGCATTTTTGCCGGCCCCGGTTTGGGGGCAGGGAGAACATCAAGGCTTTTCCGCCTGGCTCGAGGGGGTCAAGGCCGAGGCGCTTGAGCAGGGCATCGATGCGGCCCTGCTGGAGGACATTTTCACCGGCATGGAGGCGAACCCGAAGGTGATCGAGCTGGATCGCAAACAGCCCGAGTTTACCCTGACCTACCAGAAATATTCGAGCCAGCGGCTGTCCAGCTGGCGGATCTCAAAAGGGCGAGAGATGATGGTGGTCTACCGGACCGAACTGGAGGCGGTGGGCGAGGTCTACGGCGTCCAGCCACGCTTTATTGTCGCCATCTGGGGGCTGGAGACCAATTACGGGACCTACGTCGGCGGCTATGACGTGATCCGCTCGCTGGCGACCCTGGCCTGGGCTTCGCCGCGCGATAGCCGCAAAACCTTTTTCCGGAAAGAACTGCTGCTGGCTATAAAAATTATAAATGAGGGACATATCAGCCATCAGGCGATGGAAGGCTCGTGGGCCGGGGCGATGGGCCAGGGACAGTTCATGCCGTCCTCGTTTTTCGGCTACGCCGAGGATTTCAACGGCGACGGGCGGCGCGATATCTGGACCACCCCGGAAGACATTTTCGCCTCGATCGCCAATTATCTCAAGAACCACCGCTGGGACGCCGCTTATACCTGGGGCCGCCAGGTGACACTGCCCGAAAACTTTGCTGAATTTGCCGCCGGCCTTCAGCAGCAAAACGCTGGTCAGGGGTGCCGCGCCGAACGCAGTCACAGCAAGGCGCTGACCCTTGGGGAATGGAATGATTTGGGGCTGAGACGCCTGAACGGCGACCAGCTGCCCCAAGCCGCTATCCAGGGCCGGCTGGTGCGCCCGGACGGGGAAAGCGGCCCCGCCTTCCTGGTTTATGACAACTTTCACGGCCTTTTGCGGTATAACTGTTCAAATTATTATGCTTTGGTGGTCGGGCGCCTGTCCGATTATATGAGGGACGCCCCTTAAGGAATGACAGCAAGAACGCTCATAGCGATAATCCTGGCCGCTGCTTTGCTGGCCGCCTGCGGCGGCTACCGGGAACCGGCGCCGATCCCGCCCCGGCTCGGCGATGAAAACATCAAGGTCGGCATCCCTTACAAGGTGGCCGGGGTCACCTATTACCCGCGGGTGGATCATTCCTATGATGTGACCGGCAACGCCAGCTGGTATGGCCGGGACTTTCACGGCAAGCGCACCGCCAACGGCGAAAGATACGATATGAATAAGCTGACCGCGGCCCACACCACCTTGCCGATGCCCTCCTATGTGCGCATCACCAATCTTTCCAACGGCCGCAGCCTGGTGCTTAGGATCAACGACCGCGGCCCGTTTGTCGCTAACCGGATTATCGATGTCTCACGGCGCGCCGCCCAATTGCTGGGGTTTGAAAGCAAGGGCGTCGAGCGGGTCCGGGTCCAGGTGGTGCGGCCCGATGGCACGCCGTATCCGAGGCTGGTCGATGGCGGCCTGACGCCGGCCCCCCGGCGCACCGCCGAGATGGATATCGAGGAACGGCCGCTGGATAATCCTGAACCGGAGCCGGTGTTGATCGATGAGGGCTTTGACATCTTTATTCAAGTGGCCTCTTTTTCATTGGAAGAGAACGCCAATACCCTCGCCGGACAGCTGGAAGGGGTCGGCCCGGTGATGATCAAAAGGGCCGAGGTTAACAACGCCTGGTTCTACCGTGTCCGGGTCGGGGCTTATGCGGTGATGGAAGAAGCCCTTGAAGCCCTCGAGCGGGTAAAAAATCTCGGTTTTCTGGACGCTCACATCTTTACCGACCCGGCCGGTTAGGGTTACAACACAATATGGTCAACCTGGTGTGCTGAACAAAGCACTGATTTTTAGAAATTTAAGGAACGAAAAAATGAAGCTGTTTAAGGTCCGTAATTTTTTAGCGCTGGCGGCTATTTTGATGGCCGGGGTTTTCACCCCCGCCTCCGCCCAGCAGCGTTTCGATACCGCCGCCCCATACGCCATTATGGTCGAAGCGGGCACCGGCGAAGTGCTGTTCGAGAAAAACGCCGACGTCACATTCCCGCCCGCCTCGATGGCGAAAATGATGACCACCTACCTGGCGTTCGAGATGATCGAGAGGGGCGAGATCAGCCTCGAGGACACCACCATTGTCTCGGACGATACCTGGCGCGAATGGGGACGGCGCGGCTCCACCATGTTCCTGAGGGCGCGTGACAAAGTGACCATCGCCGACCTGCTGCGCGGCATTATTGTCCAATCGGGAAACGATGCCACGGTGGTTCTGGCCGAGGCGCTGGCGGGCAGCGAAGGGCTGTTTGTCGACTGGATGAACGCCAAGGCCTATGAGCTGGGAATGCGCTCCTCAACCTTTATGAATTCCAACGGCTGGCCGGTTGAAGGCCAGATGGTTTCAGCCCGCGACCTGGCCACATTGGCCTATCACATGATCAAAAATTATCCCGGGCTTTACGCCATGTACGCGGAAAAAAGTTTCAGCTACGGCCTGGATGTTAATGGCGACCTGATCACCCAGAGAAACCGCAACCCGCTGCTGTTTACCGTTAACGGCGCCGATGGCCTGAAAACCGGTCACACCGAAGAAGCGGGCTACGCCCTGACCGGATCGGCGGTGCGCGGCGAGCGGCGGATTATCATAGTGGTCTCGGGGCTGACCTCCGAGCGCCAGCGCGCCGCCGAATCCCAGCGGCTGCTCGAATACGGCTTTCGCGCCTACAAAAGCTATGCCCTGTTCAAGGCGGGCGACGTGGTTGACAACGCCGCGGTGTGGCTGGGTGATGAGGGGACCGTGCCGCTGGTGGTCGACCAGGACGTGACCTATACCCTGAGCCGGGCGGCGCGCAACCGCATGCAGGTCAAGGTGGTTTACCAAAGCCCGATCCCGGCGCCGATCGAAGCCGGCCAGGACATCGCCCATCTGGTCATCTCGACCCCCGGCGCCAAAGACCGTATCGTCCCGCTGTCGGCGGGCCAGGCGGTTGGCGAAATCGGGCCGTTCGGGCGCTTGGGGGCGCTTGTTAAATATCTGATTTTCGGCAATACGGCGACCAACTGAGCGTGAACTTGGGACCGGGCAAATTCATAACCTTTGAAGGCGGCGAGGGGGCAGGGAAATCCACCCAGATCAAACACCTGGCGGCCCACCTTGAGAGCCAGGGTATTCCGGTCCTGACCACCCGTGAGCCGGGAGGCTCCGAGGGGGCCGAGGCAATCCGTGAGCTGCTGGTCACCGGTGAGCCCGATCGCTGGGACGCATCAAGCGAAGCGCTCTTGAATTTTGCCGCCCGCCGCAACCATGTCGAGACCGTGATCAAACCGGCCCTGGAAAAAGGCATCTGGGTGCTTTCGGACCGCTTTGCCGATTCTACCACCGTTTATCAGGGGCTGGCGGGCGGTCTCGGTGAGGACAATATCAAAAAGCTCTATGACCTGACGCTGGGGAATTTTGCCCCCGATCTGACGCTCATTCTCGATCTCCCGGCCGAGCTCGGGCTGAAGCGTTCAAACCGCCGCCACCAAATCTCGGCTTCCAATGAAGACCGCTATGAGAGGAAGGACAAGGCCTTTCACCAGGATTTGCGGGCAGGTTTCAGGAAAGTCGCCCGGGATAACCCGGAGCGCTGTGTTCTGGTTGATGCCACCGGCTCTGAGGAGAAAATAGAAAAAGCCATCCGGCGCATCCTAAAAGACCGGCTGGGGGTGTAACCATGGCTGCGGATGAAAAACCCGTTGCGGATAACCTGACCCCCCGGATGACTCCCTTTCTGGCCGGGCACGGGCGGGCGGTGGAGATTTTCCTGAAGTCCTGGACAACCGGGCGCATGCACCATGCCTGGCTGCTGGCCGGCCCTAAGGGCATCGGCAAGGCGACGCTCGCCTATCATATGGCGCGGTTTCTTCTCAAACAGGGGGCGGGGGAGGCCGGACCGGGTCTGTTCGGCGATCAAACCCCTCCGGACAAACTGGTGATGGCGGAGGATGATCCAATCTTTAGCCGCGTCGCCGCCGGCGCCGAGGGCAACCTGAAAGTGATCGAGCGCGGCCTCAATGAAAAAACCAAACGGATGCGCCAGGAAATTATTGTTGATGATGTCCGCGCCCTGCACAGCTTTTTTGAGCTGACCGCGGCGCAAGAAGGCTGGCGTATCGCGATTATCGACAGCGCCGATGAAATGAACCGCAATGCCGCCAATGCGCTCCTGAAAATGCTCGAGGAGCCGCCCGCCAAAAGCATCCTCCTGCTGGTCAGCCATGCCAAGGGGCGGCTGCCGGCGACCATCCGCTCACGCTGTCAGCAGCTGCTTCTGGCCCCGCTGGAGGAGGCCCAGGTCCGCCAGGTGCTGAACCAAAGACTGCCGGAGCTGGATGAAGGGGAGCTGAAAACCCTGACCGGCCTTTCTGGCGGCGCGCCGGGACTGGCGGTCAGGATGGCGCTCTTCAAAGGCATGACGCTTTATAAGGTGGTGCGCGAATTGCTGGACGGCAAGGTGTTGAAAATCAAGGAAATGCATGATTTCGCCGGCCAGGTTTCGGCGCGCGGCCAGGATGAGAAATATTTTCTGTTCCTTGATATTCTGCAATCCCAGTTGGCGGCCAGGATCCGCGCCGAGGCCAGCCAGGGGGGCGGCAAAAGGCGGCTTGATTGCTGGCTTCAGCTATGGGAAAAGGTGAACCTCTTAAGAGGCCGGGGGGAAGGCCTGAATATGGGCCGCAAACAAGGGGTTTTGCTTATTATCGATGCGATCGCGGCGCTCCACCGGAACGCCTCCGCAGCGGCCTGAAATGAAAAATTGAAGTAAAGAATTATGGCCGACAAGAAGACCTTTTATATCACCACGCCGATTTATTACGTCAACGATGTGCCGCACATCGGCCATGCCTACACCTCGCTGGCGTGCGATGTGCTGGCGCGCTTCAAGCGCCTTGACGGGGTTGAGGTAATGTTCCTGACCGGCACCGACGAGCACGGCCAGAAGGTCGAAAAAGCCGCTGCCGCGGCGGGCATGGAGCCGCAGACCTTTTGCGACAAGGTCTCTGAAACCTTCCGTGAACTCGGTAAGGTGATGAACTATTCCAACGACGATTTCATCCGCACCACTGAACAGCGCCACAAGAAAGCCTGCCAGGCGCTGTGGCAGAAGCTCGAGCAAAACGGCCACATTTACAAAGGTAAATACGAGGGCTGGTATTCGGTTCGTGATGAAACCTTTTACGGTGAAAAGGAACTGATCGAAGGGCAGGGCGGTGAAAAACTGGCCCCGACCGGCGCAGCGGTCGAATGGGTCGAGGAACCGAGCTTTTTCTTCAAGCTGTCAGAATGGCAGGACAAGCTGCTGAAATTTTATGATGAAAACCCCGGTTTCGTGCTGCCCAAAACTCGTTTCAATGAGGTTAAAAGTTTCGTCAAGGGCGGCTTGCGCGATCTTTCCATCTCCCGCACCAGCTTCCAGTGGGGGGTGCCGGTTCCCGGTCACAAAGACCACATCATGTATGTCTGGATCGACGCCCTGACCAACTATATTTCTGCGCTCGGCTACCCGGATGAGCAGGCTGAAAAATTCAGGAAATTCTGGCCCGGCCTCAATATGGTCGGCAAGGATATTCTCAGGTTTCACGCGGTCTACTGGCCGGCCTTCCTGATGGCCGCGGGGGTTGCCCCGCCGGCGCGTGTGTTCGCCCACGGCTGGTGGACCAATGAAGGGCAAAAAA
This sequence comes from Pseudomonadota bacterium, assembly GCA_022566215.1. GTDB lineage: Bacteria > Pseudomonadota > Alphaproteobacteria > Sphingomonadales > SMXR01 > SMXR01. Next base: position 1,561 of record JADFJJ010000032.1, on the reverse strand, counting down.
TCTCCAAATCGCTCGGCAACGTGATCGACCCGTTTGAGCTGGTGGAGGAATTTGGCCTCGATGCGGTGCGCTATTTCCTGATGCGCGAGGTGCCGTTCGGCAATGACGGGGATTTCTCTCGAAGCGCTTTTATCCACCGCATTAATGGTGATTTAGCCAACGATTTCGGCAATCTGGCGCAGAGGTGCCTGTCCATGATCGCCAAGAACTGTGGTGGAAAAATTCCTAGCAATCAGGACATGACCGGCGATGACAAAAAACAATTCCTTGATAATTACGAGAAAATTTTATCAGGTTGCCGGAATTGGCTAGATAGCCAACAAATCCACAATTACCTCTCATTGCTTTGGGAAGGTGTTTCCGATGCCAACCTTTACATTTCTAATGAGCAGCCGTGGGTGCTTACAAAAGAAGACCCAAAACGCATGGAGGCGGTGCTGTATACCACCGCCGAGGCGATCCGGCGCCTGGCCATCCTGGCCCAGCCGGTGATGCCGGACGCCATGAATAAAATGCTGGATCTGCTCAGTGTTCCTGAGGAACAGCGGACTTTCGTCCACCTCGGCGATGATTTTGCCCTGAAACCCGGCACGCCATTGCCCGAACCTGTCGCGATATTCCCGCGCATCCAGGATCACTGATGGGTCAGCAACCCTATATCGTCGACAGTCATTGTCACTTGAATTACAAGGGGTTAGTGGAAAATCTTGATGTGGTTCTGGAAGCCGCGCGGGACCAAAATGTTCGCAAATTCCTGGCCATCAACACGCGCATTTCCGAATTTGACCAGGTCCACGCCATCGCCAAGGCTCACGACGATGTTTTCTGCACCGTCGGCATTCACCCCCACGAGGCGGAAAACGAAGCCGCCGACCTGAAAAAGTTGATCTCGCTCTCAGCCCATGAAAAAGTCGTCGGGATCGGCGAAACCGGGCTCGATTATTACTATCAAAGAGCCCCGAAAGCGCCGCAAAAAGCCAATTTTCGCACCCATATCGAGGCCGCGGCCGAGACCGGGCTGCCGCTTATTGTCCACTCGCGCGACGCCGAGGCGGACACTTACCGGCTTTTAAACGAGCGGGCAGGGGATATCACCGGGGTCATGCATTGCTTTACCGCCAGCGTCGATCTCGCCAAAAAAGCGCTGGATCTGGGGTTTTACGTCTCGTTTTCCGGGATCATTACCTTCAGGAACGCTGAAGGCGTCCGCGAGGCCGCCAAAATCGTCCCCGATGACCGCATTCTGGTGGAAACCGACGCTCCGTACCTGGCGCCGGTCCCGCACCGCGGCAAGCCCTGTCAGCCGGCCTACGTCGCCGATACCTTAAAATTCCTGGCGGAGCTGCGTGGAAGCCCGGAGGCCGAGATGGCGGAGATCACCACCAAAAACTTCTTTGATTTGTTCCCCAAGGCGGGAGAAGCGCCATGAAGGTAACGATCCTCGGCTGCGGCACTTCCGGCGGAGTACCCCGGATCGGCAACGTGTGGGGCGTTTGTGACCCTAAAAACCCCAAAAACCGGCGGCGCCGGGTCTCGATTCTGGTTGAACAGGGGGAGGGAC
>JADFJJ010000031.1 GCA_022566215.1 Pseudomonadota bacterium | reverse complement strand
GAGAGAATCCTCCACTATGCGGCCAAGGCTCAGGGCCTCGCTTTCAGCCTGCTTGTATTCGGAGATGTTGCGGGCGGATGTAACGGCGGCGATCACCTCGCCCTTTTCGTCCTTGACCGGCTCGGTATGGCATTCAAACCAAAGATACTCACCTTTTTTATTCCTGAAGCGCACATCCTTGTAGAAAGACTTGCCTTCTCTTAAAACCCGCTGGTTCCAGTTCCTGGCTAAATCTTTCTTGTCTTCGGGATGCACCACCCCGATAGTTTGTTTGCCAACCACTTCTTTGGGGTCGATCCCAAGATGTTTTTTAAGCGCCGGGGTAATATAGGTAATTTCACCTTTTTTACCGTGAAGGACAATGATATCACTGGCATTGTCAGCCAGCATTTTCAGTTTTTCCTCGGCCACCTGGCGCCCATAAATCTCTTTACGGTTGACATAAAAAAACGCACCCAAGGAAAACAAGAACGTCACAATGGTCAACAAAACAGCAATGATTCGGTAAAATACTTCCTGCGCCTGAACAGCCTCCAGTTCGAGGCGCGTTCGTTCATCGACGAGTTTTATGAACTCACTTATAGGACGCATGATTTCGGCTTTGGCCTCGTGGTACTTGCTGTCGTAAAGAATCGCGCGTGCGAACTCAGGGTCCGGTTCGCCTCTGACCGTTAAATTTCCGAGGTCGTCCGCGAACAACCCCTTCATGGCTCCAAACGCCACCTTCTCTACATAGGTGAGGTCGTCTGAATTTTTCTTCGCCTCTTCCAACTTTGCTAGCTCATCATCCGACAATCCGGTCTGCTTCATCAGATCTAAAAGTGCCGCTGGGGGCCCAGGAGACGCGGGCCGTTCTCTGCTCGAAATGACAAAATCCCAATAAATATCGTGGTAGTCCTGGGGACGTGGCACGGTGCCATCGCGGATCGCCAGAATATCGAAATAGTATTGCTTAAAAATCGGATCGCCAGTCTCTACATAGGACCGAGCCATGCGCGTCAAATCGTCAGAGCTTTGACGGAGTTGATCAGCCAGCCTGTTGGATTGGAATTGGTTCAGATAGGCGGCAGCAACGCGTTGCTCGGTGGCCGAAACCAAGCCCATCACAATGAGGATCGCGCTAAGCAATATAAGGATCACCGAGAAGATGAAGATGATTTGAATCTTGATAGTCAATTTCACCCCCATCGCTCTAAAAGGCGTCAGTGTTTTTCTAAAATCCCAAAAGCATTTAATAAACATTCAAACAAAAAATAAAGTTTCTTACCCAGTTCTCCTCTTCCAATTGATAGATTACTAAATCTTGACTAATATTATACGAGTTTAATAGATATGCAATTTTAAGTAATTGATTTGAATCAACTTAACCGTTTTTGTACCAACCTAGTTTCGTCTTGAAACCACACTCAGTTAGGGCCCTTATCTCTATGATTGCCATAGTTCTACCTTTGATCACCCTTTACTTCATGGTATTCAAACCGTCCTGATGCGATGATGTCTGCTTTTGGCTAATAGCGGACGTTTTTTATGAAGCTGCTTTTGACCCAAAGCGGACGTTCACTTCTGCTGCCGATCCAAACGCTTCTTCTGAAGCTGGTAGTCTAAAGGCAAACTCATTCATCGAGCCAATCGGGCACCGGGAGGCCTTTTTTCTTGAGGAAGACGGGATTGAAAAGCTTGCTGTGGTAGCGATCGGCGTAGTCGCAAAGTAGAGTAACGATAGTATGGCCCGGCCCCAGCTCCCTAGCGAGACGCATGGCGCCGGCAATATTGATGCCCGTGGAGCCACCCATTGCAAGGCCCTCTTCCTTGATAAGATCGAAGATGATGGTGAGCGCTTCCGAATCCGGGATTCGATAAGGAAAATCAATCTTCATACCCTCCAGGTTGGCCGTCACACGTCCCTGTCCGATGCCTTCGGTGATTGAGTCGCCTTCAGCCTTGAGCTCGCCATGGGCGTAGTAGTTATAGAGCGCAGCTCCGTAAGGGTCAGCGAGGCCAATTTTCACATCCTTGTTCTGCTCCTTCAAAAACCGTGAGACACCGGCGATCGTCCCTCCGGTGCCCACTGCGCAGATAAAGCCGTCGATCTTACCGTCGGTCTGCTTCCAAATTTCTGGGCCGGTGTGGCGGTAGTGACCATCCCGGTTAGCCACGTTATCAAACTGGTTGGCCCAGAAGGCCCCGTTGGGTTCTTTTTCTTTAAGCTCTTTCGCAAACCGGCCGGAGTATTTCACGTAGTTGTCGGGATTCTTATAGGGCACGGCTTTGACCTCGATCAGTTCAGCGCCGGCAAGGCGTATCGCGTCTTTTTTCTCTTTAGTCTGGGTCTCGGGGATAACGATCACGGTCTTAAAGCCAAGGGCGTTGCCGACGATGGCTAGACTGATGCCGGTGTTGCCGGCGGTGCCTTCGACGATCGTTCCTCCGGGTTTTAGCTCGCCCTTCTCGATCGCATCTTCGATGATGTAAAGTGCCGCCCGGTCCTTGACCGACTGACCAGGGTTCAGAAACTCCGCCTTGCCGAGGATGGTGCAGCCGGTTTCCTCAGATGCCCGGCGAAGCTTGATGAGCGGCGTACTTCCGATCGTGCCGAGGAGGTTGTTTTTGAAATCCATGATAATACCCTGACTTGATTGATGTCCCGCATTCACTTTTGAAAATAGGGTGCGCAGTAAAAATGTACAAGGCGCATCCCAAGCCGTTTTCCGGTTCGCCCAACTGGGGCACAGGGAATGTCTTCAGAACAAATTGCACTGTTTTTGCACACCTCAATGTACAGTTTTTTGTTATGTTCTGCCGAATTATGCCGAATTCGCAATGTTATTGCCAAACAGAGTTTGGGTGGAAAGTCACTGAATTTTGCTAGTTTTGATGGTGCTAAAAAGCAGATTTGTCCCATTGATCACACCCGTATAACGGGAATAACCATTTTCTTACTATTACCAAGGGTGAAACAAGTTACTGCATGAAGCAGCATGCAGTAACCTCAGCCCTCTGAATTACTCGGCTTATTAGAGATATGTTGTCCCATGATGTTGCATGCAACAACACCGGAAAGCGGAAAATCTGTTGCCCGTATGTTACCCGGGAAAAATCATCCTTGTGGAAATGAGTTTAGTTTTTTATCGCGGGCTTGCCCTAAAATTGCTATCTTGAAGCATGGCCGATCCACAAGCAAAGACCCTTTTTGACAGGATTTGGGAAAATCATGTTGTCGGCCAGAGAGACGCAGTGACAAGCCTGATTTATATCGATTTGCACTTAATACATGAGCTTTCCTCACCGCAAGCCTTTGAAAGCCTGGCTCTGAACAACCGGAAGGTCCGGCGGCCGGACGCCACGCTTGCGGTCCCGGACCACAACGTTCCAACCACCGATCGGGATAAACCGGTTAAAGACCCTGAAAGCGCCCTGCAAATTAGACTTTTAGAAGAAAACACCAAGGCACATAAAATCGAGTTTTTTTCAATGCATGACATCCGCCAGGGGATTGTTCACATCATCAGCCCTGAACAGGGACTGACCCAGCCCGGGATGAGCATTGTTTGCGGTGACAGCCATACCTCGACCCACGGCGCGCTTGGGGCCTGGGCGTTCGGCATCGGCACCAGTGAGGTCGAGCATGTTCTGGCCACCCAGACCCTGGTTCTTAGAAAACCGGCCAATATGCGGATCACCGTTAAGGGCGAACTTTTGAACGGCATTACCTCCAAGGATCTGGCCCTCCATATCATCGGTGTTATCGGTGCCAAGGGAGCCACCGGTCATGTTATCGAATATGCCGGCCCGGTTATTGAAGCCCTGTCGGTCGAGGCGCGCATGACTCTTTGCAACATGACGATCGAGGCCGGGGGCCGCTCCGGACTGGTCGCCCCGGATGACAAGACAATCCGCTATCTGAAAGGAAGGCCCAGAGCCCCGAAAGATGGTGACTGGGACAAAGCGGTGGCTTTTTGGGCAACCCTTAAAACCGATGCCGGAGCAAGGTTTGACAAGGAAGTCGTCGTCGATGCTAAAAAGATTGAGCCGCAGGTCACCTGGGGCACCAGTCCCGAGGACGTGATTTCCATTTCGGGGCGTGTCCCCGATCCCACCCACTTTGAAAACCCCGAACGCCGGGAAGCGGCAAAAAAAGCGCTTCAATATATGGGCCTGAAACCTGGAACCCTGATGCGCGATATTTTGGTCGACCGGGTATTTATCGGGTCGTGCACCAACAGCCGGATTGAAGACCTGAGAAGCGCTGCCAAGGTGATTAAAGGAAGGCGCGTCGCAGACAATATTATTGAGGCCCTAGTGGTTCCGGGCTCCGGCCTGGTTAAGGCCCAGGCGGAAAAAGAGGGCCTAGACAAAATATTCAAGGAGGCAGGTTTCGAGTGGCGCGAGCCGGGATGCTCCATGTGCCTTGGCTTAAACCCGGACAAGGTTGGCCCAGGAGAGCGCTGTGCTTCCACCTCGAACCGGAATTTTCCCGGTCGCCAGGGGCCGGGCGCACGTACGCATTTACTTAGCCCGGCCATGGCGGCAGTAGCGGCGATTGTCGGCAAACTGGCCGATGTCAGGGAGTATGAGTAATGAGAAAATTTGAAACCCTGACATCCTGGGCAGCAACGCTGCCGCAGCCAAATATTGACACTGACCAGATCATTCCCGCCCGGCATTTGAAAACCGTTAAACGTGACGGCTTGGGCCGGTTCGCATTTGAGGCCGCCCGCTATGATAAAAAGGGCGAATCGAACCCTGATTTTATTTTCAATCAGTCCCCTTTTGATAAAGCCGAGATTTTGATTGCCGGCGCCAATTTCGGTTGCGGGTCATCACGTGAGCATGCGGTCTGGGCGCTTGCCGATTTGGGCATTCGCGCCATCATTTCAGAACAATTTGCAGACATTTTTGCTTCAAACGCCCCCAAGAACGGGATGCTGCTGATTACCCTCGGCAGGGATGAAATTGCAGAATTAATGCAACACGCTAAATCAAAGCGGGTGAGGATCAACCTCCCGAGCCAAATTGTTGAAATTGAAGACATGCAGGTAAAGATTCCTTTTGAAATGGATCCGTTCGATAAAAAATGCCTGCTGGAGGGCCTTGACCAGATTGCCCTTACCCTTAGGCAGAATGCTGAAATTTCAACTTACGAGGCGCGGTGGGAGAAAAAAACACCGTGGCTGTTTCATGACTGAGGGGAAACCTCTTTTAATTTCCGGGCAAAGTTGCCGGATGGCAGAGCGTATTTCACTTGCGCTGGCGATCAAGGGACTGTCGTTCAGGACAGCTGAAGCTTCAGCCCTAAAAGAGGAATATTCCGCCCTCTCCAGATTTATTGAACAGGGTTTTCCCCTGCTCCTTACCGGCAAAGACGGTGCGGCCGGCTGGGTGACGGCGCTCGACCTGCTTGAGAAGACCAAGCCAGAGCCGAGCCTTTTTCCAAACAGCAATCGCGGTATGCCAATTGCCTTATCCTTTTGGAGCGAGCATGCGGCGAGTGGCCCGCACCATGCGGGCCTTGGAAACCCCCATGCAGATCTGGTCGCCCGCCAGTTAACCGACGGACGGGCCTTTCTTCAGGGTGATGCCCCAGGGCTGGCGGATATTGAGAGCTATATTGCCGTCCGGCACACATCCAAAGATGATCACCCGCTCCTAGTCTCTAGCTGGATGAAAAAAATGACGGGACTGAAGAAAAGTGTAGCAAGTGAGCCTGTTGAGGTGAGACAAGTCGGATATTATCTTCAAAACCTGGAACCCTTGTCACGACCTGGAAAAGAAGTAATTGGCCCACTGGCAGATGCCCTCCCTGCGGGGCTTAAGCTTTATTCACAGGAAAACAGCGCCCTTAATATTGCCTTTCCCTTTGACGGAAAATCAAAAAGTCTGGCTATCAGCGCCGTGGACCTGGATCGCTAAAAAAAAGTGCCGGAGAAAAACCCCGGCACTTTAATCTTTCCAAAGATACAAAAATCCTTTTAGAATCTCCCTTTTATTTCAACCCCAATGGTCCTAAGAGAACCCGGATGAATAAAGGAACCACCAAACTCAATGGCAGGAATAACCTCTTCCAGGTAACTTTTATTGGTCAGGTTTTTGGCGAAACCCACGATCGACCAGCTTTCGGTTTCAATGCCTATCCTCAAGTCCAACGTCACAAAGGCATCGCGTTTTGTCTTTGCAAAATTGCCAATTCCCAATGAGGCGTCACAGCCCGGGAAGTTGCCTAACTGCGGACAGAAAAACAGCGCCGCCAGTGGTCCGAAAATAGTCTGCCGCTCCTGGTTCTGTACCGCATGGAACCAGGTATCGCCAACCCATCTAGCATCGGCCCGCGCAAAGAAGGACATGTCGCCCTGGACTGGATAATTGAACTCGGCTGAAACGTTGATTGTATAATCGGCCGTGTAGGGCGATTTGTTGCCGATCGTATCCGGGCGCGAATCGAACTTTGTGATCTTGCTGTCGATCACGTTGAAACCGGCACCGACAAAGAAATACTCGTGCAACTGCGCCTGCGCAGCAAACTCGAAACCCTTGATCTTGACGTTGTCGATATTGTTTACCACCCGCAGCAGGCCAAATGGCCCGACGAAGAACTCGAAGAACTGCATGTCGTCAACGGAAGTGTGGTAAAAAGCACCTTGTATAGTCAGCTTGCCGCCCATGAACCGGCCTTTAAAGCCCACCTCAAAGGCGCTCGAGGTTTCCTTGTTGAAGTTATCGCTGATTATGACAGGGGCAAAACTGGTGTCCACCAAAGCAATAAAATCATTGATGAAGATGTCTATGGTTGCCTGGCTGCCCACATTGTTGAAACCGCCAGACTTAAAGCCGACACCCCAACTTGCAAAAAAGGTTAGCTCCGGCGTTGCATCCCAACTTAAGCTGAACTTGGGTTCAACTTGGGAGAAAGTCCTGCTTTGCGGCGGGACTCCGCCCGGGTTAAACAGGAGAGCCGGGTTTAAGGGCGAACCTCCGGGCACGAAATCGCCGTCGAAGTCAATAAACTGGGTAACGACGTTGATCGGCACAAGGTTGGTAACCTTGCGGCGCTCATTGTCGTAGCGCAGCGCCACGGTCAATTCGACATCATCCGTAACGTCGTAGGAAGCGTTAGCGAAAAAGGCAAAGACCGTACTGTCGAATTTGTCGAACACCAAGGCTTCAGTGAAATTAGGAGAACTGCCTGAAAACTGAAGTAAGCCGCGGATGGGATCGTTGCCATCGTCGGTGTTAAGAGATACACCGACGGTCCGGTCGAGATCCAGGAAATAGGCGCCGACCTCCCAGCGAAGCCGCTGGTTTGACGGCGAGGCCAACCGCACCTCAAAACTTATATCGCTTTGGTTGCGGACCTGCTCCTGGATGCCGTCACAGGTGGTCGGCGAGTAAGGGCCGAAGAAGGATCCCGTGAACGGGTCCAAGAGGACCGGTACGGGAGACGAGCCTAAGAATTGCGGTGGCGGCAACTGAAAGCCAGCATTGAACAGGGCCAATGTTGTGCTCTCGCAGGCGTCGAATGCTGCTTGGCCATTTGCATCGGTGACACCGGCGTCGAAGGCGAAAAAGCCGAAGGAAGCTGATGTGCCGTCGGCGATTAAATTGTTTTTGATATCGTTGTAGAGGAACCACGCAGTCAGGGTTGCCCAATCCATATCGCGTTCAAGCTTGGCTGATATTTCAAAGGTCTCTTGGTTGTTGTCCGATCGAATATTATTTTGGAATACAAATGGGTGCGCATTGACGTCCTCGAAAGCGGCTGGGCTACCAAGCACATTGGCAAAATTTTCCAGCGCGAAGGCGGCATTGAACGTGATCGCTGAAGCGTCCACTTCGCCGTAGCGCACCTTGATGTCCAACGACGTTTGGGGATTGGGCTGCCAAAGCAGACGACCTGATATATTGAAGTTTTCAAATCTGTCGGCTGGCTCGTTGCGGAATGTGTTCGTGTAAAACCCATCGGTTTTGCGATAGTCGAAATGGACTTGGAAATAAAGCTGATCCTCGGTCAGCGGACCACTAAGGGTTGCCGAGCCATAGAAGCTGTCGTGATTGGCGTAGCTTGCTGTTCCACTTGCGCGAAATTCGTTATCGGGTGCCCGGGTGGTCACAATGATCGCACCTGCCGCTGCATTTCGACCGTAAAGAGCCCCTTGAGGCCCTTTCAGGATTTCGATCTGCTGCAGATCAACAAACTCGCGGTTAAAGGCCGCCGGGTTAGTCAACAGAATGCCGTCGACAATAAAGGCAAAGCTGTTCTCGGCATCGCGGGCGCCGTTGATACCCCGAATGTTGACCTGGGTATCACCAACTTCCGCGGCATTCACAATTGTGACCCCGGGGGTCAACCTAATAAAATCTTCGGCGCGTTTAACCCCAGCTGATTCTAATGTGCTTTCAGTCAAAACGGTCACACTGGCGGGAATTTCCTCCATGGTTTCCAGCCTGCGGCGGCCAATAACAAAAACTTCCTCTACCTCACCGGCTGCGGTCTGGTTTGAAATGTCATCGTCATCATTATCCTGGGCAAAACCGGACAGCGGCACTGCGAGCATGAGTGCCGCAGCGCTTGCTGATGTAATAAATGATTTTCTAAAGAACCTGTTTTTCACAAGTGCCTCCCCCTTTGTATGCGCGCGCTGGGCGCCCCTCTGTCCCCCTGGGCCATGGCTTGGGTGTTGGCCTTGGCCCCTTGGCAACATTTGATACTTGCAACTTTGTATGCATGACAGTCATTACAACACCGAGTCGCGAAGGCAGTATGCCTTATCACCGGATTATTGTATACAAAATATTAATTACAAAGTCAGCAAAAATGTCATATTGTATTCAAAGAAGACTGTTTATTATAACATTGTATTCTAGGTGCTTAATAAATCTGAGGACTTCCGCGGGAAGAACTATGTCAAAAGCCACAAATAAAGCCGTTAAAATAATTAGGAAAATGATCCTGGACGGAGAATTCGCGCCCGGATCACACCTCAAGGAGGAAGAATTAGCCGAGGTTTGCGGGGTTAGCCGCACCCCTGTCCGTGATGCCCTTCGGGCCTTGGCCGGGGAAGATTACGTCCGCATTATTCCCAACCATGGTACTTTCGTTTCCGAATGGTCGGGCCAGGATATTGCCGAAATTTTTCTGCTCCGTTCAATGCTTGAAGCATATGGCGCCCGCCTCGCCGCGGAAAAGGCAACCGAAGAGCACATCGACACGATGCGCAAAGAGGTCGAGCGGATTGATAAAATGCTCTCCTCCGGGAAAGGTGTTGATCTTGATATTTTTCTCGCTGGAAACAAAAAGTTTCACGAAACCCTCAGGGAAGCGGCCGGGAGTGACCGTCTGACCAAGATTATTACCCGTCTTATCGCCCAGCCGGTGGTGGCCAGAACCGCCATGTCTTACGATCGGGATGATTTGCAGCGCTCAAACGAACATCATGCCGAATTAGTTGAAGCTATCTCCGCCAAGGACGGGGAGTGGGCCCATTCTGTCATGACCTCGCACATCCTGGCCGCGTTTCAGGTTTACAAGCGCCATTACAGCCCGGACCAGCTGAATACTTCTGATTAGGAATTAAAGGGAAGCAAGATAATCCAGCACGGTTTGACTGGATTCCACGTCCGCGCACTTGATATCAAGATCAAACAGATTGGCCTTTTGCACTTCTTCGCTTCGGTCCCCGCAGGCATCAGCAACAACCACAGGAATATAGCCATATTGCAGGGCGTCCAAGGCTGTCGCCCGGACGCACCCGGAAGTAGTTAAGCCCGAGATCAGAACAGTATCAACCCCTAATGTGGTCAATATTGAGGCTAGGTTTGTCCCGAAAAAACCGCTTGGGTATTGCTTGATGATTACAAATTCACCTTCCCGGGGCTTCAGGCCTCCCGCAAAATCTGTCAGGGGACTGCCCTTATAAAGGTGTTTGAGGCTGGGCACCTTGCGATAATAATGCCCCCCGTCAGCGCCGCCCGGCATATATTCCACCTTGGTAAAAACCACCGGGATGTCCTTTTTCCGGGCCGCGCTAAGAAGAGTTTTGGCCACTTCAAGTTCGGTTTCCACCCCGGCGTACAGCGGTGAGGATTTTTCCAGATAAGCCCTAAACCAGTCAACCAGGATGAGGGCCGGCCTGGTGCCAAAACCAAGCTTGTGGCCAAACCCGGCCGATCGGTAATCCTGTTCGAAATCTTCCGGGTTACGGCTTGCCATTAAATTGCCCCCTGTTTCCTCAGACGATCAATATCATCTTTGCCAAGGCCAAGCAATTCCCGGAAAATCTCAGTGTTATGCTGCCCCAGTTCAGGGGCTTTCGTGGAAACCTTGCCGGGGGTTTTTGAAAGCCTTGGGAAAACGTTCTGCATCACCAGGTTTTTATATCTCTCATGATCAACTTTGATAAGGGCCTCACGGGCCTTGTATTGCGGATCTTCCAGCATATCAGCCGCTTTGTAAATTTTGCCTGATGGCACTCCATGTTTTTCCATAAGCCCGGAAAGCTCTGCCGTTGAGAGGGTCGAAGTCCACTCGCCGATCAGATTATCCAGTTCCTGTTGATTTTTCCCGCGTGCATCGTGGGAAACATATTTGGGAACCTTGGCCAGTTCAGGCCTGCCCATGGCCTCACACAACCGTCTGAACACCGAATCTTGATTGGCGCCGATCAAAAGACTGCCATCCCTGGTAGGGTAAACGTTGGAAGGGGCAATCTTGGGCAGGATTGAGCCGGTGCGCTCACGCACAAACCCGGTCTCGGTATATTCGGGAACCAGTGATTCCATCATAGCCAGAACCGCTTCATAAATGGCGCTGTCAATCATTTGCCCTTCGCCGGTCTTCTCCCGATGATGTAGGGCCATCATAGCGCCGAGACACGCCAGGGTGCCGGCCAGCGAATCGCCAAGCGAGATACCGACCCGGCTGGGGGGTGTTGAGGGATCGCCAACCAGGTTGCGGAGCCCGCCCATGGCCTCGCCGATACCCCCGTACCCGGCCCGGTGGGCATAGGGGCCGGTTTGCCCGTAACCGGATACCCGGATCATGATCAATTTCGGGTTGACGGCTTTTAGATCTTCCCAGCCAAGGCCCCAGCGTTCCATCGTTCCGGGCCGGAAGTTTTCCAATAGAAAATCGGATTTCTCAACCAGTTGTTTAACCAGATTCTGTCCCTCAGGGATGCGGAGGTTAATCGTGACCGACTTTTTGTTGCGGCCAACAACTTCCCACCAGAGCGATTTTGTGCGCCCCCAATTACGCATTGGGTCACCATCTCCGGGCTGCTCAATCTTGATCACCTCGGCCCCGTGGTCGGCCATCAACTGGCCGCAGAAGGGTCCCGCAATCAACTGCCCCAGCTCTATTACCCTTAAATCTTTAAGCGCTCCAAACATATGTGACCTTATATCATTATGTTTTGAGATAAAAACCCGGCTTTAAACTCCGCCTGAGAAGAAATACTTGTGCATTCCTGACTGTACGGGGAGATCATCACAATAATATGTATACAAATCTAGTGTCTAATTGTATACAATATTTGCACGAAGAAGGCCTCTCATAACCTATCAGAAGGCTTTTTCGGGGCGTTTTTGGGAATTTAGACAGCGAAAATATTAAAATCTTGCCAGGTATTGTTTTTGGAGAGGCCATGAGCAAAAACATTGACATTGTTGAGGTTGGGCCAAGGGACGGATTACAAAACGAACCGGTTCCTTTTTCAACCGAGGACAAATTGGACCTGATTTGCCAGGTTATGGCCGCCGGGGCACGGCGAATTGAGGTTGCCAGCTTTGTTCACCCCAAGGTGGTCCCGCAAATGGCGGATGCCGAAAAACTCGTTGCCGGCCTGCCGGATAACCGCGATGTCACCTATATCGGGCTGGTGGTGAACGGGCGTGGATATGAACGGGCGCTTGCCACCCGGGGAAATGGGCGGGGAATTGATGAAATTGGCTGCGTCGCGGTTGTCTCGGATACTTTCGCAATGAAAAATCAGGGCCAAACCAGTGATGAAAGTATTGCAATTTCCAAAGACATCATCCGCCGCGCCAAAAAAGACGGCCTTAGCGCCCAGGTTACGCTCTCGGCCGCGTTTGGCTGTCCCTTTGAGGGATTGGTGGACCCTGCCCGGGTGGTCAGGATCGCGGAAAATTTAGCCGAGGCCGAACCGCAAGAGATTGCAATTGCCGACACCATCGGTGTTGCTGTTCCCTCCCAGGTGCGTGATCTATTTGGCGCCCTTCAGGAGGCGCTTCCAGAAATGAAGTTTCGCGGCCATTTCCACAATACCCGCAACACTGGAATCGCCAACGCCTGGGCGGCTTATGAGGCAGGGGTCCGGACGTTTGACGCCAGCCTGGCCGGCCTTGGCGGCTGCCCTTTCGCTCCGAAAGCCACCGGAAATATTGCTACCGAGGATCTGGTCTATATGTTTGAACGCTCGGGCGTAAAGACCGGACTTGACTTAAAAGCCTTGATCGGGTCGGCTCATTGGGTCGGGGATAAATTGGGGAGGCAACCCCCGGCCATGGTCAGCCAGGCCGGAGAATTTCCGCGGGAACTGGCTTCTTAAAAATTACAAAAAAACAGGAACAACGTATGTCATATCGATTGGGAGTGGATGTCGGCGGAACTTTTACTGACCTTTTGATCATTCACGACGAAACCGGTGAAACTTATCAGGCAAAAGTGCCGACAACCCCGCACGACCCGGCCATTGCGGTGATTGAGGGCGCCAAGAAACTTTGCACAGCCCATGGCCTTAAAGCCACTGACATTGACCTGTTTTTGCACGGAACAACGATTGCCACCAATACCATACTGGAGGGCAAGGGATGCCGGGTCGGCCTGATCGTCACCGAAGGCTTCAGACAAGTCCTGCAGGTGGCGCGGGCATTCGTTCCCGGGGGGTTGGCAGGCTGGATTATCTGGCCCAAGCCTGAACCCCTGGCGCCACTGGAATGCACGGTTGAAGCCCCGGAGCGAATGGGTGCGGATGGTAAAGTAGTGCGCCCGCTTGATGAGGAGGCCCTGCGTAAAAATTTGCAGGCACTGAAAAACGAGGGAGTTGAGGCGCTCACGGTTTGCCTGATGAATTCCTACATTAACCCGGCTCATGAAAAACAGGTTGCGAAGATTTGCGCCGAAGAATTTCCAGATCTGCCAGTTTCTATCAGTTTCGAAATCCTGCCCGAAATGCAAGAATATGAACGCACCCTGACGACAGTTGCCAACTCGGCTGTCCGCCCCCGGGTCTCAAGCTATGTCCGGAATCTTTCCAAAGAACTCAAGGACTGGGGAATGCGCGGAAAGCTGAACCTCCTCCGCTCCGATGGCGGCCTGATGAGCACCGAAAAGGCTGAACAAGCGCCGGTAAACCTTCTGATGTCCGGACCCGCAGGCGGGGTCGCCGGGGCGGTCTGGGTCGCCAAACACGCCGGTTTCAACAATATTCTGACGCTCGATATGGGCGGAACCTCAACCGATGTGGCGCTGATTGAAAATGGCCAGCCGCGCCTGAAGCGTGAGACCACGGTAAGCGACCTGACGGTACGCGTCTCCTCGCTGGATATTCGCACCGTCGGAGCCGGCGGCGGATCAATCGCGCATGTTCCTGAGCTGACCAAGGCGCTTCGGGTTGGGCCGGAATCCGCCGGCGCTGATCCCGGGCCGGTTGCCTACAAGCAGGGCGGAACCAGCCCTACGGTTACCGATGCCAATGTAGTTTTGGGCAATCTGCCAGAGGGTCTTTTGGGCGGCAAGATGAAACTGGACAGGACAGGCGCACAAAAGGCCGTGCAGACTATCGCTGATGCGCTTGGCATTGAGGTGATGGAAGCCGCCGCAGGGATTATCGACATCGTTAATGAAAACATGTTTGGGGCATTGAGACTGGTCTCCATCCAACAGGGCTACGACCCCCGTGATTTTGCGCTGATGGGGTTCGGCGGGGCCGGACCCCTGCATGCCAATGCAATCGGGCGACTGATGCAATCGTGGCCGGTAATTATCCCACCCAGCCCCGGGGTTCTTTGCGCCTATGGCGATGCCACCACCCGGATGCGGGTCGAAACCGCGCGCAGTTTTAACAAACAGTTCAAAGACACAAGTGATGCCGAACTGGCTGATATCATGGACAAAATGGGGAAAGAGGTTGCCACGGAACTTGCCGGTGAAGGGGTGCCCAAAAGCGATCAGGAAATCACCTTCGAGCTCGACATCCGCTATCAGGGCCAGGCCTTTGAAGTGCCTTTGGCAGCAGACCTTTCCCTCTTCAAGGCGGGCAAGGGAATTAAAGAAATCGCCAGGGCCTTTAATGCCGAACACAAACGCCTGTTTACCTTCAACCTCGATACCTCCCTGGAATTTGTTAACCTGAGGGCGGTCGCGCTTGGCAAACCGGCAAACGTTTCCTCGCCCGAGATTAAAAAAGGTGATGGCAATGCGGCCCGCGCCAAAATCAGGGACCATCTGGTTTACATGGACGGCCAGGAACGCGAGGCGGTGATTTACGATCGCCGCAACCTGCTGGCCGGCGATACCATCAAGGGCCCCGCGATCATTACTGAAATGGATTCCACTACCCTGGTGCTTTTGGGGCATGTGGCAAAGATTGACAGCTTTGGTAACATTTTGATTACTCCAGAGGAATAGGACATGCCCGCAAGAATCATTGAAAAAAACACTAAAAAATTCACCCCGGTCAAGGTTGACCCGGTTACCCTCGACATCATTGAAAATGCGCTCAGGAACGCCCGGGTTGAAATGGATGCGACTTTATTCCGGACCGCCATGTCGCCGGGCATCCGTGAACAGGGCGACGCCTTTCCGCTGATTGCCGATCACAAGGGGCGTATGGTGGTGGGGCAGTTTGGCAGTTTTATTGATGGTTTTCTGAAAGCCTATGATGGCGACCTCGAAGAAGGCGATGTCATTTGGCTAGCCGATCCGTACACCTGTGAGGGGGCCGTCAGTCACGCCAACGACTGGCTTATCCTGATGCCGGTGTTTATCAGCGGCCGTCTCATTTCCTGGGCCGCGATGTTCGGCCACATGACCGATATCGGCGGCAAGGTGCCGGGCTCGCTTCCGACCGATGCGGTTTCCATTTTCGAGGAAGGAATTCGTATTCCGCCGGTAAAAATCTACAAGAAAGGTGAATACCAGAAGGATCTGGTTGATCTGGTAATGCACCAGGTGCGCATGCCCGAATGGTGCCGCTCGGATTTGAATGCGATCATCGCCAGCTGCCGGATGGCCGAGCGCCGGGTTCACGAAATGTGCGAACGTTTTGGCGAAGACGTTTATGTTTCTGCGACCGAAGAACTTCTTGAGCGTAATTATCGCGCCATGAAGCAGTTAATTCACACCACCGTGGCGGAAGAAAAAATTTCCTTTACCGATTATGTCTGCGATGACGGCATGGGGTTCGGTCCCTACAAGATCCACTGCTCGATGTGGCGCGAGGGCGATAAGGTTATTCTTGATTTCGAGGGAACCGACCCGCAATCAGCCAGTTCGATCAACTTCTATCTCAATGAAAACATGTTCAAGATGTTCTTTGGCATTTACATGATCATGGTGTTTGACCCGCAAATTCTTTTCAACGACGGTTTTTACCCACTGGTAGATGTGCGCATTCCCGAAGGCTCGCTTTTGAAACCAAAATTTCCCGCCGCGCTATCCTGCCGAACCCATGCCCTGGGGCGCATTTTTGACGTTTTGGGTGGGCTTTTGGGACAACGCCAGCCGGAATTTCTCAATGCCGCCGGTTTTTCTTCGAGCCCGCATCTGATGTTTTCCGGGTTTCACAAAAACGGTGAATGGTTCCAGCTGTTCCAGATCGGGTTTGGCGGCATTCCGGGCCGGCCTTTTGGCGACGGCCCCGATGGCCATTCGTTGTGGCCCGGGTTTACCAATATTCCGAACGAATTTCTGGAGCGCTATTTCCCGCTCAGGATTGAGCGCTATGAATCGACCCCCGATTCCGGAGGCGCCGGCTTTTTCCGCGGCGGCAATGGCATCACCATGTGCTACCGGTTTCTCGAGGCTGGGACGATTTCGATCCATGATGACCGCTGGTTCACCTATCCCTGGGGCGTTAACGGCGGTACGCCCGGCGCGCGGTCACAAAAAATCCTCGAGCGCGCCGACGGAACCCGCGAAGTCCTGCCCTCCAAATGCGACCGCATTCAGGTCAAGGAAGGTGACCTTTTGCATTATATCACCTGGGGCGGCGGCGGCTGGGGGGACCCGCTTGAACGCGATGCGAACCTCGTGGCCCTTGAGGTCAGGCGCGGCCTGGTCAGCTTTGAGGGGGCTAAACGCTATGGCGTGGTCCTGACCCAGACGGGCGAGGTCGACAAAAAAGCGACCAAGGATATGCGAAAAGATATGGCCGCCAAGCGCGGCAAGATCAAGGTGTTTGACTTTGGCCCCTCAATTGAGGAACTGCGCAAGACTTGTGAAGAGGATACCGGTTTGCCGGCCCCGGTAGCGCCGGTATGGAGCTAAGGCAAAATGAAGGCCGTAACCTACAACGCCTTCGGTGACCCGGAAGTTCTTAAGATAAGTGACCTGCCGCTGCCGGAACCAGGGGCTGGCGAAATCCGGGTCAAAATCAGTGCGGCGGCGGTCAACCCGATCGATTGGAAAATCAGAAACGGCCAGTTCGAGTGCGTGTTCGAGCACGCCTTCCCGATCACGCCGGGCTGGGACATGGCGGGGGTTATCGACACCCTTGGCAAGGGGGTGTTAGACTGGAGGGCTGGAGACAAGGTTTATGCCTACACCCGGTTTGCCCGGGCCGAGGTCGGCACCTATGCCGAATACATTGTAGTGCCGGAAAGCTACCTGGCGCCAATGCCAAGGGGTTTTTCGTATGTTGAAGCCGCGAGCATTCCGCTTGTCGCCTTGACTGCCTGGCAGACTTTCATCGATTTTGCCAAACTAACGCCGGGCCAGGTAACACTGATCCATGCCGGGGCTGGTGGTGTCGGCTCGCTGGCTATTCCCCTTGCCAAACATCTTGGGGCCACCGTTATAACCACGGCTCAGGTAGATAATCATGGTTATTGCCGAGAATTAGGGGCGGATCATTGTATTGACTATCAAGCGGACGATTATCGCTCCGTTCTCAAAGGCCTCTATCCAGACGGCGTCGATGTAATCCTTGATACCCTTGGCGGCGAAACCCCAAACGAGAGTCTTGGCGTATTAAAACCCGGCGGCGCTCTGATTTGCCTCAATGATCCGCCGGATGAGGACCGGGCAAAAAATCTCGGCCTCCGGGTGCTCCGGCTTTATGCCGAACCTGATGGCAAGACGCTTGCAAAAATAACCAGACTTGTAGAAGAAGGCGTCCTTCCCATCCCTGAAATTCAAATTTTTCCCCTGTCTGCAGCCCAAAAAGCGCACACTTTAAGCGAAGCAGGGCATGTCAAGGGCAAGCTGGTGTTGAAATTTATTTGAGGCTTTTTTCATTATTTACTGAAACTGCGAAATAAATTTGAACCTCAGATCATACACCCATAACGGGTATAACTATTTTCTTGCAATTACCAAGGGTGAAACCTTTTAGTAATCTGGTCTAGCGGGACCGTGTGGTTATGCCCCCTAAGCTTTGATCGGCGCGGCGCCAAGCCAGAAGGAGCCCGACATGGCGAAAAACACACCGAAATCTATAAAATCCAGAACGGCGAAGCCGCAAGAGGGCACCTCTTGCCGCAAGACCAAGAAACAGACCTGCATCGACATGCTGATGCGCCCCAAGGGGACCAGCCTGGCCGAGCTGAAAAAGGCGACCGGCTGGCAGCCGCACAGCGTGCGGGGGTTTTTGTCTGGCACCGTGAAAAAGATGCCGGGCGTCGCGCTGGTGACACGTATCGATGACGGCGGTGGGCGGCGCTATCGCATCGAAACCCAAAAGACGTCCTGATCATGGGCCGCCATAGCACAAGCAATACTCTTGAGTGGGAAATCGACACCCTCGCCGATCTCCCCCGAGCTGATCTGGTCGAGCGCTGGAAAGTTCTGTACAGGCCCGATCCACCGAGGGGCATCAGCACGCGGCTGATGGTTCGGGCTATCGCCTATGAGATGCAGGCAAGACAATACGGAGGGCTCAAGTCCGCGATAGTGCGGCGG
>JADFJJ010000030.1 GCA_022566215.1 Pseudomonadota bacterium | reverse complement strand
AAGTGTTAATCCACCTCCTCACCCCTTGTTTAATTCCTTGGCCCGCTCCCTCGGGGGGAGAGGGGAGAGAACTTTTTTATTTGTCATGCCCGATTCAGTCGGGCATCCGGTCTTTTGTTTTTGTTTAATAGGCCGGAGAATTGCACAAACATTTGCCGGATACCGGCCTAAAGCCGGTATGACGATCTTTAATTACCCCCTCACCCCACCCCTCTCCCACGGGGGGAGAGGGAGTTTAAGAAGCGCCCACTACAGTCCCCTCTCCCTTGCGAAGTCCGCCATAGCCTTGCGCGACGGCGGAATGGGAGAGGGAGAGGGTGAGGGTGACAATTATTGGTTCTATACTGGTCCTCCACCAAAATTATCGGCTATATCGAAAACCGATACAGGGTGGATCAGTCAATGAATTCAGAACGGACCGTTAATAATCAATATCTGTAGCTACTACAGCTACAGATATTGGATTCACAGCCTCTCCTGTCCACTGTCTGCTGCTAACCGCCAACTGCTCACTGGCATCTGCCAACCGGTATCTGAAACCTGTATGACAGACCGGGAGGGAAAGACTAAATCCCAAGGCACACGTACTTGATCTCGAGGAATTCCTCGAGGCCGTATTTGGAGCCCTCGCGGCCGATGCCTGACTGCTTGACGCCGCCAAAGGGCGCCACTTCGGTCGAGATGATGCCGGTGTTGACGCCGATGATGCCGCTCTCGAGCGCTTCCGAAACCCGGAAAATGCGCCCAATATCGCGGGCGTAAAAGTACGCCGCCAGGCCGAAATCGGTGGCATTGGCGCGCTCGATAACCTCTTGTTCGGTCTTGAAACGGAACACCGGCGCCATTGGCCCAAAGGTTTCCTCGCGGGCGCACAGCATCTCATCCGAGGCCTCGCTGATCACGGTCGGCTCAAAGAACTTGCCGCCGAGGCGATGGCGCTTGCCGCCGGCCACCACCTTGCCGCCTTTACTGATCGCATCGGCGATGTGCTGCTCGACCTTCTCGACCGCCTGATCGTTGATCAGCGGGCCCTGGGTCACGCCTTTCTCCATGCCGTCGCCGACCTTGATCTTGGCCACCGCAGCGACAAATTTCTCGAGAAACGCATCGTAAACCTGATCGTGGACATAAATCCGGTTGGCGCACACGCAGGTCTGCCCGGAATTGCGGTATTTGCACATGATCGCGCCTTCCACCGCGGCGTCGATATCGGCGTCCTCAAAAACAATAAAAGGCGCATTGCCGCCGAGCTCCAGCCCGACCTTCTTGATGCTGCCGGCGCACTGGCGCATCAGGATCTTGCCCACCTCGGTGGAGCCGGTAAAGGTGATCTTCTTGACCACCGGGCTGTCGGTCATGGCCTTGCCGATCACGCTGGCCGGGCCGGTAATGACGTTAAACAGCCCCGCCGGAAGTCCGGCTTGCTCGGCCAGCACCGCCAGCGCGAGCGCCGAATAAGGGGTCTCGTGCGCCGGTTTGGCGACAAACGGACAGCCGGCGGCGAGCGCCGGGCCGGCCTTGCGGGTCAGCATCGCCGACGGGAAGTTCCAGGGCGTGATCGAGGCCACTACCCCGACCGGCTGTTTCAGTACCAGGATGCGTTTATTCGTCATGTGGGCCGGGATAATATCGCCGTAAGCGCGGCGTCCCTCCTCGGCGAACCATTCGATAAACGCGGCGCCGTACAGCACCTCGCCCCTGGCCTCGGCCAGCGGTTTGCCCTGCTCGGATGTCAGGATGATGGCCAGATCGCCGGCGTTGGCGACGATCAGCTCGAACCATTTTCTCAGGATATTGGCCCGAGCCTTTGCAGTCCGGCCGCGCCAGCCGGCAAACGCATCACCGGCCGCCGCGATCGCCCGGTCGGTTTCGGCCGCGCCCATCTTCGGGATGGTCCCGATCACTTCGCCATTGGCCGGGTTGGTGACCTTTGAGGTCTCTCCACCGTCGGCATCCACCCACTGGCCGCCGATGTAGCATTGCTGGCGGAATAGCGCTGAATTCTTCAGTTTCATGGTCTTTTCCTCAAATTTTGATCTTCCCACATGTAAGGCCATCAAGACCCGATCACAATATCCTTTTTATGTGTCTTGCTCTTTGTTAGAGTTTAAGGATGGCTCAGGCGACATTCAAATTACTTTTGGCCGCTTTGCTGCTGCTTTTCGGCTGCGACCGGCCCGAGGGGCAGCAATGGAACGCCTCGCTGCCGTGGTCGGTTAAGGAATACCACACAACTAACGCCTATGCCTTCGCCGAAGCGGTTTACAATGAGACCGATGGCGCGCTGACCATCAAGGTGTTCCCGGGCGCTATCCTCGGCCTCAAGGGGCCGGAGACGATCCGCGCGCTCGCTGAAGGGCTGGTCGACATGGCCGACGTGCCGGCGGTCCAGGAGGCGGGGAATCTGCCGGTTCTGGCGCTTGAATCGCTGCCCTACCTGGTCGATAACCAGGATGAGCTGCGGCTTTTGTATTCGCTGTCGCGGCCGAGGATCGAGCGCGCGCTTCGGGACAAAGGCATCAAGCTGCTCTATATCGTGCCGTGGCCGCGCCAGAACATCTATCTCAAGAAAAAGGCCGGGCGGCTTGCCGATCTCAAGGGCCTGAAGATCCGCACCTATGACCGCAACTCCTCGGAAATGATGGAGCTTCTGGGCCTGATCCCGCTGCAGATGCCCTCAAGCGACGTGGTCCCGGCGCTCGCCTCGGGCATGGTCGATGCGGTCATGACCTCGACCACCACCGGCGCCGCGCAAAGCTACTGGGAATTTTTGCCCTACATTTACCGCACCAACCACCTGTGGCTTTCCAACATCATGTCGGTCAACCTTGAAAGCTGGAACCGGCTCGATCAGAAGACCCAAGCCACGATCGAGGCGGTGGCGGCTGAGATGGAGCAGGAATTCTGGCGGGTGGCCGCCGCGGACGACCAGATAAAGCTCGAAATTCTCATTAAGAACGGTATGCAAGTCATTGAAGTTAATGAACAATTACGAAATGAAATGCGCAGCGCCGCAATCCCGATGTGGCGCACCTATATGGACCGGGTTGACGATGAGGTCCGGGCCATTCTGATCGAATATTTAAGAGCAACCGGCAAGGATAAACTGCTGTGAAACCGCTCCTGACCGTGATTGAAAAAATTGAAAACGGCGGAGCCTTTCTGGCGGCGCTGACCCTCGCCCTGATGTTCCTGTTGGGCATGGCGGAGATCATCATGCGCAGTTTCTTCGCCGCCAGCATCCCGGTCTCGCTGGAATACAGCGGCTATCTGGTGGCGTTCTCGTTCCTGATGGGGGCCGGCTGGACCCTCAGGGAGGGCAAACAGGTCCGCGTCAGCCTGATAAATTTTCCCGCAAAATACCAGCGCTCCCTGGAATTGCTGGTGACCGGGATTGCGCTGATGATCGCCCTGCTGCTGGCCTATGGGCTGGTTTCCTGGGCTTTCGGCAGCTGGATGCGCGGCTCGGTCTCTTACTTTCCGAGCGCCACGCCGCTGTGGATACCGCAAGCCATCCTCGCGCTCGGGCCGGTGGTTTTGGCCCTGTCGCTCATCGGCCGCCTGATCCGGCTGGCAACCGGCGAGGAGGGATCATGATAGGACCGGGTCTGACCATCCTCGCCAGTCTGGCGGTTTTGCTGCTGGCCCGGCTGTGGATCGGCTTTGCGCTGATCGCGGCGGGCTTGATCACGATCTTCCTGTTCCAGGACGTTCCGGCCATCAAGCTGTTGGCGTTCGAGGCCTGGAACAGCCTGAATTCCCCGGTGCTGGCGGCGCTGCCGCTGTTTATCCTGATGGGCGAGATTTTGTTCGCCAGCCGCTTTCCCAAGGACCTGTTCGACGGCCTAGAGCCGTGGACGCGCTCGATCCCGGGGCGGCTTTATCACATCAACATCCTGGGCTGTTCGCTGTTCGCCGCGGTCTCCGGCTCATCGGCGGCCACCACCAACACGATCGGGCGGATGACCTTGGGCGAATTGGCGGCGCGCGGTTATGACCGGAGGCTGGCGATCGGCTCACTGTGCGGGGCCGGCACGCTGGGCTTTCTGATCCCGCCGAGCATTATCCTGATCCTCTACGGGGTGCTGGCCGAGGTTTCGATTCTCGATCTGTTCCTGGCCGGGATTTTGCCGGGAGTGCTCCTGAGCCTTGGTTTCATGGCGTACCTGGCGGTCAAAACCCGGCTCAGGCCGGAACTGCTGCCGGAGGAAGACAAAACCACGGTAACCGCCGGGGAACGGCTCCGGGGCCTGCTTAAAATCAGCCCGGCGCTGCTGCTGATACTGGCCATTCTCGGCAGCCTTTATCTCGGCTTTGCCAGCCCCTCAGAGGCTGCGGTCCTCGGCGTCGCCGGGGCGCTGATCATTTCCGCGGTCAAGCGCGACCTCAACTGGCGCAACCTCAAATCGGCGCTGCTGGAAGCGGTCAAGACGGTCTCGATGATCGGCCTGATCCTCCTCGGCGCGCTGTTCCTGACCCGGGTGATGGCCTATCTGGAAATCCCCGGTGCGGTGGCCGGCGGCATCGCCGCGCTCGGTCTTGCGCCGGTGCTGCTGATCCCGGTGCTGCTGATCTTCTACATCGCGCTCGGGATGATCCTCGACGGCCTGTCGGTGGTGGTGATTACGCTCCCCATAGTCCTGCCGCTGGTGGTGGCGGCCGGGTTCGACCCCTTGTGGTTCGGGATTTTCCTGGTGATTACGGTCGAGATGGCGCAAGTGACGCCGCCGGTCGGCTTTAATCTTTTTGTGGTCCAGAACCTGACCGGTGAGCCGATCGCCATGATCGCCCGCGCCGCCTTCCCGTTCTTTTTGATTATGGCCGCCTTCGCGCTTCTGATCGCGGTCTTTCCTGGAATCGTGACCTTCCTGCCCAACATCCTTTAACCCTTGCCGGGCCGGGCAAACCTGCTATTTAGAACCTCATGAGCAAACTCCCGATCAGCTTTGAAGATGTGCTGGCCGCCGCCAAGCGCATCAAGGACGGCATCTATCATACCCCGGCGGAATTCTCCGAGGTCTTGTCGGAGGCGGTCGGCAGTGAAATTTTTCTGAAATTCGAGATTTTCCAGCACACCGCATCGTTCAAGGAACGCGGCGCGCTGAATATGCTGCTTAGCCTGTCCGGGGCGGAAAAGAAGCACGGGGTGGTCGCGGCCTCGGCCGGCAATCATGCGCAAGGGGTGGCCTTTCACGCCGCCCGCCTTGGCATTTCCGCCACCATCGTGATGCCCAAGGACACACCTTTCACCAAGATCAAGCGCAGCGAAGTGTTCGGCGCCACAATTGTTCTTCATGGCAAAACATTTAGCGAGGCGATGGCCGAAGCCCGGCGGCTCGAGAAGCAAAAGAATTTCACCTTTATCCCGACCTACGACCACCCGCTGATCATGGCCGGTCAGGGCACCGTGGCGGTGGAGTTTTTGAAGCGTTTTCCCGATCTGGATACGCTTATTGTGCCAGTCGGCGGGGGCGGGCTGATTGCCGGCTGCGTGGTGGCGGCCAAGGCAATCAAACCGGGGATCAAAGTCTACGGGGTGCAAAGCGAGGTTTACCCCTCGATGAAAGCCGCATTGGAAGGGCGCACCATCGACCCGGCCCGCCAAACCATCGCCGAGGGCATCGCCATCAAGGAGCCGGGCAAGCTGACCGCCCAGGTGGTTGAGGCGCTGGTCGATGATATCCTGATCGTCCCCGAGCACCTGATCGAGCGGGCCATCAACATGTTTATCGAGGTCGAAAAGGTGGTGGTCGAGGGCGCCGGGGCGGCGCCGCTGGCCGCCGTGATGCAATACCCGGACCTGTTCAGGGGGCAAAAAACCGGCCTGGTTTTATCGGGCGGCAATATCGACCCGAAACTTCTCGCTTATTCGCTGATGCGCGGCCTGGCGCGCGACGGGCGCATCTCGCGGCTGCGCGTCACCACCCCGGACCTGCCCGGATCGCTGGCCAAGCTGACCGCGATTGTCGCGGAAAACGGCGGCAATGTGATCGAGGTCTACCACCAGCGCCAGTTCGCCGACATCGCGCTTAAATACACCAGCATCGAAATGGTGATCGAGACCAAGGACGCCGGCCATGCCAAAACCATCGTCACCGCGCTCGAGGCGCAAGGCTTCGAGGTGGTGACCATCTCGCTCACCGAAGGCTGATCCAGTTGACGGCAATCAGTTGTCAGTTGGCTATTATTTTTTTCCACCCCCTCACCTAAATCCTCTCCCACGGCCTGTCCGCCATAGCCTTGCGCGACGGCGGGAGGGGAGAGGACTTTTAAGTAGCACTCTTCCTTGGTCCCCTCTCCCTTGAGGGGAGAGGGTTAGGGTGAGGGTGACAATTTTAAAATAATACTCTGAAGGCTAAGTTATTCCGCCGGTTGTTTGGCCCTGGCTGGCCTCGCGGCGATATCTTTTTCCTGAAGCCGGAGCTTGCGCTCGACAAAGCCGGGCGAGCCGGTGTATTTGCCGAGGGCGTTGTAAAACACCGGGATAACGATCAGCGTAAAGAAAGTGGCGATCACCACCCCGAACAGGATGATCACGCCGATCGAGACCCGGCTTTCCGACCCCGGGCCGGCGGCCACCACCAGCGGCAGGGTCCCGGCGGCGGTGGAAAGGCCGGTCATCACTACCGGGCGCAGGCGGATTTTAGCGGCCTCGACCACGGCGGTGGTGACATCCATCCCGTCATCGCGAAGCTGGTTGGCGAACTCGACGATCAGAATGCCGTTCTTGGCGGCGATGCCGATCAGGATAATCAGGCCGACGCCGGAATAAATGTTGAGGGTATAGCCGGTGATGTAAAGCCCGAACAAGCCGCCGGCCATCGCTAATGGCACCGCCAGCATAATCGTGATGGGGTGAATAAAGCTCTCAAACTGGGCCGCCAGCACCAGATAAACGATTAACAGCGACAGCAAAAATGTAAAGACAAACGCGACCAACGCTTCCTGGTATTCGCGGGCATCCCCCTTGAGATCCGAATAGACCGCCTCGGGGGCCTCTTCCGGCACGATGCTCTGGATAAATTCCAGGCCCTCGCCGAGGCTGTAGCCGGGCGCCAGATCGGCCGAGATGGTCAGCGCCCTGATCCGGTTGTAGCGGCGCAAGGCCCCGGCCTCGGCGACATTCCTCAGGGTCACCAGGCTGGACAGCGGAACCAGCTCGCCGGTCCGTTCCGAGCGGACAAAAATATTATCGATATCGGAAGGATTGATGCGGTTTTCCTCACTGGCCTGCAGAATCACGTTATATTCCTCGCCCCGATCCACGTAGGTGGTCACGCGCCGTCCCGCCAGCATGGTCTCGAGCGTCCGGCCGATCGCGGAAACCGAAACCCCGATATCGGCGGCCCGGTCGCGGTCGACGTCAACCCTCACCTGGGGCTGGGTTTCCTGGTAGTCGGTATCGATGTTGATCAGCCCCGGATAGTCCCGGAGGCGGGCCACCATCCGGTCCCTGATCCCGGCCAGTTCCTGGTAGGTGTTGGCGCCGATGACAAACTGGATCTCCCCGCCGCCGCCGCCGCTATGGCCAAACTCCTGGATAAAAACCTGAACCTCGGTGACATCAACCAGCTGGGCCCTGACCCAGGCGAGAATTTCCTTGCTCTCTTTATCGCGGCTCTTCCAATGCGGCAGAATGACAATCCCGGTGGCCGAATTGACCGCCTCCGATGAGGTTCTGAAGCCCGGAATATTAATCAGCAGCGTTTCGATATCGCCCTTTTCGACCCCGGCCAGAAGAAGAGTTTCAACCTCGCCGACCGCGCTCCGCATGGCTTCGAACCCGGTGCCCTCGGTGGCGCGGATGTTCATGAAAAAGCCGCCGCGGTCCTCGGACGGGGCAAACTCGAACTTTACCGCCATGAAAAGACCGATGGTAATCAGCATCGCCGCCAGCAGCATGGCGGCCATCGGCCAGACGTTGGCCAGGGTGGTGCGCAGCACCTTGTCATAGCTTTTGTTGACCGCTTCGAACCACGTCAGCAGATGCTTTCTCAGCCAGGTTTTCTTTTCCTTGCGGGTCAGAAGTTTCGAGCACAGCATGGCCGACAGAGTGAGCGCCACGAAGGTCGAAAAGCCGACCGCGGCGGTGATCGTCAGCGCCAGTTCTTTTAAGATCCTCGAGATATTGCCTTCGAGAAAAAACACCGGGAGAAAGATACTGATCAGCACCAGCGTGGTGGCGATCACCGCGAACGAAACCTGACGGGTGCCGCGGTAGGCGGCGAGCAGCGCCGGCTCGCCGCTTTCCACCCGCCGGTAGCAGTTTTCCAGCACCACGATCGAATCATCGACCACCAGGCCGATCGTCAGCACCAGCGCCAGCAGGGTCAGCATATTGATCGAATAGCCGGCCAGGCTGAGCGCCCAGAAGGTCGCCATGATGCTGACCGGAACCGTGATCGCGGGAATAAAGGCGGCCCGGAAACTGCCCAGGAACAAATAAATCACGATGATCACCAGGACCATCGCCACCAGCAGGGTCTGGTACACCCTGGTGATCGCTTCGGCGACAAATTGCGAGGAATCCCACGAAACGCTTAAAGTGATGTGGGAGGGAAGCCGTTTGGCGATCCGTTCCGCCTCGGCCTTTACCGCCTCGGCGACATCCAGGATATTGGCCTGGGATTGTTTGACAATGCCGATGCTTTGCCCGGTCAGGCCGTTGCGGCGGTATTCGGACCTGGGGTTTTCCGCGCCGATCTCGATCCGGGCCACCTCGCCCAGCCTGACCAGGTGGCCGTCCTCCCCTTCTTTCAGAACCAGGTTCTTGAAATCCTCGGGCGTTTTATAAACCCGCTCGACTCGAAGCGTAAAATCGCGGGTTTCCGATTCCAGGCGGCCCGCCGGCAGCTCGACGTTTTCGGCCCTCAGCGCCGCTTCAATGTCGGGGACGGTCAGGTCCCGGGCGGCCATCGCCTGGCGGTCCAGCCAGATCCGTATCGAGGGCCGCTGGCGGCTGCCGATCCTGACCCGGGCGACCCCCTCGACCACCGAAAGCTGGTCTTCGATATTTCTTTCGATAAAGTCCGTGAGCTGCAGATTATCCATGATCGTGCTGGTCACGCCGAACCAAAGAATCGGTGATTCATTGAAATTTATTTTTTGCACCTGGGGCGGGTCGACCTCTTCAGGCAGCACCCTCAGGATCGACGAAACCCGGTCCCGGATATCGTTGACCCCCACCTCCAGGGGGTGGTTGAGCTTGAACTCGACAACCACCGACGAGACCCCGTTGCTGCTGGTCGAGCTGATGGATTTTATGCCTTCGATCCCGGCGATGCTGTTTTCAATAATCTGGGTCAGGCGGTTTTCAACCACCGCCGCCGAAGCGCCGGGATATACGGCGATGATGGAGACGATCGGAATCTCAAAATCCGGCAGTTCGCGAACCGGCAGATCCTTGAATGACAAAATTCCGAAGGCGACCAGCATGACGCTCATCACGGTGGCGAAAACCGGGCGTTTGACCGAGATGTCAGAAAGGAACATCGCCCGCTTCCTTTTGTTCTGAGGGCCGGAAAGACAGCAGGTATTCAGGAAATTCCGGCGCTGCTTCTTCGCCCAAGACCCTGACCGCCATGCCCGGGCCGAGCCTTAACAAACCGGATATGACGATCCGGTCGCCGGCCTTCAGGCCGGACAGAACCTCCACCCGGTTACCGTACCGCCGGCCCACTTCAATTTCGATCCGCTCGACTTTATTATCCTCGCCAACGACAAAGACGAACTGGCTGCCGCCGACCGGGATCAGGGATTTTTCCGGCACCGAGAGGGCCTCCTTGAGGTTGCTGACCAGATCGACGGTCAGCAGCATCCCGGGCCTGAGATACCGTTCCCGGTTATCAATTTCCGCCCGCACCGCGACCGCCCGGGTGACCGGATTAACCCGGCTGTTGATGGTTTTGACAATGCCTCTGAATTCCATGTCCGGGTAGGCGGCCGCTTTAGCTGCGATTTCCTGGCCCGGCCTGAGGATTGAAATAAAACGCTCCGGGATCGAAAAATCCAGCTTGATAATGGTAATATCATCAAGGGTGGTAATTTCGGTGCCGGGCGAAACCAGGGTGCCGGGGCTGACCTGACGCAGGCCCAAAAGCCCGGCAAAGGGCGCTGTGATCACATAATCCCCGGCGCGCGCCCGGGCCGCGTTGAGGCGCGCCGTGGCCTCATCAAGGTCGCGGGTCGCGGCATCCATCGACGCCTGTGACAGCGCGCCCTTGTCGACCAGCGGCTTGGTGCGCTCAAACTGCTGCCGGGCTTCGGTATAGCTGGCCAGCGCGCCTGAGACATTGGCCAGCTCCTCGGCATTGGTCAGGGTCACCAGGATGGTCCCGGCCTCGACCTCGGTGCCATCGGTGAAATGCACTTTCTGGACGGTGTCGGATATTTGCGCGGTCAGGGTGAGGCTCTCATTAGCTCTAGCGGTGCCGATCGCCTCGATAATATCGGCGAACAGATAGAGACTGACCTTTTGCACAATAACCGGGGCGCCGGGATTTTCAGCCTCCTGGTCCCCGGCCTGGTCGCCGATAAACGCCTTTATGATCAGAAACGCGGCAAAGGCGGCAAGCACGGCCACCACCAGCCAGATGATCGTTTTTCCGGAAAGGTGCGCCCGTTTGATACCGGCGATATTTAACTTTTGTTTCATAAACCTCACTGTCCCGATACTTAAGTGGGCTGTATTCCCGTTTTATATGAACTATTAAGTGGCCTGTCTTGCTCAAAATGAATATTTCACCAAAAAGTCATATATCATAACGGGCGTTGCATGTCAGGTAAGGCTCTAGTATCAAGAAGGCGGATTTCAAACACCGGGCAAGAGGCCAGTTCGTGAGCATTCTAAAGACAAAAATCGATACCGGCGCCAAGGACTTCCGGGCCAATACCGGACATATGGAAGGCCTGGTCGCCGACCTCCGGGAAAAGATCGCCAAGATTACCCTGGGCGGGCCGGAGCGCTCACGCCAGCGCCACCTGAAACGCGGCAAGCTGCTGCCGCGCGAGCGCATCGATTTGCTGCTCGATCCCGACACCCCGTTCCTGGAATTTTCCCAGTTCGCCGCTTATGGCATGTATGGCGAGGAAGTCCCGGCGGGCGGGATCATCACCGGTATCGGCCGCGTCGCGGGCCAGGAATGCGTGATTGTCTGCAATGACGCCACCGTCAAGGGCGGCACTTATTATCCGGTCACGGTCAAAAAGCACCTGCGCGCCCAGGAAATCGCGGCGGAAAATAACCTGCCGTGCATTTACCTGGTGGACAGCGGCGGCGCCAACCTGCCCCAGCAGGACCAGGTGTTTCCGGACCGCGACCACTTCGGGCGGATTTTCTATAACCAGGCAAACCTGTCGGCCCAGGGCATCCCGCAGATCGCCGTGGTGATGGGCTCGTGCACCGCGGGCGGCGCCTACGTTCCGGCGATGGCTGATGAGAGCATCATCGTCCAGGGCCAGGGGACCATTTTCCTCGCCGGTCCGCCGCTGGTCAAAGCCGCCACCGGCGAAGTGGTCTCGGCCGAAGAGCTGGGCGGGGCCGATGTCCACTCCCGCATCTCGGGCGTCACCGACCATATGGAGCCCAACGACGCCAAGGCGCTGGAGCGGGCGCGGCGGATTATCGCGCACCTCAACCGCCCTAAGCAAACCTCGCTCGACATCACCGAGCCGGTCGACCCGCTCTATGACCCCGGGGAGCTGTTCGGCATCATCCCGGAGGATACCCGCAAGCCCTATGACGTCCGCGAGGTGATCGCCCGGATCGTTGACGGCAGCGAATTTGACGAGTTCAAGAAACTTTATGGAACCACGCTGGTGACCGGCTTTGCCCGCATTTTCGGTTATCCGGTCGGCATTATCGCCAACAACGGAGTGCTGTTCTCGGAAAGCGCCCTTAAAGGCACGCACTTTATCGAGCTGTGTTCAGTGCGAAAAATCCCGCTCGTCTTCCTCCAGAACATCACCGGCTTCATGGTCGGCAAAAAGGCCGAGACCGGGGGCATCGCCAAGGACGGCGCCAAGATGGTCACCGCCGTGGCTTCTTCCAATGTGCCCAAGTTTACCGTCATCATCGGCGGCTCGTTCGGGGCCGGCAATTACGCCATGTGCGGGCGCGGCTATTCACCGCGCATGCTCTGGATGTGGCCCAATGCGCGCATCTCGGTGATGGGCGGCGAACAGGCGGCGGGCGTGCTGGCGACCATCAAGGAGGAGGCGATGGCCCGCGACGGCAAGAAGTGGTCGAAAGCCGCGCGGGAGAAATTCATGGCCCCGATCCTGGAAAAATATGAAATCGAGGGCCACCCCTATTACGCCTCGGCGCGGCTCTGGGATGACGGCATTATCGACCCCCGCGACACCCGCCTGGTTCTCGGTTTATGTCTCTCCGCCGCGCTCAACGCGCCGATCGAGGATACCAAATTCGGCATATTCAGGATGTAGCGCGATGAAATTCGAGAACCTGATCCTGGAGATCGACGGCCGCGGGGTGGCGGCGCTCTCTTTAAACCGCCCGGACCGCCACAACGCCTTCAACGATGAGATGATTGCCGAGTTGAGCGAAGCCTTCGAACTTTTGGCCGGCCATAAAAGCGTCCGTGCGGTGATCCTCAGGGGTCAGGGAAAAAGCTTTTGCGCGGGCGGCGACCTCCACTGGATGAAAAAGGCCGCCGCCTATTCACAGAAACAAAACCAGGCCGACGGGATGCGCCTGTCAGACATGTATCATGCCCTGAAATCACTGCCAAAGCCGGTGATCGCGCTGGCCCACGGGGCGGTCATGGGCGGCGGCGCCGGGCTGATTGCCTGCGCCGATATCGCGATTGCTTCAAGCGACGCCAGGTTTGCCTTTTCCGAGGTGCGGCTCGGCCTGATCCCGGCGACCATATCGCCATTTGTGATCGCCGCGATTGGCGAGCGCCAGGCGCGCCGCTATTTCCTGACCGGGGAGCGGTTCGGGGCGGATACCGCCCGGGCGATCGGGCTGGCCCATGAGGTGGTCCCCACCCCGGCTGATCTCGGGCCGGCGGCGGAGCGGATGATAAACCTGCTGCTGCAGGCCGCCCCGGAGGCGGTGGCTGGCGCCAAAGCCCTGATTGCTGAGGTCTCAAACCGCCCGATATCAAAAGAGCTGCGCACCATGACCGCCAAGGTGATTGCCGAGGTGCGCGCCGGCGATGAAGCCAAAGAGGGCCTGGCGGCCTTTTTCGGGAAACGGAAACCGGGCTGGTGCTCCAGCGATGAGTAAATATTACACCCCCTCACCTAAATCCTCTCCCACGTTGGGGAGAGGACTTAATTTTAGTCCCCTCTCCCTTGCGAAGTCCGCCATAGCCTTGCGCGACGGCGGAATGGGAGAGGGATAGGGTGAGGGTGATAAATTTAAAAACCGTCTAAAGAGTTTTAGGATAAATGATTAAGAAAATTCTGATCGCCAACCGCGGGGAGATCGCCTGCCGGATCATCCTGACCGCCAAGACTATGGGCATCAAGACGGTGGCGGTCACGTCCTTTGCCGACCGCTACGCCACCTTCGCCATGATCGCCGATCAGGTGATCCAGATCGGCCCCGCGCCCGCCGCCGAGAGCTATCTGGATATCGATAAAATTCTCGCGGCGGCAATAGAGACCGGGGCCGACGCGATCCATCCCGGTTATGGCTTTCTGGCGGAAAACGCCGCCTTCGCTGAGGCCTGTCAAAAGCAAGGCATTATTTTCATCGGCCCGGGGGCAAAAGCGATCCGCGACATGGGCCTCAAGGACCGGGCCAAGACGCTGATGGAAAAGGCCGGAGTGCCGGTGGTGCCCGGCTACCACGGCGCCAACCAGGACCCCAAATTTCTCGCCGCCGCGGCCAAAAAGATCGGCTATCCGCTTATGATCAAGGCGGTCGCAGGGGGCGGCGGCAAGGGCATGCGGCTGGTCAAAAAGGCCGGTGAGTTCGCCGAAGCCCTGAAAGGGGCCCGGCGCGAGGCCGCCAATTCATTCGGCAATGACCGGGTGCTGCTGGAAAAATACCTTGAAACCCCGCGCCACATCGAAGTGCAGGTGTTCGGCGATGCGGCCGGCAATGTGGTTCACCTTTTTGAGCGTGATTGCTCGATCCAGCGGCGCCACCAGAAAATCATCGAGGAGGCCCCGGCCCCCGGCATGACCGATGTTTTGAGGGAACGCCTGACCGGGGCCGCGGTGCGCGCGGCAAAGGCCATTCATTATGAGAATGCCGGCACGATTGAGTTTATTGTCGATGCCGCCGGGGGCCTGACCGACCAGACCCGGTTTTACTTCATGGAAATGAACACCCGCCTGCAGGTCGAACACCCGGTCACCGAGATGGTCACCGGGCTCGACCTGGTGGAATGGCAAATCCTGGCCGCCGAGGGCAAGCCGCTGCCGCTCAAGCAGAAGGAGATCAAACTGGACGGCCATGCCATCGAGGCCCGGCTTTACGCCGAAGACCCGGATCATGATTTCCTGCCGCAAAGCGGGACCATCTGCTGGCAATCTTTCCCTGACGAGGACGACGCCTTCAGGCTCGAGAACGGCTATGGCCTCGGCGATCAGGTGACGGTTCATTACGATCCGATGATGGCCAAGCTGATCACCTGGGGCGAGACCAGAAAAAGCGCTATTGTCCGCCTCAAGCAGGTGCTGGAAGCCTCCGAAGTGGCCGGGATCAAAACCAACCTGGCGTTCCTGGCGGCGGTTTGCGGCCACCGGGAATTCCTGGGCGGCAATATTACTACCCATTTTATTGAAGACCATGATGGCGATTTTGCAACTGCCCCCCCCTACCCCCCGGAGGTGATGGTGGTGATCGCCGCCCTCACCTACCTGGACGACCGGCGCGAGGAGCGCCAAAGCGCCTATGATGCGCCCGATCCGTGGTCGCCTTTTTCCGGCGAGGGCTGGCGCATGAACCATGATTATTGTGAAAACCTGAGTTTTGTTTATCTGGATCAGGTTTATCACCTGAGGGCCGAGCCCCTGCGCGGCACCGGGGTCGCCACTTTTTATCTGGACGGTGACTATCTGGCCACCGGCCACCGCCAGTACGGCCATGAAAATACCTTTGAGTTGCAGTTTGCCGACCGGCGCGAGAGCATTGCTATCTCCGCCATATCCCACCTTGACCGGATTTTCCTGATCCGGGGCGGCCGTACCGATGAAGTGCGCCACCTTTTGCCGGAAGAGGAAATGGCCGGGGAAGCCACCGCCCCGGGCACGATTTCCTCCCCGATGCCCGGCCGCATTTTGGAGGTGCTTGCCAAAAACGGGCAAAACGTGACAAAAGACACGGCATTGATCGTCATGGAGGCGATGAAGATGGAATACACCCTGCGCGCGCCCAGAGACGGCCAGGTCGAGGGGCTCGAGGCCAAGGCCGGGGCGCAGGTCAGCGAGGGCCAGATATTGCTGGAAATCGTATAGAGAGCACACAGGCCCTAGAAAGGATACCGCCATGTTTCAACTGCCCACCCTGAATTTCGGCCATGAGGACACCGTCAATATGCTGCGTGACAGCGTGGCGGCCTTTTCCAACAAGGAACTGGCGCCGCGGGCCGCCGAAATCGACGAAAAAAACGTCTTTCCCGCCGACCTTTGGAAAAAACTCGGCGATCTCGGGATTCTCGGCATCACCGCCCCTGAGGAATACGGCGGCGCCAATATGGGCTATCTGGCGCACTGCGTGGCGATGGAAGAAGTCTCGCGCGGCTCGGCCAGCGTCGGGCTCTCCTACGGAGCCCATTCCAATCTTTGCGTCAACCAGATCGTCAGGAACGGCAATGCCCGGCAAAAAGAAAAATACCTGCCCAAACTGATCTCCGGCGAGCATGTCGGGGCGCTGGCGATGTCCGAGGCCGGGGCCGGTTCCGATGTGGTCAGCATGAAACTGAAGGCGGTGAAGAAAAACGATTGTTTTGTCCTGAATGGCACCAAAATGTGGATCACCAACGGGCCCGAGGCCTCGACCCTGGTGGTTTACGCCAAAACTGACCCCAAGGCCGGCCCTAAGGGCATTACCGCCTTTCTGGTGGAAAAGGGCATGAAGGGGTTCTCGACCGCGCAAAAACTCGACAAGCTCGGGATGCGCGGCTCCAACACCTGCGAGCTGGTGTTCGAGGATTGTGAAATCCCCTACGAGAACATCCTCGGCGAGGAAAATAAAGGCGTGCAGGTGCTGATGAGCGGCCTGGATTATGAGCGGGTGGTGCTCTCCGCCGGCCCGCTCGGGATCATGGCGGCGTGTCTCGATGTGGTGCTGCCTTATGTGCACGAGCGCGAACAGTTCGGCAAACCGATCGGAACCTTCCAGCTGATGCAGGGCAAGATCGCCGATATGTACACCGCCTTCAATGCCTGCCGGGCCTACACTTACGCGGTAGCAAGCGCTTGCGACCGGGGCCAGGCGACCCGCAAAGACGCCGCCGGGTGTATTCTTTATTCGTCGGAAAAAGCCACCCAAATGGCGCTGGAAGCGATCCAGGCCTTGGGCGGCTACGGTTATATCAACGAATATCCGACCGGCCGGCTCTTGCGCGACGCCAAGCTTTACGAGATCGGCGCCGGCACTTCCGAGATCCGCCGGATGCTGATCGGCCGCGAGCTTTTCAATGAAACAACTTGAACGATAGTTACATCTGTAAGTAATATTTATACTGAAAAATAGTCGTTATTGAAGCATTATTGCTTATATTAGGAACAAGTTGGTCGCCAATTTCCCAAAAAACATGCAATAAATTATCCGCTTGCCCTTTTGCATATGTTTGTTTGCAGCATCATAAAATTTTTCAACCGGGCAAGAAAAGAAGGCCAATACATGCTTAAAGTAAAGGACGACCTGAACATGTCAGTATTCTCAGCAGCGGATTACGACGATCACGAACAGGTTGTTTTCTTTTCCGACCAGGACACCGGGCTGAAGGCCATTGTCGCAATCCACAGTACCGTATTGGGTCCGGCGGTCGGCGGCTGCCGGATGTGGAATTACCCCACCGAACAGGACGCCATTGATGATGTACTCAGGCTCTCGAAGGGCATGAGTTTAAAGAATGCGATGGCCGATCTTGGCCTGGGCGGGGGCAAATCGGTGATTATCGGCGATCCGCGCACAGACAAGACCCCGGAACTGTTCAAGGCCTTCGGCCGCTATATCGATCGCCTGGGCGGTCATTATATCACCGCCGAGGACGTTGGCATCGAGGTTGATGACATCCAGATCGTCGCCACCCAGACCAAATATGTCGCGGGCCTGGAGACCGGCGATCACCCGAGCGGCAATCCCTCCCCCTATACCGCCCACGGGGTTTTTTACGGCATCAAGGCGGCGGTCAGGCACCGGCTCGGCAAAAAAGACCTGGGCGGCCTGACGGTCCTCGTCCAGGGTCTTGGCCATGTCGGCTACAATTTGTGCCGCGAGTTGCATGAAGCCGGCGCCAAGCTGGTGGTCGCCGACATCAACCAGGGCAACGTTGACCGGGTGACATCCGAATTCGCCGCCAGGGCAGTCGGCCCGGAGGCTATTTTTGAGCAGCCAGGCGATGTCTTCGCCCCCTGTGCGCTGGGCGCTGTCCTCGATGACCACACCGTTCTCAAGCTGAAGGTCCCGGTCATCGCCGGCTCCGCCAACAACCAGCTGAAGCGCGACCACAACGGCGAGGAACTCAGGCGTCTCGGCATCCTGTACGCCCCCGATTATATCATCAACGCCGGCGGCATTATCCAGGTCGCCAATGAAGTCCATGGCCGCGACACCGATGTCGATGAGGGCATGAAAAAGGTCGAGGAAATCTACGGCACCCTGATGGAAGTCTTTGACGAAGCTGATAAAGAAGGCAAAGCAACCAACCAAATCGCCGACACCATCGCTGGGCGGCGGATCGAAGCCGCCCGCGCATCTAAATAATACTGGTTCTTACCCGCCTAAACAAAATAGTCATGCCTGTGGCCAGGCTACGCCGTAGCGGAGCTACCTGCTACGCCCAGGCGAGAGGCAGGCATCCGGCATTTTTCATTTATTAGGACCGGATACCGGTCTTAAGCCGGTATGACATGTCTTACAAGTAAGACAAATTTGCGCTTATCCCCACCAATATCGAAAACCGATAATGGTCTTTGCCTCTAAATTAACACGTTGAAATCACCCTCACCCTACCCTCTCCCATTTTTTTTCGCTCACGCAAGATAGCCTCTGGCTATCGCTCCGCGGGGGCGGCGAACGGTCGCCGGGCGCACGCTTGTGCGCCGGGAGGTTATCATGAATTTCC
>JADFJJ010000008.1 GCA_022566215.1 Pseudomonadota bacterium | reverse complement strand
ACGGCACCACCGTCACTTTCGCCCCCACCGAGGCAAGGCAGCGGAGAATGTTGCGCTTGATGCCGTAATCGACCGCGACCACATGAAAGCGCGGTTTGGTTTGTTTCCCGTACCCCTTTCCGAGCACCCAGCGGGTGGCGTCCCAGCGATAGCTCTGGCGGCAGGTGACCTCTTTGGCCAGGTCCATCCCTTCCAGCCCGGGCCAATCACGCGCCCTCTTTAACAGCGCCGGGATATCGAACTTGCCCGCCTGGTTATGCGCCACCACCCCGTTTGGGGCGCCGGCAAGGCGGATATGGCGGGTTAGGCGCCGGGTATCGACGCCCGAAATCCCGACCAGGTTCATCGAGGCCGCCCAGTCACCGAGGGTTTTTTCAGCCCGGAAGCTGGAGGGCGGGGTAATCGCTTCGCGCAAAATAAAACCCCGGGCCGCCGGGGTTTGGGTTTCCATATCTTCCGGGTTCGCCCCCACATTGCCAATATGGGGGAAGGTAAAGTTGATGATTTGTCCGGCATATGAAGGATCGGTCAGAATTTCCTGGTAGCCGGTCATGGCGGTGTTGAAACAGACCTCGCCAACCGCTTCACCCTCGATCCCGGCGCCAGCCCCCCAAAAGAGGGTTCCATCAGCCAAAACCAATACCGCGGTCGCTTTTGTTTTTGGTGCGATCGCGGTAGTCATTTTCTTACCAGACATCTGGATTGGCGTCCTCTGGGCAAAATTTTTTTGCCGAAACCCGCCGGCAAAAATCAAATCCAGCGGACAATAAGCAATTAAAGGCCGGTCGTCAAGTCACAGTTTTGAAAAAATTGTTCAATAAAATCAATGACTTAGAAATACACTTTTTGGGTTTACGGATGGCTTTTTCTTGCCCTATCATGTGGCCTTCGATTCGTCAGGAGTGTTGGCAGGGATTATGCTGCGGGAAAAGATCAAAGAGGCCTTGAAAGACGCCATGCGCGCCAGGGAAAGCTGCCGGGTGGCGACCATGAGGTTAATCCTGGCGGCGGTCAAGGATCGTGACATCGCGCTTCGGGTTGAGGATGTAACCGAGCTGGATGATGACACCTTGATTCTTGAAATCCTGAGCAAAATGGTCAAACAGCGCCACGACAGCATCAAGGCCTACGAAGAGGGGGGAAGGCTGGAGCTGGCCGAACAGGAACGCCTGGAAATAGAAATTATCGGCGAATTTCTGCCCGAGCAAATGTCCGAACAGGAGATTGACGCGGCGGCGCGGGCGGCGGTTCAGGAAACCGGAGCGGAGAGCCTGAAAGACATGGGCGGGGTGATGGCGGTGTTAAAAGCCAAATATGCCGGAACCATGGATTTCGGTAAAGCCTCGCAGGTGGTCAAAAGCCTTTTATCCTAACGAAAAGTTCGCCATACTTGTTCCCCGCAGACAGGGGCTGGGGGAAAAGGGAAATTTTATGGCCTACCCAAATGAATTTCTGGACGAGATCAGGGCGCGGACGTCTCTGGAAAGTGTTATTTCCCGGAAAGTCAAGTTGACCCGGCGCGGGCGGGAGCTATTGGGCCTGTGCCCCTTCCACAACGAGAAAACCCCCTCTTTCACGGTGGTCGAGGAAAAAGGCTTTTACCACTGCTTTGGCTGCGGGGCGCATGGGGATGTGATCCGTTTTGTCATGGACCAGGAAGGCCTGCACTTTCATGAAGCGATCGAAAAACTTGCGGCCGGGGCCGGCTTGCCGCTGCCGAAGTTTTCGGCTGAAGACCTGGAGGCGGAAAAAAAACGCACCTCCCT
Organism: Pseudomonadota bacterium; assembly: GCA_022566215.1. GTDB lineage: Bacteria > Pseudomonadota > Alphaproteobacteria > Sphingomonadales > SMXR01 > SMXR01. The sequence continues at coordinate 53,892 of JADFJJ010000008.1, read as the reverse complement.
TTATGACGTTATGGCCAGGGCCTCGGACTGGTTTATCGCCCAGCTGAACACTGATCAAGGAAAAGCGGCCCGGAATTATCTGAAGCAACGCGGCCTGAGCCAGGATATCATCCAGCGTTTCTCACTGGGCTTTGCCCCAGCGCGCAAAACCGCCCTCAAGGAAGCCTTGCAAGCGCGCAACATCAAACACCAGGAACTGATCGCCTGCGGCTTGCTGATCGAGCCCGAGGATAAAAGCGATACCTTTGACCGGTTCCGCAACCGGCTGATGTTCCCGATCCTCGATGCCCGGGGCCGGACCATAGCCTTCGGCGGCCGGGCGCTTGACGAGGCCCCGGCCAAGTACCTGAATTCACCGGAAACCGCCCTGTTCCACAAAGGCAAGGTTCTCTACAACCATGCCGGGGCCAGGAAGGCGGCGGTTGAGGCCGGGGAAGTGATTGTCGTCGAGGGCTATATGGATGTCATCGCGCTCGCCCAAGCCGGGTTTGAAAATACCGTGGCGCCATTGGGGACGGCGCTGACCGAAGACCAGCTTTATTTGCTGTGGCGGCTGGCGCCGGAACCGGTTTTGTGTTTTGACGGCGATCCCGCTGGCATGAAAGCGGCGGTGCGGGCTATGGAGCGCGCCTTACCCCTTTTAAGGGCTGGACGTTCGCTGAAGTTTATACTCCTGCCGGAGGGCGACGACCCGGATACCCTGGTGCGCCGCGAAGGGGCGCAAAGTTTCAGGGTGCTCACCGACAAGGCCCTGCCGCTGGCGGATTTGTTGTGGCAAACCCTGACCAAACGCAAGGCTTTTGAAACCCCGGAACAGCGCGCCGGGATGGAGCGCAAGGTGTTCACCATGCTGAACGAGATTAAGGATGAAAAGGTCAAGGGCTACTACCGCTCGGACTTCGGCAAACGGCTCAACCAGAAATTCCGCGCCAGCCCCAGACCCGGCCGGCCCCGGCGGATGGGCATGCCGCCAAGGCCCCTCAAGGGTAAACTGGAAAAATCCCATAACCTCCTGAAAACCCAGATTGGCCGGGCCAGGGGAAATGAGCCGGTGCCGACCTTCCTGGAAGAGCTGATCTTGCTGGCGGTTCTTAATCATCCGCAGCTCGCGCACAATCACTTTGAAGACTTGTCCTCGCTGGTCTTCAAGGATCAGGATCTGGCCGGGCTGCAAAAGGCGATTCTGGACTTTTCCCAAGAGCAGGATGTAATAAATCTGGAAAATTTAAAGGAACACCTCTTGAATTCGGGCTTTGCGGAACTTTATAAACGTCTTTCAGAGCGCAGTGCGGCCCGCAACGTCCGCTTTGCCAGTCAAAACTCGGCGTTTGAACTGGCTGAAAAATGGTGGCACAAGACCCTCAGCCGGTTGCAGCAGATATCAACCCTGCGCAAGGATTTGGAGGAACTGGAAAAGGATTGTGTGGAAAACCCGGACGAGCAAAAATGGCGGCGCTTGACCGCAATGAAAACGGAAATCGATAAAATTGTGCTAAATGAGGAATTCATGAGGGATTACGAACTGGATTCCACTTCAAATATGATAATTTAAACCTATATCAAAAGGGCATTTGCACTTATTTTCTAAAATGTATAATCTCCGCTGGTTCCAAACCAGAACAAAAACAACAATTAAAGGTCTGCCCAGGATTACAAAGGAACATTAATGGCCGCTACAAAATCAAAGAAAAAACCAGCCGCATCCAAGGCAAAGAGCAAAGAGGTTGACGAAAAACCTATCGTCTCTCCGGAAAAAGCCATTAAAGCGATGGTCAAGAGGGCCAAGCAGCGCGGCTATATTTCCTACCCCGAGCTGAACAAAACCCTGGCCGAACAGGATTTGCTCTCGGAAAAAATCGAGGAAATCATGACCATGCTCTCTGAAATGGGGATCAATGTCGTCGATGGGGAAGAGCCCGAAGAGGAAGATGACGCCAAAAAAGCCCCGGCCAAATCCAAAACCGCCAAGCGGGCGGATAAAGAGGGCGCCGCCGGGAAAAATACAAAGGAAGCGCCGGAAGAGTTTGAAACGTCCAAAAAATCGGATATCGACCGCACCGATGACCCGGTCCGCATGTACCTTCGCGAAATGGGGCGGGTGGAGTTGCTCAGCCGCGAGGGTGAGATCGCCATCGCCAAAAGGATCGAGGCCGGCCGCAACACCATGATCGAGGGGCTGTGCGAAAGCCCGCTGACCTTCAAGGCGATTATCCGCTGGGCCCAGGAGCTGGAGGAAGCCTCGATGCTGCTCCGCGACATTATTGATCTCGACGCCACTTCCGGCAAGGACCTGGCGGCGGTCGGCGAAGGGTTGAGCCTTGACGAAATGTCCGGCCTGACCACGGTCCAGAAACAAGCCGCACGCCCGCACGCCCCGGTCCCGCCGGTAACCAAGGAAGAGCCCCCCAAGAAACCCGCCCCGGCGGATAAGGATGAGGAAAAGAGCGAGAAGGATAAAGCCGAAGGCGGCGAGGATGAAGACGAGGATGATGACTTTGATAACACCCTGTCCCTGGCTGCGCTGGAGGAAATGTTCACTCCCGAAACCCTGGAGAAATTCAAGAAAATTTCCAACACCTACAAGAAATTCTCCAAGAACCACCAGGATCGCCTGGATTCGGCGCTTAAGGGCAAGAAATTTTCCCCGGCCCAGGAAAAGAAGTTTCATACCCTGAAGAAAGCGCTGACCGGCCTGGTGGCCAGTATGCATTTTAACAACGCCCGGATCGATGAGCTGGTGGAACAGCTCTATTCCATCAGCAAAAGGTTATTGAATCTCGGCGGCCAGCTGTTGCGCCTGTCTTCCAAGCACAAGATTTCACGCAAGGCTTTTTTGGATGAATACTTGGGCAGCGAACTGGACAAAGGCTGGTTGAAGTATATCTCGTCCCTGCCGGGCGGCGGCTGGCGCGAATTTGCCGTTAAAGAGAAGATCACCATTAACAATATTCGTGAGCAGATCGTCACCATCAGCCAGGAAACCTCCCTTCACCCGGATGAGTTCCGGCGGGTCGTTCACATGGTGCAAAAGGGTGAAAGGGAAGCGCGCATCGCCAAGAAGGAAATGGTCGAGGCGAACCTCCGGCTGGTCATTTCGATCGCCAAGAAATACACCAACCGCGGCCTGCAGTTCCTGGACCTGATTCAGGAAGGCAACATCGGCCTGATGAAAGCGGTCGACAAGTTCGAATACCGGCGCGGCTACAAATTCTCGACCTACGCCACCTGGTGGATCCGCCAGGCGATCACCCGCTCGATCGCCGACCAGGCCCGGACCATCCGGATCCCGGTCCATATGATCGAGACCATCAATAAACTGGTCAGGACCTCGCGCCAGATGCTCCATGAGATTGGCCGCGAACCGACCCCGGAGGAGCTGTCCGAGCGGCTGGCATTACCGCTCGAGAAGGTCCGCAAGGTGATGAAGATCGCCAAGGAGCCGATCTCATTGGAAACCCCGATCGGCGATGAAGAGGATAGCCAGCTGGGTGATTTTATCGAGGACAAGAACGCGATCCTGCCGCTCGACGCCGCCATCCACGCAAACCTCAGGGAGACCACCACCCGGGTGCTGGCCTCGCTTACCCCGCGTGAGGAACGGGTGCTCAGAATGCGCTTTGGGATCGGCATGAACACCGATCATACGCTCGAGGAAGTTGGCCAGCAGTTTTCGGTGACCAGAGAGCGCATCCGCCAGATCGAGGCCAAGGCCTTGCGTAAACTCAAGCACCCCAGCCGCTCGCGCAAACTCCGTTCGTTCCTCGGCCAGTAAAGATATTTGTATTTACCTATCTTAAGCTTATCTGATAGAAGACTTCCAACCTGATGGGCCTGTAGCTCAGGTGGTTAGAGCGGGCCGCTCATAACGGTCTGGTCGCAGGTTCGAGTCCTGCCGGGCCCACCACCCAAATCCCTGCGAACCTGTGGTGCTAGGGCGCACCGGAAATAGTATCGGGATTTCAATGACTTAGACGTGTATATCCTAGCATATTGTGGTCGGGAGACGCATATTTCGCGCCGATTTGGCGGCGTTTCCCTAATCGTCTCCGGAGACGCAAAACGCAACCACACTATTGGATTCTGAGGATCAGAAAGAAATTGGATTACGAGGCGAATCCGAGGACCTGGCGTTGCTTTTCCCAGGAAAGCGGCAGGTCGGTGAGGCGCTTCATCCACCTGAAAGTAAGATTCCGGGGCTGGCGCCCTTGAAGGATGGCTTCGACAATATCGGGAGCGAGAAAGGCCATTCTCAGGAAGCGACCGGCATCCGTTCTTTCCACTTTGTCCCGGCAAGCCAGTTCCGTCAGAGAAACGGAACTTCCATCACGCATTTCCCGGAACCATGTGTGGCCCAGAGCGACGGCTCTGATCAGTTGATGATCCGGCTTATTTGCGGAGGCGCCGCTTGCCGGGATAATTAGCTTTTCGCCATACGCCCGGCGGCGGAAGGAGACTGGAATATCTATTATTACATCATCGTCTTCATCGGCCTTGGTGTCAGGCTCTCCGGCAAGATGGGTCAGATAATCCGCCTTAACAGTGACCTGTACTCTGCCTTGTTCGATCGTGATCCGGCGCACCAGTTTTTGCAGCAACGGCTTTCTGTCCGGGGCCGATCCGTCGGTAAGTTCCTTTGCCAGCAATTCTGCTTTCTGGAAGAACACCCGCAACGCCGCCGGCGAGGCAACCGCCATCGAGACAGCATTTGCAAGCCGGGACGGATCATACAGGAACTCGGCTAAGCTATCCACAACGACGCTTTCAATCTCCCCTGCCGGCAGCCGCCAATCGGCTCCGGGCCTGCCGTCCTCATCAGGGGCCGAGATATAATAACGGTATCGCTTGCCCTGCTTGCAGGCATGGCTTGGTGTCAAGCGGTTGCCGTTCTCGTCTTGGAGAAGACCTGTGAGCAAACTCGGGGATTTTGCATTGGTGGCATTGCGTCGATTGGCCGCATTTCTTTCCAGCTGTGCCTGGACCGCATCCCAAGTCTCCTGGTCGACGATCGCGTCATGGGCGCCCTCGTAGCGTTCCCCCTTGTGGAGCACCTCACCGATATAGACCGGGTTCGAGAGCAGCCGATAGAGGTGACCGCGGGTGAAGCACCCGCCACCGGTTCGTCTTCCGCTCTTATAGTCGCGTTGCTTTGACCTCAACCCTCGCTGATCCGCTTGCCTTTTCATCAGTCTGACATTGCCCTTCTCCAGATAGAGCCGGAACAGGGTCCTGACCGTCTCGGTTTCGGCCTCATTGATCACCAGCTTCTTATCCACACTGTCATAGCCCAGTGGCACCGGGCCGCCCATCCACATGCCCCTCTTTTTGGAGGCGGCAATCTTGTCGCGGATGCGCTCGGCCGTGACCTCCCGCTCGAACTGGGCAAAGGAGAGAAGAACATTGAGGGTCAGCCTGCCCATCGACGTCGTCGTATTGAACTGCTGGGTAACACTGACGAAGGAGACGTCATGCGCGTCGAAAAGATCGACCATCTTTGCAAAGTCGGAAAGTGCCCGGGTCAAACGGTCCACCTTGTAGACAACGATGATATCGACCCGCCCTGCCCTCACCTCATCCAGCAGACGCTGCAGCGCCGGTCGCACCATAGTGCCCCCTGATATGCCACCGTCGTCGTAATGGTCCGGCAGTAACCTCCATCCCTCGTGCTGCTGGCTCCTAATATAGGCCTCGCAAGAGTCCCGCTGGGCATCGAGAGAGTTGAAGTCCTGCTCCAGGCCATCCTCAGTGGATTTGCGGGTGTAGATCGCGCAGCGGAGCTTGCGGGTCATGGTGCCGCCCTCCGGTTCAGGCCGAAGAACCTGGGGCCGGACCAGCGGGCGCCGGTGATTTTCCGGGCGATCTCGGACAAGGACCCGTATTGCTGGCCTTGCCATTCGAAGCCGTTGTCGATCACATCGACTGTATGCGTCGCGCCGTTCCAATCCCGCACCAGCCGGGTGCCGGGATCGAGCGCAAGTGCCCTTGGAGCGTCTTCAGTTTTGCCCCCGGTCTTGCCACCGGCAATCTTTTCGAGCCGCCGCACTATCGCGGACTTGAGCCCTCCGTATTGTCTTGCCTGCATCTGATAGGCGATAGCCCGAACCATCAGCCGCGTGCTGATGCCCCTCGGTGGATCGCATCGAAGAAGGGATTGCCAGTTGCTTACCAACTGGTCCCGGGAGAGTTCGGTCAGGTTATGAAGATTGTCGTCAAGTGATCGAGAGGTCATGTCGGGCTCCTGATGCTCGGTGCTGCGTCCATCGCAACGTCCTCACCAGCCAAAGCCCGGAACACGGTCCGAGCGCCTGTTGCTCTTCCATTTTCGGTGCGTCAGGCCCTTCCAGTACGGCTTATTCGGGAGAAGAAGTCCAGTCGGAAAAAGATGCATAATCATTCGAAGAAAAGAGTCCGCTTTTGACCCGAAGCGGACAATTGCACTTTGAGAATCAAAGAGGTTTGAGACCACGAAAACAGGCTGGCTTGAGTTCACTCTTCTCGAGCACTTTCAAAAGAGCGCGCCAGTTTTCCCTAAAGTGTTCTTGCTGATCTCGGTCGAGGACCGTCAACAATGTACCTTCCATTGAACCGGTTATAGTCTGCTGAAACACGCATCCAGGGCGCTAAGCAACTGGTCCGCATTGTCTTTTGAAAAAACTATCGGCGGCCTGATTTTTAGAACGTTTTCATACCGGCCATGCTTGGATATCAACACCCCTTCGTCTTTCATCAAATTTATCATTTTAAGGGCCGTGTCTGCATCCGGGGTCCTCGAAGCGCGGTCCTTTACCAAATCAATACCCAGAAACAAACCACGACCGCGGACATCACCGATGATGTCGTATTTATTTTGAAGTTTTTGTAGCCCAGCCTTTGTATATGCGCCCAATCTGGTGACATTTTCAAGAAGGCTTTCATTGTCAATGACATCAATAACAGCCTTGCCGACAGCAGCAGAAACAGGGTTGCCGCCAAATGTATTGAAGTAGTCAAATTTGGCAGCAAATCTGGCTGCAATATCCGGGGTGGTCACAACAGCAGCCAGCGGATGGCCGGCCCCCATTGGCTTACCCAGCGTCACAATATCTGGCACAGCACTGTCGTGCTCGAATCCCCACCAATGATTGCCGGTACGGCAATAGCCAGCTTGTACCTCGTCTGCAATCACAAGACCGCCCGCGTCACGCACCGTCTTGTAGACCTGCTGAAAATATCCTTGTGGCGCTTCGATCGTGCCCGGGCAATCAAAGATACTGTCAATCATGATCGCAGCGGGCTCCTGGCCTTTCCTCTTCAAGCTGCCAATGGCATCGCGAACGGAACCGACATAGCCGTCAAGCAGATCATCGCCTTTAAAAGCCGGGCGATAACGACATGGAGCTTCAAAAAGCGAGAGCCAGTCAGGACGTTCGTCACTTTCGGCGGTCGACAGGGTGTGCACCAGTGTCGAGTTGCCGTGATAACTATACTCGGACACAATCATGCCTGCGTGGCCGGTGATTGTACGGGCGATGCGGGTCGCCAAATCATTGGCTTCTGTGCCAGTACAAACGAAAATACAGACGCTTAAATCACCCGGCATTTTTGAGGCTATTTTTTCTGACAGCTCAATCACATTTACATGCAGGTACCTTGTATGCGTGTTCAGTGTTGCCGCTTGGCTGGCAAGTGCTGCCACAACATCCGGATGACAATGACCGACAGACGCGACATTATTATAACAATCGAGATATTTGCGTCCCTCTGCGTCCCATAGCCAGACCCCTTCCCCCCGCACAAGGTGGACCGGGTTCCCGTAAAACAGACGATATGACGGGCCTAAGGCTCTTTTTCTGCGTTCTATCAGGTCCATGATTACATCCCACACGCAGCCCGCAATCTTTTCACCACAGACTTATGGTCCAGATCGCAAATAATTTTTAGCGTTGTGTATCCTTCCATTCTCTCCTCAATTACATCAGGATCATGATCAGCCCCCATATCCATAGACAGCTTTATGTCGCTCAACAAGATTGTGATGATAGCGCGCAATGTCATGGCATCCCATAATAAAGATACCTCTGTATCCGAAAGCGGGTGTTTACTATGAAATCCAATCAACAGATTTTCCACAGTATTCAGATCTTCATTACTCCAGCGATAAAATGTCGTGGCTGAAACTGCCAATTCATTGATGATGGGGGCGTAGACCATGTCTCCAAAGTCAATCAGGCCTACTACGTCCATTGATACGGCATCTGCCCGCAAGAGATTATATGGATGCCCATCATTGTGAATTATTTGCGACCGCCCGGCGTTCAGCTTCGGCAGGACCTCATGGCGTAGTCTGTGCAGCAACGGTGCGGCGAGCGTCTTGACGTCATCAGCGGCCTCAGCCCACAAGTCCCTGGATACAGCAATACCGTTTGACAGGTTCCACGGCATGAAATGCCTTGATGCCTTATGTTCAAACCCTGCCAGCGCTTTTACTACCCCTCCCTGAAAGGCACCAATTTTTTGCAAGTTCTGGGCATCCGGAAACGCCCCTCGCCCGTAGGGAATACCGTCCAGATAAGTGACAACCCGAAGGGCATGCTTGACCTCTTTGTTATTACTAATTTCGCTCAAGACATTACCGCCTTTGGTGCGGATGATGCGCGGCACGGGTATTTGGGGGCTGCCTTTTTCCAAATAAAGCAGTGCCTGTACCTGAAAGTCCGCCACATCAGGGTCTTCGTCAGGGCCAGCAATTTTCACAACAAACTTTCGGCCGTCTTCCGTCGTTAGTTGAAAGTTTTGATCGCGCTCCCCTGTAAGCGGTTCCCACTGACCTCTTAGGCCGTACGCCTTTGCTACCTTTTCCGCAACGTCTGCCACGTTAAAAGTTGGCGGGTTAAAACGCATGTCCTGCGGCGTAACTTCATCAAAATTCATATTAACGTGTCCACTTCAGGTTCCATTGTTATAGCCCGTTCACAGTATGCGCAACCTATGATCATGTAGGGCAATTGAAGCCGGTCGAACCCGGATAAAGATTGGCATCTCCACCCGGCCAACCGTGGATGTTACGCCCCCCGGCGTTGAACAGGTCCGAATAATGGTGCTGCGGAGTGAAATTGACTTGTTTGGGTTTTCTAATTAAGGTTATCCGTAAATTGGTTTTACCCCACACCTGAGGAGTTATTGATGATACATGGACATTGCGAATGCGGCCTCGTTTCCTTTGAGGCCGATTGTGAAATTTCGGATTTCAGCCACTGCCATTGCTCACAATGCAGACGCCTGCACGGGGCGGCTTTTGCGACCTTTGCTGAAGTGGAAACCAAAAAATTCCATTATGTTATCGGCGAAGACAAAATCAAGGTTTACGCATCTTCCGATGATTATGATCGGGTTTTTTGTGGGACCTGCGGCTCGAACATTCTGGTCTTGACGAAATCCTATCCAGATTACCTTTATCTGAGCATGGGTTTGGTTGATGGAAATCCAGACCATCCAAAGGAATACCATCAATTTGTCGGCTCAAAGGCACCGTGGCATGAAATTACCGACGACGCAGAGCAGTATGAAGGTGCCCCGCCCGAATGATCAACTGATCATAAAATAGACCTTGCGGACGGTTTCCAAGACTTCGGCGGTTCCTTTCCAGCCATTTGGGAAAATCCAGCTATCGCCCGCCTTTACCTCAGTCACAACGCCGGATTCCGACGTAAGAACCCAATGCCCCTTAAGCAGGTGGCAGAATTCCATGACATCGAGATCAAGTTGCAATTTGCCCGGTTCGCACTCCCATGTCCCAGCAAATAAATTTCCTTTTTCAAAAAACCCACTGTCCGTTTGTTTTGGAAGATTCCCTATGGGTTCACCAAAAGATTCCGTTTCGATCAAATCTGTTAGCATGGCGCATTGTTTCTGAATACTGATCTCTGGCATTGATTTTCCTTTCACTTGTTTGCAATCCCGACAAAGATTTTGTGTTGTTTAGCATCCCGGTCAGACCTATAACTATATGTGATCACAAAACTTGGGGCAAAAGGCAAGCTCAATATGGACGGCAACCAATTTGACGTAATTGTCATCGGGGCAGGACACAACGGCCTTACCACGGCTAATTATCTCGCTATGGGCGGGTTAAGCGTCTGTGTGCTTGAACAGCGCCATATTGTTGGCGGGGCGGCGGTTAGCGAAGAGTTTCATCCGGGATATCGCAATTCCATCGCTTCTTATGCTGTTAGCTTGCTCCGCCCGGAGGTGGTCAATGAACTTGAGTTAAAAAAGTACGGCTACCACCCGATACCCCTAACGAGCGCTTTTTATCCAGATTCCAAGGGCGATTATTTGCTGTTAACCGAGGATGAAAACCACAACCAAAAACAATACGCAAAGTTTTCTGAAACGGATTACAACTCCATCAAGGCGTTCAATGCCATCGTTGAAAAGATTGGCGATATCATATCCGATCAGTGGCTAAAGGAGCCGCCTAAACTTTCCGGCGGAGGCCTGAGCGATTTAATCAACAGCGTCAAACTGGGACGTGATATTTATAAGCTTGATGATGACACCCGGTTCCGGCTTGTACAATTTTTCGTAGGCGCGCCGGATTCCATAATTGAGCGCTGGTTTGATAGCAATAAAGTCAAGGCAATGGTCGCCAGCCGGTGCTTGCCTGGCAATTATGCGTCGCTTTATCAACCTGGGGCTGGGCTGGCGATGCTTCATCATTCCGTCGGCGAGCTTGAAGGCCGGAAAGGTGCCTGGGGATTAGTGAAGGGCGGCATGGGTTCCATCACCAAAGCCATGGCGGCATCCGCCGTCTCGAAGGGGGTCGTCATTCGAACAGAAGTGCCGGTTGAAAAAATTCTGACAGATAAGGGCGCAACCAAAGGTGTACGCCTGAAAGGCGGTGAGACGATTTTCGCAAATATAATCGCCGCCAACACCGATCCTAAGCGGACCTTCATCACTCTTTTGGGAGAAGAACATTTACCCAAGGCATTTGCTGAAGATATTAAGGTGTTTCGCCAAGAATCGGCTCAATTGCGCATGAATCTGGCCTTGAGCAGCTTGCCCCAATTTGCATGTATTCCCGGCCGGAAAATTGGCGCGCATCATCGCAGCAGCATTATGATCATCGAAAGCAAAGACCACGTCGAGCAAGCCTATCGTTCATCCCGCGCCGGAATACCCGCCGACCCACCGATTATCGACGCCCTTATACCCAGTACCATGGATGATACCCTGACCGACAAACCCGGGACCCACGTCATGAGCCTGTTGTGCAAATATATGCCCTATGATCTGGCGGATGGAAAAAGTTGGGATAAAGAAAAAGAAAAAATCGTTCAAAACATTTTAGGATATTTGACAAAATTTATTCCAAACCTGCCGGATATTCTTGTGGCCCACCAATGTCTGACACCCTTGGATATGGAGCGGATGTTCGGCATGACGCGTGGCGACATCTGCCACGGCCGTCTGGAACCGGATCAAATGTTCAGCGCCCGCCCTCACCCGGATGCCGCTCAATACGCCACCCCTGTCAAAGGTTTATCTTTATGCGGTTCTGGTGCTCATCCTGGGGGCGGGGTTACCGGGGCACCCGGCCGAAATGCCGCCAAACGTATCCTGAAAGACCTTTCGAAATTTAAATGATCAAAACCTTAAACCCAGCCCTTGAGGGAAGCCCGCTTAAAGGTTACCTGAAATTTGCCATTCCGTCGGTTATTGCGCTTTTGGCCATGTCGGCAGCGCCTATTGTCGACGGTTTGTTCATTGCCAATTATGTCGGCATCGAGGGCCTTGCTGCCGTGAACCTGATTATCCCTGTTTTCACAGTTGTCCTTGGTGGAGCTTATATGATTGCCATCGGTGGCTCGGTGACTGCCGGGAAGTTTATTGGGGAAAAAAACCAAGGGGCTGCCTCGGATGTTTTCAGCAAGACCTTAATTGTTGGGATTCTATACAGTTTTTTGCTTTTGTTTGCCGGGAAAGTTTGGACCGAGGAGCTGTTTTACCTGCTTGGTGCACAGCCAGACCTGTTTCCATTGATGCACGATTATCTTGACTGGCTGGTGTGGTTCCTGCCGACCTATATTGTCGGGATTGTTTATTATTATTATGTTCGGATATCCGGTTTCCCGACCCTGGTTTCGGTCGCCATTGTTGTCGGGGTTCTAGTTAATGTGGTTTTGAATTACATCCTGATCGGACTTTTGGGGTATGGCATGACCGGCGCAGCACTTGCCACAGGGATTTCCTCGATCGTGATGTTGGTGATAATGCTGACCTACCGGCTTTTTAAAGATAGTTGGCTCAGGTTCAGCTTTTCAAAATCGGGGTGGAGGGTCATGGCCCGTGCCGCCTATAACGGTATTTCCGATTTCATGGATGAGATTTCTGGTGGCATTGTCGCCTTTGTCTTAAACCTGCTGATCATTCAAACCTGGGGCAACGGTGGGGTTGCGGCCTTTAGTGTTGCAATTTACAGCCTTTATGTCGGCTACCTTTTTTATTTTGGACTATCGGAGGCCCTGCAGGCTGTATCCAGCCAGTGTTTCGGTGCAAGGAATGTTTATCGGCTACGGGCATTTTTAAAAATAAACACAATTATGGTGGTAATATCCGGGGCTCTTTTGACGACTATATTATTTTTCTTTGGAGAAGTTTTCATCGGCTTTTTCATTGATCCGAGTGAGGCGGACCTGGTTGCCCTGTCCAGGAGTTTTATTTTGGTTCTGTCGCCCATTTTCATTTTCAACGGGCTGAATATCATGATTTCCGGGTACCTTACCGCTGTTCACCGCCCCGGACCCTCAGCCTCAATAGCGGTTTTAAGGGCAATGATTTTCCCCCTCGGTTTGCTTTATATCCTGATTGAATTTTTCCCTGATGTTCCCTTCCCGGCAGCGGTAACGGGCGGGGAAATACTGGCACTGGTTTTGGCCGTTTTGCTTTTTATAAAGTTCAGACCAAGTAAGGTTGTTCCTCATCCAAGCCCGGCTTCCAAAGATTCTGTTTGATTTTTATTTGCCTTTTTCCTTAATTTGTGATCACTAAATTCGCAACCAGGGGAAACGTATGGCGAGCGGCGGGGATTCAATTCTAGGTCACAAACACCTTAATGGGTGGAAGCTGTTTGGCCTGATTGTCTTTTTGATTTCTGTGGCGGTAGTATCTCGGCTCACGCAAATTAATACGACCAATCCTGCTGATATTTCCGGAATGATCCAGTTTTCGGTTCGACTGGCTGTGCCCTGGTTATTCATAGCATTCGCTGCCTCCTCAATGGTTTATGTGTTGCCGAATAATTTGACCAAATGGGTCATGCGCAATCGTCGGTTAATTGGCCTTTGCTTCGCGGCAGGAATGGCCTGGCAGCTGTTCTTCATTTTTTGGTTCGTTTTTGGTTTTTTTGGTTACTATATGGAGGAAGCTTATAGCTACTACGATTTGTCTGAACAAATACCGGGATACTTAGTTCTTTTCGCTATGACTTTCACGTCATTCAAGTTTGGACGAAACATGCTCAGTCCCAGGCAATGGCGTATCCTGCATAAAGGAAGCATTTATTTCATATGGGCGGTGGTGTGGGGCACCTATTGGTTTGAACTTTATTTTTACGATGACATGTATGATGAACTTCAAACAATTGACTACGTTTATTACTGGATAGGAATTGCTGCCTGGGGGGTGCGCATCGTGGCGTGGGGCTTGAAACGGAGATTGAAGCAAAAACTGGAAGGGATGCCCGGATTGCCAGCCCTAATTGTCAGTGGAGGGTTAATTGGAATTGGTTTTTTCTTGCTATTATTTGGGAATCTCTGGACACCTTTAAACCCAGATACTTTTGATTCTTTTTCGTTTGCCGGGTGGGCGGCGCTTTTTGTTCCATACCTGGCCATGGTACCAATTTTTGCAGCCGCTGTAGTGGCTAGTCCGGCAAGGGGGTAATATGAGTACTGAAATGATAATTTTTGTCGGGGTAAGTATTTACCTTGTGGCCATGCTGGTTATTGGCATTGCCGTTGCCCGCCGGACAAAGTCCCAGGAAGATTTTATAGTGGCTGGGCGGCGCCTGCCGGTTTGGATATTAAGCGCGACAATTATTGCCACCTGGTTTGGCGGCGGCACCATGTTAGGCTCTGCGGGCATGGGCTATCAGGGTGGCTTTCTGGCCTCGATTGCCGACCCTTTCGGCGCTGCAGTTGTCATGTTTCTTATGGGTTTCTTTTTTGTCCGAACCTTTCGGCGCATGAAATTATTAACTTTCATAGAATATTTTGAGGATCGGTTTGGGAAGTTTGCCGGGGTGGTAGCCTCCATTGGCCTGATAGTGTCTAATGTTGGGTGGACGGGCGCGCTTTTGGTTGCGTTTGGCTATGTCTTTCAAACCCTGACCAACGTCCCGATGGAGTGGGGCATCCTGGGCGGGGCGGTTGTTGTTTTAGCCTATACCACCATCGGCGGCATGTGGGCTGTTGCCATAACGGACTTTGTCCAGGTGGTAATTATCGCCATTGGCCTGGTCATGCTGTTGACGGTTGTTTTGATAGACGTTGGCGGCTGGAGTACGATTGCTCCGCAACTTCCGGAACATTCATTCCGCATGATCCCGCTTGAGCATACTGCGGAAAGGTGGCTGCGCTATATGCGGCTGTGGCTAATTTTTGGCCTTGCAGACCTCACGGCGCAAACCCTGATACAACGTATCTTTGCCGCCAAGACTGAACGGGTTGCGCAAAACGCTTTTTATCTGGCGGGGTTTGGGCATCTGGCGCTGGGCGTTATTCCGGTCCTACTCGGCATTATCGCCAGTGTCACCATTCCCGGCCTCGACGACCCTGAGACCGTTATTCCAAGACTGGCAGTTGAACATTTACACCCGATAGCCATTGCTGTCTTTGTTGGGGCGATGCTGGCCGCTATCATGAGCAGTGCCGATAGTGCGCTTCTGGCAACCGCCAGTATCATAAGTGTAAATCTTGCTCCATTGTTTAAGAAGAATCTCACGGACAAACAGAAACTCCTGGTTACGCGGATTTCCATCCCTGTGGTGGGGATTCTTGCGGTTTACATTGCCCTAAAGGTTCAGTTGGTGCTTGAGCTTATGTTCGACGCCAATTCTTTTATTCTGGTTTGTATCATTGTTCCCTTCATTGCGGGGATTTGGTGGAAAAAGGCCAACCGCACCGGCGCCCTTTCGGCAATGGCTGTGGGCTTGTTGGCCTGGGGCGGATCTGAATGGTTTTTCCCAGAGATGGCGGGCGATGTCATTGGGCTTGTTTTTGCTTTAGTGACGATAATTATAGTCACAAACCTTACCCAAAAACAGGACCCGCCGAAGCCACTGGTAGATTGTGATGGCAAACAAATCGACCTCAAAGGGCGGCTCGGTATTTTACCTTTGTTTTCGCGGAAAAAAGCCATTACAGATCAGTGATGAGGGACTCTAAGATACTGCTATTCGGGGAAGTCTGATCCTATCCGGCTCATGCCGTCCTGAATGTCCAGGCGGATGGCTTCTCTAAGAGCGGCCTCGTCTTTGTTCTTTAAGGCCTCAACTGCCATTTCGTGCTGGTCTACCAGAAGGGATGTGCCAAGACGACCAATAACCATGCGCATGAAAGGTCCAAACTGGAGCCAGACGCTCTCGATTAAACGAAGAAAGATGGGACATGCGGCGGCGCGATAAAGCGTGAAATGGAATTCCCAGTTTTTCAAGCTGTATTTGTCAGGGTCGCCTCTATTGATCGCCTCATCGAGCTCCTCGTCAATTCGCTGAAGTTCCCGAACCAGGGCTTTGTCGGCATGGGGCATGGCGCGGGCAGCAATCTCAGGTTCCAGCATGGTTCGGGCCGCCCAAATTTCTTGAAAACGCTTTTCTGTCATTGGGGCCACTGATATCCTGCGCGTGCTCCGTATTTCCAGCGCACCAAGCGCGACCAGGCGCCGTACCGCCTCACGCACCGGCATCGGGCTGCAACCCAATTGCTTTGCCAATCCCCTGATTGTCAGCGCCTTTCCAGGTTCAAAATGGCCCGTGATGATGGCGTAATAAAGCGTCTTATACGTCTCTTCGTGGGCAATCTTCCGGTCGGGAACGTCGTCCTTTTTATTTGATCCTCTAGGGGGCAAAGTTTGCTCTCTCTCCTTCCGGTGCCAAAACCGAATTCGCTGGTTTGGGCATAGGCGACACTGCCCCATCCTCTTGATTTCGTCAAGAAATACGGGCAAATGATGTAATTGAGGTTATCGAAAGCCAAAGTAAACCTAAATCCCGGATTTTTCTGATGCTGAAAATTTTGATTGTTGAGGGAAATGTAAAAGAGTTGCGTGACAAGGCCGTAAAGGCGGGGTCGGTGGCACAAAGCGATCTGTATCAAGAAATCCTGCACACCTTGGCAGATGATTTGATCTGCACAATAGTTTATCCCGCCGATGAAGACACGGTCCTGCCGGGGCAATCTGAATTGGCTGACTTTGACGGTATTGCCTGGACCGGATCAGCCCTTAACATTTACAATCGAAGCCCCGCGGTTGATCGTCAAATCGATTTCATGAAACAGGGACTTGGGGAAGAAACCCGAATTTTTGGCAGTTGCTGGGGATTGGAAGTGGCCGCTGTTGCAGCAGGGGGCGAGGTCGCCGCAAATGCAAAGGGTCGGGAGATCGGCATAGCCCGTGATATCCGGATCACAGAGGAGGGGCTTTCCCATCCACTATACAGAGGGAAACCCCCTGCCTTTGATGCCATCACCATTCACCTTGACCATATTGTTCGACTTCCTGCCGGATCCAAGGTTCTTTCGGGCAATGATATGAGCCAAGTTCAGGCGATTGAAATCAAGCAGGGAAAATCTCTGTTTTGGGGTGTGCAATACCATCCCGAATTTGATCTCGAATATATCGCCGGCCTTATCCGCAGATACAACAAAGTGTTGATTGACGAAGGCATTTGCAAGGATGAAGCTGATGTGGAAAAGTGGGCAGCCGACTTGACGACAGCGCAGCATGACGAGGGCGGAAATGACCTGAAAAGGCAATATTGTCTTGGCAGCGATGTGCTGGATTTCCGCTCTCGCTTATTGGAGCTGTCGAACTGGCTTTCCTACTTGCGGCAGGCTAAAACTAATGCCAGTACGAGTAAATAACAGGCGTCATCCATGATTCTATGCTTGAATGCCGGACAAGAAAGACTTAGCCTCATTTTGTGATCACAAATATGGTGAAGCATGCCGAATAGCGATGAGAATGCGAAAATCGAGAAATGGCTGAACGAAAACAGCGTTCAGGATGTTGAGATTCTGGTGAGTGATTTTGCCGGCATCAGCCGTGGCAAGAAATTACCCGTCAATAAATTTGTCCGGGCGCTGGGTTCAGGCGGCCTGCGGCTGCCGGAATCACTTTTTGGCATGACAATAGATTGCGATTTTATTGGCAACAAATATATCACCGACCTTGAAGAGGATGTGTTTCTAGAGCCAGATTTTGCCACCGCGGGGCTAGTGCCGTGGTGCGAGAGAGCAACTGCTTTTTTTATTTGTGATGTCAGGAAAATGGATGGCGCAATGCTCAGCATGGCGCCCCGTCAGGTCTTGAAAAATGTATTGTCGCTTTACGCCGAAAGGGGTTGGAAACCGATAATCGCACCCGAGTTCGAATTTACGTTGCTGGCCAGGGACGGCGACCCTGATAACCCGCCTGCATCCCCTGCCCCACCGACGGGTAAATCAGGCCGCCTGATTGTCGACAAAGGTATTCTTTCGATTGATGGCATCACCGAGTTTGGGTCCTTGTTTGACGATGTTCGGCGCTATTGCAAATCCATGGGACTGCCGGTGGATGCGCTGGTTCAGGAAACTGGAGTGGGTCAATTTGAATTCAATGTGGCGCATGGAGAGCCGCTGCACATGGCAGACCACTCGTTTCAGTTCAAAAGGATTATGAAATGGGCGGCGGTCAAGCACGGTCTTTACGCCAGTTTTATGGCCAAGCCCTATCCGGGCGATTTCGGCAACGCCATGCATATCCATCAAAGTGTTGTTGATGCAAAAACGGATCTGAATGTTTTTGCTGATAAGGATGGAAACGATACCGAACTATTTGGCGCCCATATCGCGGGACTGCAAAAATATGCAGCTGCGGCGATGCTGTTTTTTGCTCCTTATTCGAATTCCTATTTGCGTCTGAGCAGCAAACTAAGCTCGCCTGTAAATACTCACTGGGGACGAGAGAACCGCTCCGTTGGCTTGCGCGTCCCGGCCGGTGGGGGAGCGTCTCGCCGGATCGAGAACCGTATTGCCGGTTCGGATACCAATCCGTATCTGGCAATTGCTGCATCTTTACTTTGTGGATATCTTGGAATGATTGAAGGCGGCAAACCCTCCGAGCCTGTGACCGGGTCTGCCTATGGCCTGACGACCAATCGCCTGCCGCAAAACATCTATGCCAGTCTGAAAGCTCTGGAGGATTGTGACACCTTCAGAGATTTGCTTGGTGATGAATTTATCAGCACCTATCTCGATGTCAAAAGGGCAGAAGTAAAGACCAGGTCAAATGTCCTGTCGTCTTGGGACATTAAATACCTGCTGACCAATGTTTAACTGAGTGTACGCGAGAACCAGCCGGGGGCAATCCAGTCGAAAACATTCATGGGAATTGACCAACCGGGAATTAAAGTATGAAAAGATTCAACAGAAATACTGAAATATGGCAGCAGCTGGACCGGGACCACCACATCCATCCCTTTACCGATCCGGCACAGCTGAATGCCAAGGGAACACGCGTCATAACCAAAGCCGAAGGCTCGTATATCTGGGATTCGGAGGGCAACAAAATTCTTGATGGTATGGCGGGGCTTTGGTGTGTGAACGTGGGGTATGGCCGTAGCGAACTTATTGAGGCTGCCAACCGACAAATGAAAGAACTTCCCTATTATAATTCCTTTTTTCAAACGTCGAACCCACCACAGATTGAACTTGGCAGGCTGCTTTCGGAGGTGACCCCGGAAGGCTTTGACCATTTTTTCTATTCGAGCTCCGGCTCCGAAGCAAATGATACGGTTGTGCGGCTTGTGCGTCACTATTGGGAGGTGCAGGGCAAGCCTTCAAGAAAGGTTATTATCAGCCGACATAATGCCTATCACGGCAGCACTTTGGCTGCCACCAGCCTGGGCGGCATGAAATATATGCACAATATGGGCGGCTCTCTGTTGCCGGGGTTTGAACACATAAATCAGCCCCATTGGTATCTGGAAGGAGGAGACCTCTCGGAGGAGGAGTTCGGGCTGGCGCGGGCCAGGGAACTCGAAGACAAGATTAACGAGCTTGGATCAGATAACGTTGCGGCATTTATTGCTGAGCCTATTCAGGGCGCTGGCGGTGTCATTGTGCCACCCGATAGTTATTGGCCCGAGATTCAAAGAATATGCACGAAATATGACATTCTGTTAGTGGTCGACGAAGTGATTTGCGGATTTGGTCGCATCGGCAACTGGTTCGGTTCCGAGACCATGGGGATCAGCGCTGATATACTCACCATGGCAAAGGGCATGTCTTCCGGGTATCTGCCGATCTCCGCCGTGGCTCTGCATCAGCGGGTGGCAGACGTACTGATAGAGGGTGGTGAAATAAATCACGGCTATACTTATTCCGGGCATCCGGTTGCCTGTGCAGTGGCGATTGCCAACATCAACTTTATCCGCGACCATGGCTTGGTGGAAATGGTCAGACAAACTACCGGGCCGTATCTGCAGGAGGGCTTTCGGCAATTGGCGGAACGTCACCCGCTGATTGGTGAAGTGCGGGGCATAGGCATGATCTGTGCAATCCAGTTGGTCAAGGACAAGGATCAAAAGACGCTTTTTGCCAAAGATGAGGAGGTTGCCCTCAAGTGTCGCACTCACTGTTTCGAGAACAATCTGATCATGCGCGCTGTGGATCAGTCGATGGTCATGAGCCCCCCGCTAACCATAAGCAAGAGTGAAATTGATGAGTTGCTGGAAAAGGCCGAACACTGTCTTGACCTTACGGCCAGCGATCTTGGACTGTCCTAAAACGAAGATTTAATGGGGGTGACATTTCACTTGATAATTGAGCAGTTTGTGCACCATAATATGTGATCACAAATACGATATGATGCATGGACAGATGAAATGAACAAAGCGCCGGAACGCCAATCCTATTACGCCGCCACGGTCAATAATACGACTGAATATCCCCGCCTTCAGGGGGACGAGGTCGCAGATATTTGTGTCATTGGTGGTGGTTTCACAGGCCTTTCGGCGGCGCTCAAGTTGGCTGAAAGGGATTACGCGGTTACTCTCATAGAGTCGCATACAATTGGTTGGGGCGCCTCCGGCAGGAACGGGGGGCAACTGATCCGCGGGCTTAGCGGCCAGAAGGCCCTCAGGAAAAAATATGGACCGGATATTGAGGCATTTATCAACCGGCTCCGCTGGCGCGGAAATGAAATCGTTGAGGAGAATATCAGGAAATACGACATCGAATGTGATCTTAAATATGGATATATCGACTGCGCATTCAAGGACCGCCAGATGCGAGATCTGGAGGCTGAATTTGAAAAATCCAGTTCAATGGATATGGCGGATCACTTTCGTTTGGTCGGTGCCGATGAAATAAGCGAGTATGTCGGGACCTCGGTTTATAAAGGTGGTTTATTTAATGATCGTGACGCGCATCTGCATCCACTGAATCTTTGTCTGGGCGAAGCGCGCGCTGCGGCTGGGCTGGGTACAAAAATTTACGAACAGAGCCCGGTTCTCAGCATTACCCATGGCAAAGAGCCCGTGGTTCACACCAAACATGGAACTGTACGGGCAAAGAAGGTTATTCTGGCGGGGAATGCCTATCACTTGCTGGAGCAAAAGAAAGTCGGTGGTATTTTGTTTCCGGCGGGAACTTATATTATCGCCACAGAACCATTAAGTGATGACTTGGCCGACGAAGTAATGCCCCGTGATCTGGCTGCCTGCGATGTCAACGAAATGCTTGATTATTATCGCTTGTCCAGCGACAAGAGAATGCTGTTCGGTGGGCGGTGTAACTATTCCGGGCGGGAGCCCAAGGACATTAAAGCGACGATTCGCCCACGCATGCTGAAGGTTTTTCCGCAGTTGAAAGACGCAAGGATTGACTTCCAGTGGGGCGGGAAAATCGGCATTGTCATCAATCGAATTCCTCAAGTGGGGCGGATTGGCGACAATGTCTATTATGCCCAGGGGTATTCCGGGCACGGCATGAATCAAGCCCATATTGTCGGTGAAATTCTGACCGAAGCAATTTGTGGTCAGATGGAAGATTTTGATGTTTATGCCAAGGCAAAACACTGGAAAATCCCGGCCCCGCGCTGGGTCGGCAACAATATGGTTGCCCTCGGCATGCTATATTACCGGATGAAGGACCTTCTGTGACGGTTCGGAGGCACAACTGAATGAGCATTATTCCACAAAGTCCGGTTGTTCGTGAACGGCTGTTTACTGCCATCAAATATTTGGTCTATGGGCTTTTGGCTTGGGACGGCTATATGTTTTTCCTCGATGAATCACTGGCCTCGGATGTAACATTTTCAAGCAGCTTGACCCTATCCGAGATTATAAAAGTGTACTCGGCCACGATCGATACCAGCTTCTGGATTTTATTGGTTATTCTGCTGGAGCTTGAGACCTATGTCATTGAAGATAATATCCTGAAGCGACCGCTTGTGAAATGGGGCATGATTAGCCTGCGGACGATGTGTTATCTCATAATTGTGTATGCGCTTTACGGGTACATTGTAAAAACGGGTTTTCAGTCGGATATGGCGCCGCTTGCCATTGCAAATGCCTGTGATTTGGTTAACCAGAATTTTTCAATTCTTCTTGCCGTTGAGGATTATTTACCCCTAACGGCAGAGAATTGCCAAATGCTTGCCGGGGAAGAGCTTTATCAGCTAAATGGCCACAACATTATTGCCCCGCTGGATGACCTTATTTATGCTAGAAACGTTGCCTGGATCGATATTTTCAACGCCTCAACCTGGCTGGGTATTGTCGCGATACTGGAAATCGATGTTTGGTACCAGCTAAAGGGTGGTCTCAAAGGCCGCCTGCTGCGGGTCAGTAATATCCTGAAGGGTATTTTCTATACCATCCTGTTCGCCTGTGCAGTTGCCTGGGGAATTACCGGCGTGCTATTGGATTTTGTGGATGCGATTGTGTGGCTTTTCGCGTTCTTTTTTATAGAAATGAACCTCTTTCAATGGCAGCAGGAAACCGAACAAGAGGCGGCCCTTTCCTGACCGGGCCTGACTCTCAACACGTGGAAAAAGCTTATGAAACAAAAATCAAGATCCGAATGGGAGCACATGATCCCGAATCTGAAAATTTCGCATCAGGCAATCATCGACGGTCGGCCTGTGGATTCTGCGTCAGGCGAAACATTTGATTGCATCAGCCCGATTGACGGTAAAAAACTGGCGTCGGTTGCCAGGTGTGGCGCCGAGGATGTAGAGCGCGCGGTTGCGGCGGCTCGCAAAGCCTTCGAAAGCGGCGTTTGGGCCAACATGCCGCCAGTCGGCCGTAAGAAGGTTCTGCAGCGCTTTGCAATGATAATTGCCGATCATGGGGAAGAGTTGGCGCTGCTTGAAACCCTGGATATGGGTAAACCGATTGGCGACAGCCTGGCTGTTGATGTAGCCGCGACTGTGCGCTGCTTTGACTGGAACGCTGAAGCCATCGACAAGGTCTATGGCGAGATTGCGCCAACCGGACAGACTGAACTGGGCCTAATAACCCGAGAGCCGCTGGGGGTTATCGGCGCCATTGTGCCCTGGAACTTCCCGATGTTGATGGCAGCGTGGAAGCTAGCTCCTGCGCTTGCTACAGGCAATTCTGTTGTTCTTAAGCCTTCAGAGAAATCGCCGCTTACGGCTATTCGACTGGCAGAGTTGGCGTTGGAAGCTGGCCTTCCCCCAGGCGTGTTCAACGTCTTGCCCGGGTTTGGCAAAGAAGCAGGCGAGCCGATTGCAACCCATATGGATGTCGATGGGCTGGTATTTACCGGTTCAACCCCGGTTGGCAAACATTTGTTAAGCATCGCCGCACTCAGCAATATGAAGCGTACTTTCGTTGAATGTGGTGGCAAGAGCCCTAACATTGTCTTTGCTGATGCGCCAGATCTTGAAACAGCGGCGAACGCAGCGGCTTCAGCCATTTTCTTCAATCAGGGTGAAGTTTGTACCGCCGCCTCACGATTATTGGTCCACAAATCAATCAAAGATGATTTTGTTGATGAAGTCGTCAAAGCCGCCGGCACAATGCAGCCCATGCACCCGCTTGAACCGGATGCGGCGATGGGGGCAATGGTTGACGACATTCAGACCGAACGCGTTATGGGTTATGTGAAAAGAGGTACCAAGGAAGGCGCGACATTGCGCTGCGGGGGTCATCGCGCCAAAGTCGAGGAAAATGGCTATTACATTGAACCAACAGTCTTTGATCAGGTAACGAACAAGATGAAGATTGCCCGTGAAGAAATTTTCGGCCCGGTGCTTTCCTGCATTAGCTTTTCCGATGAAGATGAAGCCGTCCGTATTGCCAATGACACTCCTTACGGCCTCGCCGCAGCCGTCTGGACGAGTGATTTGAGCAGGGCTCACCGGGTCGCCCGTAAAATCAGGGCCGGCAGTGTCTGGGTTAATTATTATGACGGCGGCGACATGACAGCGCCCTTCGGTGGTTTTAAACAGTCAGGAACCGGGCGTGACAAATCGCTACACGCGCTCGAAAAATATACCGAGATGAAGGCAACTTGGATAAATCTGGGCAGCTGATCCGGGCGATCAGGGTCGATGCTACTCCGCGGTCAATGCTTGCTCCTCGAACTGCTCCAATATCCGGCAGCGGCTAACTGCATTATTTGATCACAAATTAGCCGTTCTTTTTAGTCGGTTTGGCCAAACTCAGGGAAGAAACGACTGTCACGAAAATTATGCGAATACACGAATACCGAGATATGGCGGAACTGGCGGCGGTTGTATTGACAATCAGAAATTATGACTAGACAATGGACCACCGTACGAGAAAAACTCTGGAAGGCCATATGAACAAATCACCGCGCGGACACCCCCAAATAAGGACCACGAATGATATTCATATGCTTTTGAAACGTGGGTTCGATGCATTAAACGCGCGGCGTTTTGATGAAGCCGGGGATTGTTGCAGACAGGTTCTTTCCGCAGCCCCGAAAAATATCGAAGGCCATTTTCTGGTGGGACTTATCGCAACCGAGACCAAGGAACTAAAGGTTGCCATCCAGGCATTTGGTTCGGTGACAACCCTTGACCCCAAACATTCTGCCGGGTGGGCGCAATTGGCCCGAAATTTTATGAAAATCGGGCAGCCCAAGCGCGCCGAAAATGCAGTCGAGAGCGCCATAAAAGCCGGCACGAAGGATCCCATGGTAGAGGATCTGATCGGAACCACCTGGTCGGCGCTTGGCGATCAACACCAGGCCAAGAGATGGTACAGCCGGGCGGTGAAAAAGGCTCCCAAATCACCGGCCTTTAATCTCAATTTGGCAAGCAGCCTGATTTTCCTGGGAGAAACAGAAAAAGCCGAGGCGGCCCTGGATCGGGCATTAAAGGTCAGGCCGTTTGAGCCTCAGGCCCACTGGCGCAAGTCCGCCTTGCGCCGGGCCACGGATCACAGCCATCTCGAAACCCTTGAAACCCTTATGGGAAGGTTCAGTTCAGACCCAAAGGCGCTTTCGTTCGTCGCTTACGCTGCGGGCAAGGAATATGAGGATTTGGGGGAATGGGCCGAAGCGTTCAGATGCTTCGAAAGGGGCGCAAAAGCAAAGAAACAAACAATCGAATTTGACGAAGCCGCAGAAAAAGAGATGTTCGAGGCGCTAAAGGAGACCTTCACTTCCGATTGGGTAGCCCGGGAGACTTCAGGGTTTGAAACAAAAGCCCCGATTTTCATTGTTGGCCAACCCCGGACCGGAACGACTCTGGTCGAGCGTATCATCACAAGTCACTCAATGGTTCATTCGGCTGGCGAATTGCAGCAACTCAGGCTTGCCCTTCGACGCAATGTCCGGATCGAGACACCTAAGCAGCTTTCATCCGAACTGGTGCGGGCCTCCGCCGCCGCCGATCCGGCTAAAATTGGCGAAACATACATGAAGTCGTCCGCCAGCATGCAAGGTAGTTTGCCCAGATTCGTCGATAAGATGCCGATTAATTACCTTTTTATCCCCATGATCGTGAAGGCGCTTCCCAATGCAAAAATTATACATCTGGTCCGCGATCCTATGGATAGTTGCTTTTCAAGTTTTAAGCAGCTTTTTGCCGAAGCTTATTTTCATTCCTACACTTTGGAGGAAATGGCGCGGCATCACGTTCGCTATCATCGCCTGATGGCCTATTGGCGCTCCCTTTTCCCCGGGCATTTTCTTGACGTCAAGTACGAAGAGGTTGTTAGTGATTTGGAATCAAACGCACGGCGCCTGGTCGGCTATCTTGATTTGCCATGGGAAGATGCTTGTCTTGATTTTCACCGCCAGGACCAGGCGGTGACCACCGCAAGTGCGGTTCAGGTTCGTGAGAAGGTCCACACCAGATCGGTAGATCGCTGGCGCAAATATGAAAGTCAACTCAGACCGGTGCTGGAAATTCTACACGAAGCGGATGTTGTGGCTTGATCGTCGGCGCGCTTGGGGCTTTTCCTTTATTTTTTTTGTGATCACAATTATGCCTTGAAAAAATTTGGGTTTTCGGCTATTTTGATGTCAATAGATAAAGCGATTTCTGCCAATGGTGTTTCAATCTGAGGGGGAGAAATATAATCATGAAAAAATCCAAATTGAAATCGAAGCTGCTGGCGGGGTGTTCAATCTCGGCAATCGCATTGATGACTTCCATGCCGAACGTAGCCACCGCCCAACAACCTGAGGAAAACGAGGCCACCGCCCAACAACCCAGGGAAAATCTGGTTGTTGAGGAAGTTTTGGTTACGGCGCTAAAACGTGAGACCTCCATTCAGGACGTGCCACTGGCGATTACCGCGCTCTCGGGCGATTTTACGCGCGATGTGAACCTCAATGACATGAAGGACCTGATCCTCTGGACGCCCGGCTTTACTGGCAATTCGCAGGACAGTTTCATCGATGCTGTCTCGGTACGCGGGATTCTGACCAATGATTTCGGGGTCGGCGGCGATCCTTCGATCGGATTTTTCAAGAACAACCTCTATATGGGCCGTAACGGCGTGGCCATTACCAGCCTTTATGATATGGACCGTGCCGAGGCATTGCGTGGCCCCCAGGGCTTCCTGTTTGGCCGCAACGCCATTGGCGGCGCAATCAGCGTTTTCACCAAGCGACCGGACCTCAATTCGAACGGCGGTTATGCTGAATTTGATGCTGGCCAACGCGGTCATTATGTTGGCGAAGCTGCAATCAATTTATCCTCGAATGATAATTTTGGCGTTCGGATCGCCGGCTACTATTCCACCGAAAACGGGTACGTAGATAATGTTTTCCGGCCAGCCGACCCAAGACGGCTCGCCCATGAAAAATTTGGCATTCGCGGGACCGCCCTCTATGAAAATGAAAATATTTCAGCCGCTTTAACCGTTGAATATGAGGATCGCAATCAGGACGGAACAACCTACCGGGCCATTGCTGGAAGCAGTACGTTTCAGCGCCTGAATGATCTTTTTGGCGTTACAGTTGGCGGCAACGGGCGCGATATTGATCAAGATCTCGGATTTAACGACATTGCTGATGATAGTGAGATTTTCACCATTGGTTTCCAGCTTGACTGGGATCTGGGGGGTGTGACGCTTACCTCAATTACCGGTTATACGGATCACAGTTATTTTTATGTAGAGGATTTTGACGGCACTAACCTTCAAATTAACGATTATCTTCAGGATCAAAAAGGCAATTATTTTCAACAGGAAATACGATTAGCTTCGGATACTGATGAGCCCCTTTCGTGGTATGGGGGTGTCTCTTTCTACAAGGAAAATATTAACGCATTTTTCTCAGAAAAATCCAATGAAGGAATCATGTGCGCCTATTATTTTGCGCCATATTATGAAGGGTACCCGTATTACCTTACCGGGGCTTCCGCAGCTTATTATGGCCTCCTCGGCTGTCAATATTATTATTATAACAATTCCCCCTATGATGATCCGCTGAACGGTGAATTGATCGAAGATAACCGGGCGATCGGTCACTACAAGGGTTGGGGAGCCTACGTAAATCTGAACTATGCCTTCAGCGATAAGTTCGATATCGGAGTCGGTGTGCGCTACACCAAAGACACCAAGGAATTCTCTATAGAGGGCTTCCCGGTAGCCAGTAATCTCGGGCCTTTTTTCGCACTGGGCTTTACAACAGCTGAGCCCTTGATCGACACACGGAGCTGGAGTGCATTTACCCCGCAATTTGTTGCGCGCTATCGTCCCAACGACAACACAATGCTATTCGCCAGTGCGACGCGGGGCTTCAAATCTGGTGGCTTTGGCAGCTTTTCCGTCCAGGAACTTGCTGGTCAGCCTGAACTTCCTTTTGGGGTCACGGGTCTAACCAACAACGATGCCAGACCTGACGATTTTGCGCCGGAAAGGGCTTGGTCATATGAAATAGGGATCAAGGGAACCACTCATGATGGAAGAATTCGTTATGACGCAAATGCCTATTACTATACCTATAAGGATATGCAACTCTTCGTAGTTGGCTTGGGTGGCGGCACCAGGGTCGATAATGTCGGCTTTGTGAAGGGCTATGGCTTCGAAGGCTCCATGCAATGGGTGGTTAGCCAATATGTTGACCTAAGGTTTTCCGCGGCCCATGCCTCGACCAAGCTGTCGGGGGCCCAGCCCATTTGCCCGGGACCAGATCCGGACGCCTGTGAGGGTGCGAGCCTTTCCCACGTTCCCGACCTTTCGGGTGCCGCCAGGATTAATTTCCGATACCCCGTAAATGGCGGCTATATAAGGGCGGCTGCTGAATTGTACGGGCAGACAAAAACCTCGGCCCTTTCGGCCTCGACGGACCCGGCAGAAGTTATTGACGCCTATGCCGATATTTCCCTGCGATTTGGCTATGAATCTAACAATGGCTGGGCGATTACCGCCTATGTTGAGAATGTCACCAACGCTCTCTATTACGACGGCATTTTCGCTGGCGACGGAATTCTCCCGTCGGTGTGGTTTAATGCAAGCAGACCCAGGTCGTTTGGCGTACGCATTTCCACTTCGTTTGGCGGCGAAAGGTAGCGGCCAAGCCTTAAAATGCCCCAAAAATCCCACTGAGGGCCTGAATTAGCGGCTGGTGTTTGCTTTTCTCCCAGGCTAAAGTTGGTTTCAATCTCGGTGTAGTCGGCATGGGCCCGAACAGTGGAATCTTGTGAATAAATGAACAAATACGATGCCATCGTCATAGGAGCCGGACACAACGGGCTGACCAATGCCGCTTATCTGGCGAAATCCGGGTTGAACGTCCTGATTGTCGAGCGCAACCCCTACATCGGCGGTGCCACGGTCAGCCGCGAATTGTATGAAGGCTGGACCTATACCAACTGTTCTTATGTCAGCAGTCTGCTGCGGCCCGAGATTTATCGTGACCTCAATCTGGCCCGCCATGGGCTGCAGGTGGTGCCATTTGGTGGCGGTGCAACGCTGACGCAGTCGGGCGACTATCTTGGCAGCTATACCAATCACGAGGTGAAGCGCCGTGAATTCGCCCGTCACTCGTTGCACGACGCCGATGCCTATGAACGCTTTTCCACAGACGTGATGCGCTATTGCCGGTTCATTCGCCCGTTCCTTTTACGCACACCGGCGGACCCCACATCCTTCAAGCCGAAAGACCTTTCAGAGCTCTTTTTTCTGGGGAAAAATCTGTACGAGCTTGGCGAAGAGGAGCTTTACGAGTTTATCCGTTTTTTCACCATGAGCGTTGCCGAATTTCTGGACCAGTATTTCGAAAGCGAACTGGTTAAGGCAGCATTATCTGGATCGGGCCTCATCGGCACCGCGCTGGGCCCTTATTCGCCGGGCACGGCCTATGTATTATTGCACCATTATATGGGCGATATCGATGGCAATGTCGGTGCTTGGGGCTTCGCGCGCGGCGGCATGGGGTCTCTCGCCAAGGCCTTGGCAGGCGCGTTGCAGGAACATGGCGGCGAACTCCGCACCGATGCGCCGGTCGCCCAAATTCGGGTCAGGAACGGTCGCACCAAAGGCGTAGTTCTGGAAAGCGGCGAGGAAATCGACGCCCCAATCGTGGTCTCGAACCTTGATGCCAAAAGGACTTTTCTGAAGATCATGGATCAGAAAGACCTGCCTGATGAGGTGGTGGAGAGGGCCCAAAACTTCAAGATCAAGGGGTCGTCGGGCAAGCTCAATATTGCGCTGGACGGCCTGCCCGAATTCCCGCAGTTCCCCGTGGGTTGTCCCCTTATCAAGGGCGATCTGCATATTACCGAAAACTTCGAGCAACTTGAGCGCGCCTACGATGACTGGAAGAACGGCACTTGGTCCAAATGGCCCTACGTGGACATGATGATCCCGACATTGACCGATCCGACAATGGCCCCGCCGGGTAAGCATATGATGAGCGTCTTCGTTCAATATTGCCCCGCAAAGCTTGCAGATGGCGACTGGACGCCGGATAAGCGCGAGGCCTTTGGCCAGACTGTGATAGACGCCATTGCCACTTTCAGCCCCAATTTCAAGGACCTGATCCTGCATACCGAGGTTCGCACCCCACACGAGATCGAAGCTGAAGTGGGGCTGACCGCTGGCAACATTTTCCAGGGCGATCTGAGCTTCGACCAACTGATGTTTAACCGGCCGTTCCCGGGCTATGCCCAATACCGCGGCCCGGTGAAGGGTATGTATATGTGCGGATCCACCACTCACCCCGGAGGTGGTGTCATGGCGGCGCCGGGCGCCAATGCGGCGCGCGAAATCCTTGCAGATCTGGGCAGGGAGAATATTACTCCGGAGGATTTTGGCGATGACTGATCGTTATGATGCCCTGATTATCGGTGCCGGTCACAATGGCCTTGTTTGCGCCGCCTACCTGGCAAAGGGCGGGCAGAAGGTGCTGGTTCTGGAGCGCTCCGAGCAGGTCGGCGGCGCAGCAATAACACGGGAATTTGCGCCCGGCTTCAAGGTCTCTGCCTGCGCCCACATCCTTCATATGCTACAGCCAAAGATAGTCCGCGAACTTAAGCTCAAGACCCACGGTCTCAATTTGAACGGGCCGCCGATTGAAACGATTTCATTGGCTGCAGACGGCAACAAACTGACCATCCGTCGCCACAATATTGAGGGGGCCGAGGTCTCCGATACCGACAAGGTGGCTTACACCAGGTTCATCAAGCGAATGGAGCGTCACGCCAGGGCGCTGGCCCCGCAATTGCTCAAGACTCCGCTACGCCTCGCTAACGCGGGGTTCGGGAATGTGATAAAACTGGCCGGGATGGGCTGGGATATTCGCTTTGGGCTCGGTAAAAAACGCATGCGGGATTTCTTGCGTATCATCGGCATGAATATCCATGATCTTCTGGATGAAGTGTTCGAAAGCGAGGCATTGAAAGGTGCCTTGGCGCTGGATGCGGTTCTGGGCACCGCCATGGAACCCCGCATGCCGGGTACTGTGGTGACTTATCTCTATCGCCTGGCAGGCGGCCTGAAAAGCATTCCGATCCTGCCAATGGGTGGTATGGGCAGCGTCACAGTGGCGCTAGCGGATGCCGCAACCAGTTTCGGTGCCGAGATCAGGACTGCGGCACTGGTCGAGAGCGTGTTGCTGGAAGGCGGGTGTGCAGTTGGTGTTGTGTTCGCGGGTGGCGAAGAGGTCCGCGCGCCAACGATAATTTCGAATGCCGACCCAAAAACTACATTCCTGAAGCTGGTAGGTGCGCGCAATCTGGAAGCCGGGTTGGCACATCGCATCAGCAATCTGCGCACCTCTGGGCGGGCCGCCAAGCTACATATGGCGCTGAACAGCCTGCCCGATTTTACCGGTCTTGAGCAGGATGCGCTGGGCAATCGGCTGGTAATCGCGCCGTCTCGGAAATATCTGGAGCATGCTTTTAATCACTCGAAATATGGCGAGTTCTCAGCAGCCCCGGCGATGGAAATCACTATTCCCAGCCTCGCTGACCCATCGTTGGCGCCGGCCGGGAAGCATGTATTGTCGGCCATCGTGCAATATGCGCCGTACGACCTGAAAGGCGGCTGGGACGCCCAGAAAGATACCTTTGTCGAGCGCGTTGTCGATGTTATTTCGGCCTATGCCCCTGACTTCAGGGACAAGATAACCACCGTCGAATGCCTGACGCCGGTGGATATTGAACGCGAATTTGGCATGACCGGCGGTCACTGGCACCATGGTGAACTAGCCATTGACCAGATGTTCATGATGCGGCCCACTTATGGCACCGCCCAGTACCGCACGCCGATCGATGGGCTGTATTTGTGCGGGGCCGGTGCCCATCCGGGAGGATTCGTTATGGGTGCTGCCGGTCACAACGCGGCGCAAGCCATTATCGCTGGAGACAAGTGATGCGCGCGCAGTATGACAAGGAGCATTTTCGCAAGCATTCGCTGCCGACGCCCTTCTATCCGCGGATGGCGGAACTGTCGCAGGACAGCAGTTGGCACTGCTGGAAGGGGTATTTGTCGGCGGATTATTTCGAAAATGTCGAGCTCGAGTATTTTGCCATCCGCAATGCCTGTTCAGTCATGGACCTGTCGCCGATGAGCAAATACCGCATCCGCGGCCAAGATGCGGAGGCTTTCTTCGACCGCATGGTCACGCGCGACATGTCGAAGCTCAAACCTGGCCGGGTCGGTTACAGCGTCTGGTGCAACGACCAGGGTAAGGTTGTCGACGACGGGACCATTTTCCGTTTCGGTGAGCATGACTACAGATTGTGCGCCTATGAGCGCCAATATGAATGGCTGATGATATCGTCGGCCGGTTTTGACGTGGACATCACGGACGAGACCGAAGGGGTGGCTGCCCTCAGCGTGCAAGGGCCGACGTCATTCGCGGTGCTAAGCAAGATGGGTCTTTCGGGTATCGAAACACTGAAGCCCTTTGGCATTGTGCACTTTCCCTATCATGGTGGCAAGTTAATGGTGTCACGCACCGGCTTTACCGGTGATCTGGGCTATGAGCTGTGGGTCGGGGGCTCAAAGGCGCTGACCCTTTGGGACGAGCTGTTCGAGGCCGGAAAACATTATGGCATTCGTGCCATCGGCACCCATGCACTGGATATCGCCCGCATTGAAGCCGGATTTATTCAGGCCGGCGACGATTTCACGCCAGCCAATCATACTATTCGCAAGGATCATGATCGCTCGCCCTTCGAGCTTGGGCTTGGTTGGTTGGTGCATCTGGATAAGCCCAATTTCACCGGCCGCAGGGCACTGATCCGGGAAAAAGAAAAAGGCTCAAGATATCGCCTGGTGAAGCTGGATATCGACGGCAACAAACCCGCGCACGCCAGCTATATTTTCCATGGCCGCAAAAAAGTTGCGGGCGTAGTGACGTCCGCCGTGTGGTCACCAACTTGCAAACAGAATATCGCCTTTGCATCGCTGGAAGTGGCCATAGACGACCCCCTGAATGACCTCTGGGCAGAGATTTATTACCAGCGCGAACTTCAGTGGAATCGCGTCTGGCAGCGATGCCGCGTGCACGACGAACCCTTCTGGAGCCCGCCACGCCGCCGCGCCACGCCTCCTGGTTTGTTTTAGTCCAAAGCGACCTGTTCATCCACCGCCCGGGCCGCTGCATCAATAGCCCCATCAACGTAAGCGTAAGCAGAGGCATCAGAGTTGGCGATTGAGATTCTGCCAATTTGCGCCCGTCCTACGATGTGCGGTCCCCTGGTGTGATTCCAGTCTACCGGATCAAACAATTCATTGTATTCATAGGCGTAGCCGTGGGGCCAACGATTAACTGTGATAGCGGCAATATCCCGCTCCGCATCAAAACTGGTGCCAGCAAGCGCTCCACTCATTTGCTGGAAAACGTCGTCCTCAAAATCTGCGAAATCAAGCTGGTATAATTTTTGTTGGCCAAGGGCAAACTGTTCGCGGCCGGTTAAACCCAACCCCGGGGAATCTGGAACGTAGTTTCCATGAACCACGATTGGCTCATCCGGGCCTTTCGAGAAATTGTAACTGCCCATACTGACCGGGTAATCCAAGGTAAGGAAGTGCATCATGTTTGGCTGGGGGATATAAAACCTGTCAATACCTGCTTCAACAAACCCCCGCCAGTTTCTAAGAGCAATGTTAATATAAGCCAAAGGGGCTCTTATGGCATAATCGATGGCCTCAACTTGCGCTTTAGGGACCTCGGGGCAGATAAAAGGAATCATCCGGTTATTGCA
Source organism: Pseudomonadota bacterium (assembly GCA_022566215.1). Taxonomy (GTDB): domain Bacteria; phylum Pseudomonadota; class Alphaproteobacteria; order Sphingomonadales; family SMXR01; genus SMXR01. The sequence continues at coordinate 20,487 of JADFJJ010000008.1, read as the reverse complement.
GGCAAGAATGATATGTTTCCCGCGCACCCGGTTGGCAACCCCTTTTTGGACATAGGTGACATCGACAGCCTTGCCATCTTTTGTGTGACGAACATCAATGGCGGTACTGTTAAGGCGAATGTTAACCCTATTGTTTTCATGGTCAAGAGATGTGTAGTTTGCCCGTGAAGTCACTAGGTCCTCCATGGTGTCTCCTGGCAAACTGCCAGGGATCAAACTGCGAACCAGTGACCGGGCAATGCCGGCATTGCCGTCAGGAAAATGAAAAATATAGGGTTCTTCGGCAGCATCCCATCCCAACTGTTCATAGCTTAAACCCATACCGCTGGTTCCGGGCATTTCCAGCCGGGCACCTTCAAGGGCTGACAAGGCATCCCAGCCAAGCGCCCAGACCCCTTTGGCCTTATCCCTTAAAATATCCGTTCCTTCACGGGGAACACCGGCATATTTTTCAAGAAAATCAACATAACTAATGCTGGCCAGGATCTCGATTTTTGCCTGAACTGGGACACCCGCCAAATAATCAATGTCGCTTTCCACAAGCCGGACCAGGGCATCCCGGGTCGCTTGCTCAATTGGGAACATTCCGACTACCTCTTGTGCGGGTTTCCCACTAATCGGAGTGTACGAATTTCGGAAGGGGTCAGGCACCAGCCGGTCCACCTGGTAGGCATTCTTGTTGAAATAAATCCCGCTAGTCAGGTTCCATTGATCATAAAAACCTTGATCGAAGAATTTATAAAAACGCTGAACGTCGATGGAAATGTTTTTCAGGAGTTGTTTTGCAGAAGGCGAATAATGCTTCGGCCCCTCTATGGTCATGCTACCGCCGTAACCGATTAATTTGTGGCCATCGACATTAAATTCATTTCGCTTTGCGTGACCGCCAAAGTCATCATGGTTGTCAAGGATAAGTATTCTTGCATCGGGCCCGGTTTGGCCCCGGTACAGCCATGCCGCGGAAAGACCCGAAACTCCGCCGCCAACGACGATCAAGTCGTAGGTATCATCGGCTTGCGCTGCGGGCCTGGTCCATTTTCTGCCCTCTATGGCAACGCCGTGGGCAACTTCAAAAGAACCAAAGTGATCGCCTCTCATACCTGTAAGTTTAGGGGGATAATAGTCTTCTTTGCCTACTGCCTTGCTAAAACGGGTAGCCACTTCCAGTGGCGACAAAAGGCTTCCTGCGGCAACACTAAGGGCAACGCCGTTCATAAAATCACGGCGGGTTATTGTGCGACGAGGCACCATAATAGAACTTTCCAAGGTCAAAAAGATCGGCTAATATGTGATCACAAAATCTATATCGGGAAAAGGGCAAAAGATAGGCCTAATATGGACGCTTCATAGAATCTGTAACCAGGCGATTGTATCTTGGTAAAACCGGGCTACAAAGGACTGTTCAAGCCATTTCGTACAAGTAACATAGTAGAGCAGAAAATAACATGAAACTTACAAACGATACCTTGTCGGCCTATTGGATGCCGTTTACCGCGAACCGGGAGTTTAAAGCCAATCCGCGCATGTTCGTAAGCGCCGATGGTTTGTATTACCGGACCACCGATGGCCGCGAGGTGTTTGACGGTTCATCGGGGCTTTGGTGCTGCGCCTTGGGTCACAATCATCCCAAGGTGGTGAAGGCCATCCGTGAACAGGCCGGCAAGCTTGATTACGCCTCGCCGTTCCAGTTCGGCCATCCGGCGGCGTTTGAACTGGCCAATATTCTGGCCGACGATATGCCGGATGACCTGAACCACATTTTTTTCACCAATTCCGGTTCGGAATCGGTGGACACCGCCCTCAAGATTGCGACCGCATACCATTTCCTTCGCGGCGAGGGTACACGCACTCGCATGATTGGCCGTGTAAACGGCTATCACGGCGTCGGGTTCGGGGGCATTTCGGTGGGCGGTATGGTGAACAACCGCAAATTTTTTGGCACCTTGCTGACAGGGGTAGATCATTTGCCATTTCCCTATGATCCCGAGACCATGGCGTTTTCCCGAGGCGAGCCCGAGCCGTGTGATGCTTACGCCGACGAGCTTGAAAACATCATTGCCCTTCATGATTCCAGTACCATCGCGGCGGTGATTGTTGAGCCGGTTTTTGGATCGGCAGGCGTCTATGTTCCGCCCAAAGGGTATTTGAAACGTCTGCGCGAGATTACGGAAAAACACGGAATTCTCCTGATATTCGATGAGGTCATCACGGCATTCGGGCGTCTTGGATACGCTACAGCCGCTGAACGCTTCGGTGTGACGCCGGACATAATCACCATCGCCAAAGCCATTAGCAACGGCTCTGTTCCCATGGGGGCGGTGGCTGTCAGGAAGGGTATCTACGATACATTCCTTGACGAGACCAAATCAGGTATTGAGCTGTTCCATGGCTATACTTATTCAGCCCACCCTTTGGCGGTTGCAGCCGCAATCGCCGTTCAGAAAATTTACAAAAATGAAGGCGTTTATGAAAATGTCCGCAAGCTTGAAGGCTATTTCGAAGATATGGCACATGCGTTGGGTGATGAGGATGTCATTACAGATGTGCGCAATATTGGCCTGATGTGTGGTCTGACCGTCGCACAAAAGGACGGGGTGCCTATGTCTCGTTCGGGGGCTATTTTCCAGCGGGCCTTTGAGAATGGTTTGAAAATTCGAATTACCGGTGACCAGGTGGCCATCGCGCCGCCACTGATCGTTACGAAAAACGACATCGATAAAATCGCTGAACTGATGCGACAAACCATAAAAGACGTTGGCTAAGTGTATCAGGGAGGCCTTCAGTTGAAAAACTTTGACACAATCATAATCGGCGCAGGCCATAACGGGCTAATTTGCGCCGCCTATCTGGCACTAGGCGGTCAGCGCGTGCTGGTACTGGAAGCGGCTGACACCCTCGGTGGCCTGGCCGCCACGCGCGAGTTTTATCCCGGTTTCAAGACATCGATCGCTCATTCTGTGAGCCAGTTTTCGACGAAAATCGTCCGCGACCTCGACCTCAAGGCCCATGGTTTCAAATTGGGAAAAGCGCTGGCGACCGTGGGGCTAGGCGACGCAGGAGATCACGTTATCGTGCAGCAGGGCGCAGTCAGCGGTGTCAGCCCGGACGATGCCAGCGCTTATGCTGATTACCGCCAGTTGCTGCGACGCTTTGCCGACGTGCTGAAGCCGGTTTGGCTCAAGACCATGCCTCGCATTGGCAATAACAACCTCTCGGAAATCCTGACCTTCGCCCGGATCGGGCTCAAGCTGCGCCTGCTCGGCAAGGACGATATGGGCGAGTTCCTGCGCGTTGCCGCTCTGCCGGCGCGGGACCTTATGGATGAGAATTTCGATAGTGACCTCTTAAAGGCAGTCCTTAGCTGGGACGGACTGATTGGCTCCAAGATGGCACCGCGTTCGCCCAATCACACAGTGTTGACAATGCTCTATCGCATGAGCGGTGAGTACGACGGCGACCATGCCATACCCGCCGGCGGCATTGGCGGCCTGATTACGGCACTATACTCGTCTGCGAAAGATGCTGGCGCCGAGATCAGAACCGGCGCAAAGGTTGGACGCATCTTGATCGAGGCGAATGCGGCCGGTCTCACCGCCACCGGTGTGGAACTGGTCGATGATGAGCAGATTATGGCGGACCGCGTGGTTTCGTCAGCGGATCCGCAGCGAACCTTCTTGGAACTAGTTGGTACGCAAAACCTCGAAATCGAGTTCAGCAACAGAATCCGGCGACTGCGGTGCGACGGATATGTGGCTAAATTACATCTTGCGCTCGACGGTTTACCGGAATTTAGTGGGCTTGAGCGATCTGATGGACGAATGATTATCGCACCGGATTTAGATGCCATCGAATTTGCCTTCGACGACGCCAAGTACGGAGAAAGTTCAGAGCGGCCGGTCATGGAAATCGTAATTCCTAGCCTACACGATCCGTCGCTTGCACCAGCAGGGAAGCATGTGCTCTCGGCCCATATTATGTATGTGCCTTATCGGCTCAAGGGTGGTTGGACCGATGAGGCTCGCGAAGCGCTGTGTGAGAGAATTATCGGCACTATCGAGCACTATGCACCGGGGATACGAGAGCAGATTGTTCACCGGGAATTGCTGACACCTCTGGACCTTGAACAGATCTGCAATGTCACCGGTGGCCACTGGCATCACACTGAATTTGCTTTGGACCAGATGCTGATGATGCGACCCACATACGAAGCCGCACAGTACAGCACACCGCTTTCCGGCCTGTATCTCTGCGGCGCAGGCTGCCACCCGGGCGGTGGCCTGATGGGCGGGCCGGGGCATAATGCTGCTCACGAGATCCTCAAATGAAACAGTATGACGCAATCATAATCGGCGCGGGCCACAATGGCTTGACCAATGCCGCCTATCTGGCCAAAGCCGGGCTGGACGTAGTGGTCGTGGAAAAGAATGAATATATCGGTGGCGCGGCGGTATCGCGGGAATTGCATAGCGGATTTACCTACTCTAGCTTTTCCTATGTTTGCAGCATGATGCGTCAGACAATACACCGCGACCTCAACCTTACTCGGCACGGATTGCTACTGGTGCCTTATCTCGGCACAGTGAATTTTGGCGACGACGGCCGAACCTTGGTGAGCTACCACTCTAAGGAAGTGGCTTACAACCAACTCAGGCGGCACTCACCGCACGACGCAGATTCGATGTTTCGCTTCCAAACTGACCTGACCCGCTACGCACAGCTGATCCGTAAGACTTTGTTACGAACACCCCCTGACCCGACCTCCTTCCGGCCGCGGGATATTCGAGAAATGCTGTTCCTGGCTAAAGAGTTTTGGGCTCTGGGCGAAAAGGAATTGTATGAGTATATACGCTTTTTCACCATAAGCGCGGCAGAGTTTCTCGATGACTACTTCGAGGATGACTTGATTAAGGCAGCCATGGCCAGCCCAGGCATTATCGGAACTGCTTTGGGCGTCTACTCGCCGGGATCCGCCTACATCTTGCTGCATCACGTGATGGGTGATGTCGACGGTAATATCGGAGCCTGGGGTCTCGCCCGGGGCGGCATGGGGGCTATCTCCAATGCCATCGCTGGTGCGTGTCAGGAACACGGTGGTGAGATCAGAACCAATGCCGGCGTGAAGCAGATACTGGTCCGGGATGGCAAGGCGGTCGGGGTGACCTTGGAAAACGGCGACGAGCTGCGCGCCGGCATCGTGGTATCGAACCTGGACGCGAAGCGTACCTTCACACAAATCATGGATAAAAATGACCTGCCGCCCGGTATTTATGACAAGGCCAAAAACTTCAAAATTCGTGGCTCGTCCGGTAAGGTCAATATTGCCCTGTCGGGTCTGCCCAAATTTACTGGTGTACCCGATAACCGCTACATCGACCGCGGGGGTCAGGGTTTTGTTGGCTCACTGGAAACCATGGAGCGCGCTTACGACTGTTGGAAGCACGGTCGTTGGTCGGACAATCCCTTTATTGAATCTGTGATTCCTTCGGCCTGGGATCCCACCGTGGCGCCACCGGGCAAGCACTGGATGTCCAATTTCATTCAATATTGCCCGTCTAAATTGGCCGATGGGCCGTGGACGCCGGAGAAACGCGACCGGTTCGGCCAAACCGTTATCGACAAGATTGAGCGGTACAGTCCAGGCTTCAAGGACTTGATTGTGCATATGGAAGTTCTCACGCCGCATGAAATTGAGGCCGGGGTGGGATTGACCGAGGGCAATATCTTCCAGGGTGAACTGACGATCGACCAGCTGCTGTTCAATCGCCCATTTCCCGGTTATGCCCAATATCGAATGCCGATCAAAAACATGTATATGTGCGGCTCGTCCACGCATCCCGGTGGCGGTGTCTCCTGTGCTTGTGGCGCCAATGCCGCCCGGGAAATTCTGCGCGACCTGAAACTTCCCAACACCGTACCCAAAGACGACTGCTACGATGAATAAGCTCTTGGAAAGGTCACTATTATGAATACTGAGGACCGCTGGGCCGGCGAACGGCTTAAGGAGACCCATTTCCACCCCCGGCAAGCGGTGCTTAACCTCCGCGATGCCTGGTCCAGCTGGAATGGCTATAAATTCGCCGACTATTACTACGACGCGGAATACGAGTATTTCTGCGTGCGCAATTCCTGTGGCACCTACGACATTTGCCCGATGCAGAAGTACGACGTCAGCGGCCCTGATGCCGAAGCTATGTTGAACCGTATGGTAACCCGTAATATTGCCAATATGATGGAAAACCGGGTCACTTATGTCTGCTGGTGTACCGATGAGGGGCGGTTGATTGACGATGGCACCATTTTCAAATTGGGCCCTGAAAAGTTTATGCTGACCTGTGGCAGTCCATGTCTGGGATGGTTGAAGAAAAGCGCCTTTGGCTTCGATGATGTTACCTTTACTGATATGTCCGATGGGATCGCGGCGCTGTCCATTCAGGGACCGACCTCATGCGAGGTATTGAAGAAACTGGGGCTGGAGGGCATTGAAACCGCCAAGCCCTATGACATTATGCATTTCCCCTTTCACGGCAGCAGCGGCGACACATTAATGGTATCCCGCACCGGATTTACCGGTGACCTCGGTTACGAACTGTGGATCGCGCCGGAACTGGCGTTGGACCTCTGGGACGCGCTGTATGCATCTGGCGAAGACTATGGCATCCAACCCTACGGCGAGGCTGCCACCAATATGGCGCGGCTGGAAGCAGGATTTATCATGCCGGAAATGGAATTTAATGAAGCGCTCAAGACGGTTCACTTTCAGCACGACCAGACCCCCTTTGAGTTAAATCTGGGTTGGTTGGTCGATTTCAAGAAACCACATTTCAACGGCCGGCGCGCCCTGTTACAAGAGCGAGACAAGGGCCCCGAGTATACATTGACCAAGCTGGATATTGAGGGCAATAAGCCGGCCGAAAAAGCCTATTTGTACAGCAACAAACGGTGTACTCGAAAAATCGGCTATATCACCTCCGCCATGTGGTCACCGGTCGTAAAAGCCAACATCGCGCTGGCGATGATCAAGACAGAATACCTGCAAGGCGATATTTGGGCGGAAATCTACTACGAAAAAGAACTGCGCCAGACCAGCAAGGTGGCCAAGTGCACTATCCGGAAAAAGCCCTTTTGGACGCCAGCCCGGGCGCGAGCAACGCCGCCCCATGCATATTGATGAAAGACTAAACATGAGAAAAATCGCAGCAAAAGTGATGTCGGTATATTTGGGCTCGCCAGACGATTTGGGCAAGGAGCCACGCCCCTTTCTTCAGGCCGAGTTGGACGGTTTTCTGGGTGACCGCCACAAGTCCTATTCTCGCCAAACCTGGGTGGGAGACAAGCAACCTGAGGGTACAAACCGGCGCAACGAACGGCAGTGGTCAGCCGTATCCGTAGAGGAACTTGCCGAAATTCAACAGAAAATGGACCTGAAAGAACCCTTAACGGCGGCAAGTCTTGGTGCTAATATCTGTCTCGCTGGTGTGCCTCACTTGTCCCGTTTGCCCAAAGGAACGATCCTCATATTTCCCTCCGGCGCGGAGCTTGAGGTGACGGAATACAATACCCCATGCCTTGAAATGGGCCAACACCTCGCGTCAATCCATACCACCAATTCAGGACAACCACTCCGGGTTACTGCCTTTTCCAAAGCTGCTAAATACTGCCGCGGTGTGGTTGGCGTCGTCGAGGTCGCTGGTATCATTAACGCCGGTGATGACGTGACGATTAAAGTGTATGCGCCGCCAAAATGGATAACCAAGTCATCCAAAACCGAAAACTCAAATTAAATTTTTTTCAGAACCTAAGAGGCATAAAATGGGGGCTATTCAAATTGTCACTGGTCCCTGTAGCGGCCTTCCGAACGCCAGTTCACTTTAGCCTGACAATGCCCTTCGCTGGCATCTGAATGATGCATATAATTCCCTGTCCCATTGATTTATTTCCCTGATACGCGGAAAAAATTCCCTGTTAATTTACCTAGGGAATTTAGCAGAAAACCCCATTGTCTCCGCGGGTTACAGAGGGGCCAGAACTGCGATTAATGCTAAAATTCGCGAAAATTCCCTGTATTTTCCCTGTTTAATAGGGAAATCGCTCCAAATTTTGCCGGAGACGGGTTCGCTCTAGACTGCACCCACCACCACCCGCCTTCGCACAAGGCTTCGGCGAGGCAAGCCCTCGCCAAGGCTTGTAATTGCGAAGCGGAGTGTCCCGCCATAGCTCCTTCAGGAGCGACGGCGGACTGGCAGGCCACCCGAAAATGAACCTCTATCGGAGATTTTCATCTGGCTTGCTTGGCAAACGTGCTAGTGCCTTATTTATTTCGTCCTTGTTCAGTTCCTTTTTGGGCCCACCAGACGACATGGCCTCGAAAATTTTGGATACAAACGGTTCCATAACTCCAACCAATGGGTTTATTTCTATTCCATTAGCGATCTGGGGTATGGTTTCCGAACCGGGATTCCTTTTTTCTTCAGTATAGAAGTGATGCCCGCTCCCTTCTTTGTGAGAATCTGGCTTTTTATTACGCCAAGTGACGATACAGTTGGAGCCAACGGACTGGTCAAAAACTCCTTTGTGAACCTTAAAGTTCAAGCTTGCCAAGTGATCCGCTACCAAGCCAGCGGATACCTTTCCACGATCGTAGGCGCTTATAAGGCGCAGCAGGGGTCTAACCCAGCTCTGGTCTTTAAGCAAAAACAGTCTACCGCTTCCACCGATGCCAATACGTGGCATTTTCCCCGACCGCGAACTAGAAACATGTTGAATGAAATGAAAATCAAAGGGTTCTCCTTTTCCCTTTAAAATAAGATCAATCGTATACAACTTAACACTATCTTCGAGAAAAGCAGGAATTAGAACATTATGTACTCGAGCTTCCTGATTTTGTAATTTCAATAAATGCGGGGGGATTTGTTTCTTCATTGCTTTTGCAAGGACTCCCAGCGATTGTTCCAAATGGAGGTTTCGGCCACGAAGTACCGCACTCATCCAGTCGGCCGGCTCAGTTCCTAAAGCCGTCGCCCCAAGGCCGGCGTAACCAAGAATGGCCACACCATCTGGGGTTTCGAGAGTCATAACTTTACGACCATCATTCTTTGGATCGCGCCCCTTATAAGAAAGCCTGCGATCCGCTAGCAACCAGATGGATTCACGTCCGTTTGCGGAAACAATGAGGGTCATAAGTTTGCCTTATATTCTTTAATCGATCCTGCTTGCCTTTCCTCTGGATGCCACATGGCTGAGTAAATTCGGATATTCGGCATCCCACATATTTTCTCCCTAAAGGTGTGCACGAATTCCGGTGTAGCATGACGAGTTTGAAAAGTATTTGAAAAGTAAAGGTGAAAGAGCGACGGCGGACTGGCTTACGCCCCAAGTAGCCTTGAATTGCAAGCAGGAGTGCCCTCCATAGCTCCTGTCCTCCGTAGCCTTGGCGAAGGAGGATTAGCGACGCAGGGCAGTTAATCATGTATTATGTTTATCTAATCCAAAGTGTTTCCTCCCCGGATGAAAAGTATGTCGGGTTGACCGTGAATTTAAAAAAGAGATTGTCTGAACATAATTCCGGAAATTCCATTCATACAAATAAATTCAAACCTTGGAAGCTTGTCACTTATATTGTCTTTACTGATAAGAAAAAGGCAAAAGAATTTGAAGTTTACATCAAGCAAGGCTCAGGTCATGCTTTTGCAAAAAGACATTTGTGGTAAACTGCTGGAAAGGTGTTTCTTCGAAGAAACTCTTCTAGTTAAAAGGTCCAACTCAATGACAAACTCAGGGTCAAACAGGAAACCAACCGGCAAGATCGGTCCGATTACTATCAATCTAGAAGATAAAACAGCAGAATTCCAGCCTCTTCAATTTCCAAAAGGTAAAGCGAAAATTGAAGAATTCATTTTTAAGTTTTTTATAAAGGGATTGGGAAAAGCAGGAAGAACTTTTTACAAAATTGTCTCCTACCCAACCCAAAATCAAGAAAATGACTTTGATTTTACACTTGAGACTGAATTTGGTGATGAGTATTTGGACCTCATGGAAGTTGCACCCCTAGAAAAAATTGGGGGATCATACGAAGCTGCCTCTTCAAGCTATAATCACGGTGAAATGGCTGATTGGGTTTGGTCGAAACTAATATCTAAATCCAAAAAATATGGAAGCGCAAGTACTCCACATATACACCTTTTGTTATATTCGACGGATTGGCGTTTTCGCCTTAGTGAAGGTGTTATAAGACTACTAGCGTTCTGGGCAATTACCCGGGAACACTGTTTTAAAACAATTATTTACTTTGTTCCCGATGATGCGACACATGATGAAGCAAAAATAATTTCCCCCTGCGACCATGATTTATTCAAAGGATATGACGAGGAGGCTGCACGAAGCAGAAAATCATTAATCGGCAATCCTGAAAAAATAAGGCAAGAGGGTAATGGTAGCTTTTCTATTCCACTTGGGAAAAATAGCCAGATTAGCTAGTCCTAATGGGAATAGAGATTCAACGGTCGCCGCGCCAACGCTTGTTGGCGAAAAACAATTCTATGTTTATACTATCCGTCATTTATGCACTTTGATTCCAAATACGCGGTCCTGACGGCGGCGGAGATGATCCGCGCCGAGGTCGCGGCGTTTAAATCCGGCATTCCCGCCTATGCGTTGATGGCCAAGGCGGGCGGGGGGCTGGCCAAGGCGATCCTGGCAAAAAAGAAAACCGGTAAAATCCTGTTTCTCAACGGCCCCGGCAACAACGGCGGCGATGGCTGGGTCGCGGCGGAGATATTGCGCCGGAAGGGCTGGGATGTTTTATGCGCCGCCCTGAAGCTGCCCGACGGCCATTCCTGCGCGGCGCTTACCGCCTATGAAAAATATCAGGGGGAGACCGGAGAATTCCCGGATGACCTGAACGAATTTGATGTGATCGTCGATGCCCTGTTCGGCACCGGGCTGGAGCGGCCGGTTGAAGGCCGGGCGGCCAAATGGATCAAGGCCGCCAATGAAAGCGATGCTCTCAGGGTCGCGGTCGATATTCCCTCGGGTATTTCCAGCGATACCGGGCAGGTTATGGGGACGGCCTTCAAGGCCGATCTGACCGCGACCTTTTCACACAAAAAACGGGGGCATGTGCTGATGCCCGGGCTGGAGCTTTCCGGTGAGGTCGAGGTTGTCGACATCGGTATCGGCGAGGAGGCCCTTAGGAAGGTGGATTTGAGGATCTTCGAAAACCATCCGGCGTTGTGGCGGGATGATTTTCCCAAGCTCGCCAAGGGCGGCCACAAGCACCAGCGCGGGCATCTGCTGGTGGCCGGCGGGCCTTTGGGTATGTCCGGCGCGGCGCGGATGGCGGCGCGGGCCGGCCTGCGCACCGGCGCCGGGCTGGTAACCACGCTTGCGCCTGAGGAAGCAATCCTGGCCTACGCTGAAAAACAGCTCTCGGTGATGTCGGCGGGCTATGGCGATGATGAGGAATTTGCAGGCTTTGTTACCTCGGGCAAATTCAGCGCCTTTGTTATCGGCCCCGGCAACGGGGTCGGCGAGGGGACACGCAAGCGGGTCCTTAAGGTTTTGGCGACGGCTAAGCCGTGCGTTCTTGACGCCGATGCCCTGACCAGTTTTGAAGGCGATGCCGGGGGCCTCGAGGCCGCGCTTCACGAAAAGTGCGTCCTGACCCCCCATATGGGCGAGTTCAAGCGTCTCTGGCCTGATCTCTCCTGGGATGACAAGGTGGCGGCCGCTGAGACGGCAGCGGCGAAGACCGGCGCGGTTGTCCTGCTCAAAGGCCCCGATACGGTTATTTCCGATGGGACGATAACAATCATCAACACCCACGCTGCCCCGCAACTGGCGACCGCGGGGTCGGGCGACGTGCTGGCGGGCATTATCGCCGGGCTCATGACCCAGGGGATGGCGCCATTTCTGGCGGCTTCTGCCGGCGCCTGGCTTCACGGCGACGCCGCGCTCTCCCTCGGCCCCGGCCTGATCGCCGATGATTTGATTGAGGAGATTCCGGAGGCATTAAAGGGCCTCTAAATTCTATTTGCCATACCTGCTTTCGCAGATATGACCACCGGACTGTCACCCCCGCGCAGGCGGGGGTCTGGGCTTTTGTTTTTTTAAGGTTTGCGCGTGGCGCAAACAATTGCCGGATACCGGCCTTAAGCCGGTATGACAATTACTCTTTTTCCACCCCCTCACCTCAATCCTCTCTCTTTATCGCTCACGCCAGTGAGCTTTGCTCACGGCTCCGCGTGGGCGCGCAACGATGCGCGACGGGCAGTTGCCCTTGCCTCGGCTCAATTAGCCTCGGAAATTCATGATAACCTCCCGGCGCACAAGCGTGCGCCCGGCGACCGTTCGCCGCCCCCGCGGAGCGATAGCCAGAGGCTATCTTGCGTGAGCGAAAAAAAATGGGAGAGGGTAGGGTGAGGGTGACAAGGGAATAATTACTAAAACCCCCGGATCGCCGATGACCTGATCGAGGCGCTGCCAAAAGTTCTGAAATCTTTTCCCTAATCCCCGACAAAAAAACACATTCATTGTCATACCCGCTTTCCAGGCTAGACCGTAGCGAAGCTACAGCTTCGCCGAGGCGAGGGGCTATGGCGGATAGGCTGAATCGGGCATGACAAATAATGAAATCCCCGACAAAAAAACTGGTGTTTTTTCAAAGAGGTGTGGTATAGGCTCACCCGATATGCCTGACGGCGAATGTAAGGCTTGGTAAAGATGCGGGATTTACCCCGTTTTTACCCCAAATAAGCGGGCGTGGCGGAACTGGCAGACGCGCTGGCTTTAGGTGCCAGTGTCTTTACGACGTGGGGGTTCAAATCCCTCCGCCCGCACCAGGCTTCGCTCTTCGAGCTACGCCTGGCCAGCCGTTCAGTTTAGTGGGTCGTAGCGAGATTAGAGCGAACCTGTCCGGCGAAGTTTAAAGAACGAAGCCGGACCAAGCGGGAACCGAAGCAAGCCAGCTGCAAGAACAATGAAAAAAGTAAGAGCAGACCAATGAAATTCGAAGAACTGAACATTAAAGGTCTCACCCGGTCCTACAAGGTGGTGGTCGCCGCCAAGGACGTCGAAGACCAGATCAACGCCGAACTGGAAGGCCTGAAAACCAGGATCAATCTTAAAGGGTTCCGCCCCGGCCACGCCCCGGTTTCGCTGCTCAAAAAGCAGCACGGCCCGGCGGTCCGCAGCCAGGTGCTGGAGAAGATGGTCAACACCGCCGCCGACCAGGTGGTCAAGGACAACAACATCCAGACCGCGGACCGGCCGAGTGTCGACCTGATCAAATACGAGGAAGGCTGTGACCTGGAGTTCCAGCTGGATATTCACGTCCTGCCCGAGATCACGGTCCCGGATCTGTCGAAAATTTCATTGGAGCGCCTGACCGCCAAAGCCGGTGATGAGACCGTGACCAAGGTGCTGGACGGCCTGCTGGCCCAGCAAAAATTGTTTGAAGACGCCCCCAAGAGCCGCGCCGCCAGGAAGGGTGACGCGGTGGTGATCGACTTCCTCGGCAAGATCGGCGGCAAGCCGTTCGAGGGCGCCGAGGCTGAGGATTTCCATCTGGAGCTGGGTTCGGGCTCGTTCATTGAGGGTTTTGAGGATCAGTTGACCGGCGCCCGGGCCGGGGATCAGCGTGTGGTCAAGGTGACCTTTCCGGAAAACTACAATATAGAAGGGGCTGCCGGAAAGGATGCCGAGTTCGAGGTGACGGTCAAATCGGTCCGCACCCGCAAGCAAACCAAGGCCGATGACGAGTTTGCCAAGTCGCTCGGCTTTGGTGATTTGAACGAGCTGAAAGCCAGCATCAGCAAGAAAATCAAGGATGACAACGATGGCCTTACGCGCTCGATGATCAAGCGCCGGCTGCTGGACGTGCTGGCGGCCGAGAACGTCTTCGACGTCCCCCCTGGCATGGTCGAGCGTGAATACCAGGAAATCTGGAAAAGCATCCGCGAGGATCTGATCCATAGCGGCGAGCTTTCGACCGAGAAGGCTAAAAAACTGGACCAGCCCGAGGACCAGGCCGACCGTGAAGACTTCAAGAACATTGCCGAGCGCCGGGTGCGCCTGGGGCTGCTGCTGGCGGAGATTGGCCGGGCCAACAACGTGATTGTCAGCCAGGAAGAGGTTAACCAGCAGATCCTGTTCGAGGCCAAACGTTTCCCCGGCCAGGAGCAGGAAGTATTCGATTATTACCGCGGCAACGCCCAGGCCGTTCAAAGCGCCCGCGCGCCGGTCTATGAAGACAAGGTGGTCGATTTGATTTTGACCGCCGCCAAGGTGACCGAGAAGACCGTCACCAGTGATCAGCTGGCCAAGGCTTATGAGGCGATGGAAGCCGAGGATGCGGCGGAGGCTGAAGACAAGGTGGAAAAGAAACCGGCAAAAAAAGCCGCCGCTAAAAAAGCCGCCCCCAAAAAAACTGCGGCAAAAAAGAAAGCGGCGCCGGGGGCAAAGTCAAAAAAGAAGTGACGGACGGAATTTTTAGGCTATTCTCAAGCGAAAAGGAAAACCATGAGCGACTATGACATAGCAAAAGCCCAGCACCTGGTGCCGATGGTGATCGAGCAGACCAACCGCGGCGAGCGCGCGCTGGATATCTACTCGCGCCTTTTGAAGGAGCGCATTATCTTCCTGACCGGCGCAATGGATGATTATGTCGCTTCCCTGGTGACCGCCCAGCTTCTTTTCCTCGAGGCCGAAAATCCCAAGAAAGACATCTCCTTTTACATCAACACGCCGGGCGGGGTAGTGTCGGCGGGCCTGGCGATTTACGACACCATGCAATACGTCAAGCCCAAGATCGCGACCCTGTGCATCGGCCAGGCGGCTTCGATGGGTTCCTTGCTGCTGGCGGCCGGCGAGGCGGGCATGCGCTACGCCCTTCCCAATTCCAGGATCATGGTTCACCAGCCCCACGGCGGGGTCCGCGGCCAGGCTTCGGATATCGAGATTCACGCCCAGGAAATCCTCAAGCTCAGGGAGCGCCTGAACAATATCTACGTTCATCACACCGGCCAGAAACTGAGCGACGTGGAAAAGGCGCTGGACCGCGACAAGTTCATGAGCCCGGAAGAGGCCAAAGCCTTCGGGCTGATCGACAAAGTGGTCAATAAACGCGAAGACGCACAAAGAAAATCTGACAAATAACCCTTGAGCGCCGCAATTTTTTATTGTGCCGGAGGGAATATTCTGGCTACCATGGCTGCATCAGCGGCGAAAAATATGATCTTTTAAGGTTTTGCTAACGAATTTCATGTAAAAAACAATTGAGACACAATAAAATCCAAGTAATGGCAAATAAAAGTTAAGGTTTATGGCTAAAGATAGCGGCAATAACGGAAACGACTCCAAGGGGTCCTCGACCCTTTACTGCTCGTTCTGCGGCAAGTCCCAGCATGAGGTCAACAAACTGATCGCCGGGCCGACCGTCTTTATCTGCAACGAATGCGTCGATCTTTGCACCGATATCATCAAGGAAGAGAGTAAATCGGGCATCGTCAAGGCCGGCGAGGGGGTTCCGACCCCGGCCGAGATCATGGCGGTGCTGGATGATTATGTGATCGGCCAGGACAAGGCCAAGAAGGTTCTCGCGGTCGCCGTCCATAACCATTACAAGCGCCTCAATCATTCCGGCCGGGCCGGCGATGTCGAAATTACCAAATCCAACATTCTGCTGGTCGGTCCGACCGGCTGCGGCAAGACGCTGCTGGCCCAGACCTTGGCGCGGATTTTGGATGTTCCCTTTACCATGGCGGATGCCACTACCCTCACCGAAGCCGGGTACGTCGGTGAGGATGTGGAAAACATCATCCTGAAACTGCTGCAGGCGGCTGATTATAATGTTGAGCGAGCCCAGCGGGGTATTGTCTACATCGATGAAGTGGACAAGATCAGCCGCAAGTCCGACAACCCCTCTATCACCCGGGACGTCTCGGGTGAGGGGGTGCAGCAGGCGCTACTCAAGATCATGGAAGGGACCGTGGCCAGCGTCCCGCCGCAAGGGGGGCGCAAGCACCCGCAGCAGGAATTCCTGCAGGTCGACACCACCAACATCCTGTTTGTCTGCGGCGGCGCTTTTACCGGGCTGGACAAGATTATCTCCAACCGGATGCAGGACAAGTCGATGGGCTTCGGCGCCAAGGTCGAGGCCCCGGACGAGCGCAAGATCGGCGAGCTGCTGAAGGAGCTTAAGCCCGAGGATCTTTTGAAATTCGGCCTGATCCCGGAATTCGTCGGCCGCCTGCCGATCCTGGCGACGCTCGGGGATATCGACGAGAAAACCCTGGTGAAAATCCTGACCCTGCCGAAAAATGCGCTGATCAAGCAGTACGCGCGGCTGTTCGAGATGGAAAACGTGCAGCTGGTCTTTACCGGGGAGGCCCTCAAAGCAATCGCCAAGAAGGCGATGGCCTGGAAAACCGGCGCCCGCGGCCTGCGCTCGATCATGGAAAACATTCTTTTGGACACCATGTTCGAACTGCCGTCCCTGAAAGACGTCGAGGAAGTGGTGATCAGCGGCGAAGTGGTGTTCGGCAACGCCCAGCCGCTTTATATCTATTCCGGAAAACCCGCCAAGGCCAAGAAACCGGCTTAATATCGCTCTTTTATTTCGCTCATGTAAGATAGCTTTCAGCTATCACTCCGCGGGGGCGCGCAACGATGCGCGAGGGCCGTTTGGCCCTTTAGTTTATCCCTCACGCAAATGACTAAAGTCAACGCTTCCGCCATAGCCTTCGACGACGGCGGAAGCCGTGAGCAAAGCTCACTGGCGTGAGCGAAATAAAATAGGGGAGAGGGAGGGGTGAGGGGGTGGCTTGCGACTTGTCATGCCCCGCCAAGCAGAGCAAACCGGCCTAAGAAACCTGTACTTTTTCCCTAACCCTCTTTAGGGTCTGACGCATCATGTACTGGCCAAAGTTTGAATCCGATTTGCTGTCCTCAACGGTGTTGAGCTTGAAAAAGCGCAGCAAGGCCCTGCAGCACAAATCAATAGGCATCAAATGTCAGCGGGTCATGGAAAAAGGAAAGGATGGACCGGAAGAAAAGCTGGAACTTGAGGTCAGCTATTTCGGGTCTGAGCGGGACATCTCCCTATCGGTGTTTATCTGGGATAACCGCTGGGTTTGGATCGATATCAGGGAGCCCGCCGAAAAAGGCTGGTTGTGGCAATGGGAATATGAAGGGCGGTTGCTGGGCAACCTTGACGGCAGAAGAATTGTCGAGGCGATCGAGAACACTTTGAGCAGCACCTTCATGATGACTGAAAACAATACCGGGGATTTCACAAAAGTTTGGGAGACATTGGTGGCGCGCGGCCCGCAAGAGGTGGAATAAATGTCATACCCGCAAACCAGCAAACACCTGTAATACAAGTAATACATCTCATACTTCCTTCCGTACGGAAATTCAGGTTTTGCTCCAACCTGTCATGCCCGCCTCAGAGCGGGCATCCGGATACCGGCCTGAGCGCCGGTATGGCAATGTATGGTGTGTGTAATCCTTTTTGACGAGATGCGTAACGATGTCTTACTTGTCTTGCATGTAAGACAATTCAGGTCCGAAAATTTCCAGGCATTTTCATTTTATTCCGCCACTATCGGTTTTCGATAGTGGTGTGTTTCCCGTCTTTTTCTCTAAAGGTTAGATGAAACGAATACCAAGAAATTGGAATAAATAAGCACCTATGCAGAAACTCTACATAGGTATGAATTTTTCCGCCATTTCACTAACAGGTGCGGCAAAAGGGTGACCTATGTAGAGACTCTACATAGGTTGGTTGGCATCGCCGGTTTACCTTTATCCTTAACTTGGCGCTTGTTCCTGTAACCTTTTGTAGGTAGTGTTGCGGGATGAGTTATTTAAAGTTCACAGGCTTTATTGTCTTGGGCGTCCTTCCCCTGATTCTTTCCGGCTTGTTTACGAGCGAATCAGCAAAAGCAGATGTTTCTACATTTCTTTTTGGAAATCACCCTAAAAAATGTGAAAAGCTAAATCCTAACGGACCGGATTTTAAACTTCGCCCTGACCTTACTGTTAAAAATACCGAATTTAACCCCGCTTTCGAATACGTAGAATGCCTTGCCAAAAACAGAGACCGGATGGGATCTTACTGGCTGGGGATGTTTTACCTTAATGGAAATGGGGTTGAACAAAATTACAAGAAAGCTGCCAAACATCTGAAGAGAGCAGCAAGACCCGATTCCGGGACGGAAAGTGTTTATATTCCGGGAATTGGAGGCAGTTCAGGCTATGCCATGTCATTCCAGGCCCGGCAAAGAACAGATGGTTTATCTGATGCAAGATACCAGACGGCTCTTTTACACAATGAGGGGTTAGGGGTGAAAAAAAAGGAAAAGCACGTCAGGCAGTATCTGACTTTAGCGGCGCGGCAAGGGCACCAAAAAGCCAGCGAAATGTTACAGGAACTATATCCTGAGGCTTATGAGGATTTAATGAACGAATGAAAATATGGATAAAAATAATTACGTTGTGTAGTGGGTTATTTGTTGGCTTTAATTTTGGATTGCATAATCTAGTTTCGGCTGAGGAATGGCAAACCCGCACATATTGTGATGATACTAACGTTGAAAAATTTGATTTTACTGATCCTCGAGGCAATACATTTACATATAATTGTAAAGATTTTCAAAGCACCTTGGAGTTTGTGAGTAAATCTGGAAATAACAAAAATTTTGGAATATTTCTTTCTCAAGGTGCTGCACTAACTCAAACAATTCAAGGCTTGGCAGCCACGTATGGGATAGAAGAAGTTTTGACCTTTGTAAAGTTTGAAGTTTTGAAAGCCATGGCTAAATATGGGTATTATTGGGATCATAATTTAGCAATAGTTCACTTAAGATATTTTTCGCCGGAAGAATTACATTCGATTTTGAATTTAAAATCGGAATCTCCATATTTTAGTGACTATTTAGCTAAACAGGACGAACTAGGGGCTTTAATGAAAGAAATTTCTGAACCAATATTAACAACTGCCCTTTATGAGGTTGTTTTTAATACCTTTGAACATACTTCTGTTTTGCCCCCCCTTGACCCTCACTCAAAAAAACCCATTTGAATATAAGAGCATATGCAATAACATTGACACAGGGGTGGCTTTGGGCCACCTTTTTAATTACACAAAAGGCTTGCAAGAATAATGGAAGAAAACATCTATCCGGTCCTGCCCTTGCGCGACATCGTGGTCTTCCCCCACATGATCGTGCAGCTGTTCGTCGGGCGCGAAAAGTCGGTCAAGGCGCTCGAGAGCATCATGCGGGACGACCGCAAGATCCTGCTGGTCAGCCAGAAGGACGCCGGCGACGACGATCCCAATCCGGAGGACCTTTACGATGTCGGTACCCTGGCATCTGTGCTGCAGATCCTGAAGCTGCCCGATGGCACCGTCAAGGTGCTGGTCGAGGGCCTGAAGCGCGCCCGGGTGGTGGAATACACCCCCAGAGATGATTTCTTCGAGATCAAGGCCGAGCTTTATGAGGAAGACAAATCCGAGCAGGATGAAAGCCACCTCGAGGCGCTGGCCCGTTCGGTCTCGGCCGGGTTTGAGAACTACGTCAAGCTCAACAAGAAAATCTCGCCCGACGTGCTGTCCTCGACCACCCAGATTGAAAGCCCCTCGAAGCTGGCCGATACTATTGCCTCACATCTTTCCTTGAAGATTTCCGACAAACAGGAGCTGCTGGCGAGCATCGACGTTGGCGACAGATTAGAGAAAATTTACGGCTTCATGGAAGCGGAGCTGTCGGTGCTGAAGGTGGAAAAACGCATCCGCGGCCGGGTCAAGCGCCAGATGGAGAAAACCCAGCGCGAATATTACCTCAACGAACAACTGAAAGCGATTCAGAAGGAGCTGGGCGATGACGAAGAAGGCAAGGATGAAATCTCCGAGCTGGACGCTAAAATCAAGCAAAAGAAGCTCTCCAAGGAAGCCCACGACAAGTGCGTCGCCGAGCTGAAAAAGTTGAAATCGATGAGCCCGATGTCGGCCGAGGCGACCGTGGTCAGGAATTACCTGGACTGGATCCTGAGCCTGCCGTGGAACAAAAAATCACGGGTCAACAAGGACATCAGCAAGGCCGAGAGAATCCTCGATGAGGACCACTACGGCCTGGCCAAGGTCAAGGAGAGGATTATCGAATACCTCGCTGTCCAGCAGCGCACCCACAAGATCAAGGGGCCGATCCTGTGTCTGGTCGGCCCGCCCGGGGTGGGCAAGACCTCGCTCGGCAAATCGATCGCCCGGGCGACCGGACGGACCTTCGTCCGCTTCTCGCTGGGCGGGATCCGGGATGAGGCCGAGATCCGCGGCCACCGGCGCACCTATATCGGCTCGATGCCCGGCAAGGTGACCCAGAACATGAAAAAGGCCGGCACCATCAATCCGCTGTTTCTTCTGGATGAGATCGACAAGATGGGCCAGGATTTCCGCGGTGATCCTTCCAGCGCGCTTTTGGAGGTTCTCGATCC
>JADFJJ010000029.1 GCA_022566215.1 Pseudomonadota bacterium | reverse complement strand
CGGGCATCCGGATTACAGATGTCAGATATCAGTGGGCAGTTGTCAGTTATTGGAAAAGGTCAAAAATTTCATGTTTAACTGAAAACTGTATTCTGTCCTCTGACATCTGACAACTGGATACCGGCCTAAAGCCGGTATGACGATCTTTTTTACATCTTTCCGGGCTAACTGTTGGCTGTGTTCTGTTATCCGACAGCGGTCTCCAGCGCCAGTTCAAGCCGGTCGTCTCCCCAAAAAATCTCATCGCCGGCAAAGAAGGTCGGCACCCCGAAGATTTTCTTGTCGAATGCTTCCTGGGTCTCGGCCATCAAGGCCTGTTTGTTTTCCGGGGTGGTCGCCCGGGCCATAACATGCTCCGGTTTTTGACCCATTTCCGCCAGTATTTGGCTAATAACGTCAACATCCGAAATAAGCTGATTATGCACGAAATTGGCCTGATAGACCCGGATTGAGAACGCCTCGCCCCACCCTTCCTTGAGGCCGATCAGGGCCACCCGGGCGGGCAGCACCGCAGATTGCGGAAAATGGTCCGGCTTATGCAAGGGAATGCCATGGCGCTTGGCCTGGCGCGCGCAATCCAGCCACATATATTCCGCTTTCATGGGATTAAGCTGCATCGGCGGGATCGGCAGCTCGAGCATTTTATAAATGCCCCCCAGCAGAAACGGCCGCCAGATCACCTTGACGCCCCTCTCTTTGGCAACGTCCCCGATCCGCACCGCGCTCAGATAAGAATAGGGCGAGGCGAATTCATACCAGTAATGGAGGGTCGGCTGGGTCATGTTCTGGTTCCTTTGGACAATTCTTCGGCTCTGGCGTCAAAGGCTTTTACCATACGGTGGGCGGCCTCATCAAACAAATGGCCGATCAGTTTTTGTATGATCGGGTTTTTGAACTCGAAATCCAGCATAAAATTCACCAAAACCCCTTCCGCGTGCGGGGTGAAGGTCCATTCGTTATGAAGCCTCTTCATCGGCCCGCGCACGTACTTGCTGACGATTTTGTTGGGTTTGTCCAGGAAAACATGGGAGGTCCAGGTCTCGCGGAACATCTTGAATCCGATTACCACGTCGGAGAAAAAGTCATCCTCCTTTTTCCTGTAAACCCGGGCTTTGATGCACCACGGCAGGAATTCAGGATAGGCCCCGACGTCGGCGACAATATCAAAGATAAATTCGGGAGAAAAGGGAAGAACCCGCTGTTCCTCATGTCTTGGCATGAGAGTTTTTCCCGGCATGGTGAGCCGCCCGGGCGGCTTGCAGTTGCCTGAAATGATCCCCGGCGTGATAGCTGGAGCGCGTCAGCGGCGTTGCCGAGACCTGCAAAAAGCCCTTGGCGCGCGCCATTTTGTCGTATGATCTGAACTCATCCGGGGTGACGTAGCGTTTTACCGGCGCGTGGCGCAGGGTCGGCTGCAGGTACTGGCCGATGGTCATGAAATCGATATCGGCCGAGCGCATGTCGTCCATCACCTGGTAAACTTCTCTTTCCTCCTCGCCGAGCCCGACCATGATCCCCGACTTGGTGAAAATCTCCGGGTCGGCCTGCTTGACGGTATCGAGAAGCCGGAGCGAATGGTAATACCGGGCGCCCGGGCGGATGCGCGTATAAAGCCTGGGCACGGTCTCGAGGTTATGGTTGAAGACATCTGGTTTGGCCTCGATCACTCTCTCGAGCGCCCCCGGCTTGTTGCGGAAGTCGGGGGTCAATATCTCGATGGTGGTGCCGGGCGCGCGTTTCCTCAGCTCCCGGATGACTTTTATAAACTGACCGGCGCCGCCGTCGGCCAGGTCATCACGGTCGACCGAAGTGATGACGATGTGCTTCAGCCCTAATTCGCCGCACGCCTCGGCGACATGGAGGGGCTCCAGGGGGTCGACGATATTGGGCTTGCCGGTCTTGATGTTGCAAAAAGCGCAGGCCCGGGTGCAGGTATCGCCGAGGATCATGACGGTGGCGTGGCGCTGGGCCCAGCATTCGCCGATGTTGGGGCAGGCCGCCTCCTCGCAGACGGTATTGAGTTTTAACCGCCGCATCAAATCACGGGTTCTGGCGTACTCGGGCGAGGCCGGCGCCTTGACCCGGATCCAGTCAGGCTTCCGTAGCAGGGTCGATTTATCGGTTATCGGTTTTACGCGTCCCATGGGTCTCTCATGTAATCTATCTTGGGGTGGTTTTAAACCCTAGATATGAAGTGCCTTGCCGTAGGCTGAAAGCACGCTTTCGTGCATCGCTTCTGATAATGTCGGGTGCGGGAAGACCGCCGCCATCAGCTCGGCCTCGGTGCTCTCCAGGGTCTTGGCGATGGCGTAGCCCTGGATCAGCTCGGTGACCTCGGGCCCGATCATGTGGGCGCCCAGAAGCTCACCCGTTTTGGCGTCAAAGACGGTTTTGACGAACCCTTCGGTATCCCCCAGCGCAATCGCCTTGCCGTTGGCGATAAAGGGAAATTTGCCGATCCTGACCTCATATCCGGCCTCCTTGGCCGCCGCTTCGGTCAGCCCGACGCTGGCCACCTGAGGCCGGCAATAGGTGCAGCCCGGGATGTTGGATTTATCGAGGGCGTGGAGGTTCTTTAATCCGGCGATTTTTTCGACCACGATCACCCCTTCGTGCATCGCCTTGTGGGCCAGCCACGGCGCACCGGTCAGATCGCCGATCGCCCACAGACCCGGAACCCCGGTGGCGCCCCACTGGTCGGTCGCCACATGGCCCCCCGCAACCTTGACGCCGGCCGCCTCAAGGCCCAGATTTTCCACGTTTCCGGTAATCCCGATCGCCAGGATCACCTTGTCGTAAGTGGCGCTTTTGCCGCCCTTGAAGGTGACGGTGACGTTTTTCTCAGCAGCCTTCAAACTCTCAACCGTGGTCCCGGTCTCGATCGTCATGCCGTGCTTTTTGAAAATCCCTTCGGCAAAGGCTGAGACCTCATGATCTTCCTGCGGCAAAATCCGCTCCAGCACCTCGACCACATGCACCCTCGATCCCATGTCATTGAAAAAGCTGGCGAATTCCATACCGATCGCCCCGGAGCCGATCACCAGCAGCGATTTGGGTATTACGCTGGGCGTCAGCGCGTGTTTGTAGGTCCAGATGTTTTTTCCGTCGGCTTTCAGCGAGCCAGTTTCGCGCGCCCGGGCGCCAGTGGCGAGGATAATGTTTTTGGCGGTGATCTCACTGGCTTTCCCGTCCTTCTTCCTGACCGAAACTTTGGTTGGGGCGGTCAAGACCCCCTCCCCTTCGATCACTTCGATGTGGTTTTTTTTCATCAGGAATTCGACCCCGCTGGTCAGCTGTTTGGCGATCTTCCGCGAACGCCCGACCACTGCTTTCAGGTCAAATCCCTGATCCTTGGCCTTGAGGCCGAAATCGGCCGCGTTCCGGATCAAGTGGCGCACCTCGGCGGTGCGCAGCAGCGCCTTGGTCGGAATACAGCCCCAGTTGAGGCAAATGCCGCCCAGATGTTCGCGCTCGACCACCGCAACTTTCATGCTTAATTGCGCCGCGCGGATCGCCGCGACGTAGCCGCCCGGCCCGCCGCCAATAATGATCAGATCGTACCTGTTGGTCATAAAAAATCCTTTAGTACAGAAGCACCGCCGGGGCCTCCAGCAGCTCCTTGATGGTTTTCAGGAATTCGGCCCCGGTGGCGCCGTCGATGGCGCGGTGGTCGAACGAGCCGGTGATCGCCATGAAGGTCTGGTTTTCCAGGTGACCATCACGCAGCACCGGGCGCTCCTGCCCTGCCCCGATGGCTATAATTCCGGCCTGGGGCGGGTTGATGACCGCGGCAAAATCCTTGATCCCGTACATGCCGAGGTTGGAGAGCGTGAAAGTGCCGCCCTGATAGTCTTCCGGCATCAGTTTGCCGTCGCGCGCTTTGGCCGCCAGCACTTTCATTTCCGCTGAAATATCCCTTAAGGATTTGGCCTCTGCGGCGCGGATGACCGGCGTGATCAGGCCGTCTTCGATGGCGACCGCGACTGCAACATCGGCGCGTTTGAATTTCCTCAAGGTATCGCCGCCCCACTGGACGTTGGCGTTTGGCTCCTTGATCAGGGCCAGCGCCAGCGCCTTGATAATAAAATCATTGAGTGAGACCTTGACCCCTTCCAGCTTGTCATTGATGTCGCGGCGGACTTTCAGGAGCTCGCTGATGTTGGCCTCGATATTGAGATAATAGTGGGGGATGGTCTGCTTGGATTCGAGCAGCCTCCGGGCGATGATTTTACGTATGCTGGAAAGTTTGATCTCTTCATAAGGCGCATCACCGGTGACCGCAGGCGCCACCTTTGGTGCAGCCCCAGGCTTTCCAATGCCAGCCTCAACGTCGGCCTTGACGATCCGCCCGCCCGGCCCGGAGCCTTGCAGGGTTGAAAGGTCAACCCCCTGCTCTGCCGCTAAACGCTTTGCCAGCGGTGATGCTTTAAGGCGGCCTCCGCTCGGCACTTTTAGGGCTTCCTCTCCCCTCGTGGGAGAGGATTGAGGTGAGGGGGTGGATTCTTTTAATTTGTCACCCTCACCCTTCCCTCTCCCGTCAAGGGAGAGGGTGTTGGATTTGAGGCCTTCCCCGGCTCCCTCTCCCCTCGCGGGAGAGGGTTGGGGTGAGGGGGTGGATTTTATATCAGAAGCCTTTTCCCCCTCTTCCAGCAGAATGGCGATGGTTTCGCCAACCGGTACGTTCTCGGTTCCCTCGGCGACCACCAGCTTGCCGATCACGCCCTCGTCGGCGCTTTCCACTTCCATGGTCGCCTTGTCGGTCTCGATCTCGGCGATCACGTCGCCAGGCTCAATCGACTGGCCCTCCCGGACCAGCCACTTGGTCAGGTTCCCGGTCTCCATGGTCGGGCTGAGCGCCGGCATTTTGATCTCAATCGGCATTGATGACCCCAGCCTTGCTTAGATGCTTCCAGAATTTCCAGGCCACCACAAACCCCATCAGGCCGAACATGATCGGGTAGGAAGAAACCGCGATATTGGCCATCGGGATGCCTTCGACCCCCGGGAATTTTTCCATATTCCCCAGAAACTGGGAATACCAGGGATGCAGCAGGTTAAAAAAGGTGCCGCCCGCGAACCCTGAGAGATAGTAAATCCACTTGTTCTGCATCTTCACCGCATTCAGGAAAAAATACAGCGAGGTGCCGAAAATGAAACTTCCGAACAGGGCGTTCAGGTAAACCAGTATGCCGATGATGAAAATATTCAAAGCCGCGTACAGCCATTCGTCCAGGCTGATTATTTCAGTAAAAAGCGGGCTTAGAAGAAGCCCCGCGGAGAACGGCACGACAAAAAACATCAGGCTCAGGGGGGCCTTGAAGACCGCCGCCCACAAGGTGTCGTGAGAAAGCTGTATCCGTTCGATCATATCAACTCCTATAACATACTTTTTTGGCCGCCCGGATGACATCTTCGGTCGAAATCAGGGCGAGTTTTTCAAGGTTAGCGGCGTAGGGCATCGGCACGTCGGCATTGCTGACCCGCTCCACCGGGGCATCGAGATCATCAAAGGCTTCTTCCATCAGCCGGGCCGAGACCTCCGAGCCGACCGAGCATTGCGGCCAGCCTTCCTCGACCACCACCGCCCGGTTGGTTTTGACGACCGAGGCCTTGATCGTTTCCATATCGAGCGGCCTGAGGGTTCTGAGGTTGATAACCTCGGCCTCGATGCCCTCCCCGGCCAGGGCCTCAGCGGCCTCCAGCGCTACTTTAACGGCGATCGAATAGGCGATCAGGGTGACGTCGCCGCCCTCCCGCATGATCCGCGCCTTGCCGATCGGCAGGACATAATCCTCGAGGTCCGGGACCTCGGACTTCTCCCCGTAGAGCAGCTCGTTTTCCAGGAACACCACCGGGTTGGGATCTCGGATCGCGGCTTTCAAAAGGCCCTTGGCGTCGGCGGCGTCATAGGGGGCGATAACCTTGAGGCCGGGAATGTGGGCATACCACGAAGCATAGTTCTGGCTGTGCTGGGCGGCGACCCGGCTGGCTGCTCCGTTGGGGCCGCGGAAGACCACCGAGCATTCAATCTGGCCGCCCGACATATAGCGGGTCTTGGCCGCCGAGTTGATGATGTGGTCGACTGCCTGCATGGCGAAGTTGAAAGTCATGAATTCGACGATTGGCTTGAGGCCGGCGAACGCCGCGCCGACCCCAAGGCCGGCAAAGCCGTATTCGGTGATCGGGGTGTCGATCACGCGGGCGGAGCCAAATTCATCCAGCAACCCTTGGGAAACCTTGTAAGCGCCCTGGTATTCGGCGACCTCTTCGCCCATCAGGAACACCCGCTGATCGCGGCGCATTTCCTCGGCCATGGCATCCCGCAAGGCCTCGCGGACGGTCATTAGTTTGGTTTTAACATCAGGGGGAATTTGAGGCGCAGCCTTTTCAAGTTCTTTAGGTTTTTCTGCTGACAACTGTTCACTGACAGCTGGGGTCTGCCCCCCTCTCCCCTCCGCGGGAGAGGGTTGGGGTGAGGGGGCGGCGGGAATTTCTTCTTCCGGAACCTCATCCTCCCCTTCTTCCAGCAGGATGGCGATCGGGGTGTTTACGGCAATGCCTTCGGTTCCCTCAGCCACCAGCAGCCGGCCAACGGTTCCCTGGTCCGCGGCTTCCAGTTCAATGGTCGCCTTGTCGGTCTCAATCTCGCCCAGGATATCGCCGGGCTCGACCTTATCGCCAACCTCGACTAGCCATTTTAGCAGCGTCCCCTCGGTCATGGTCGGCGATAGCGCCGGCATGGTGATGGTGATGCTCATGAGCCTGCCCCCGCAAGCACATCGGTGAAAAGTTCACCTGCCTCCGGTTCCGGGCTGGCGATGGCAAATTCGGCGGCCCTGGTGATTTCCGCCTTGACCTCCCGGCCGATCTCTTTCAGGTCGTCTTCGCTGGCCATTTTATTGTCCAAAAGCAGCTTTTTCACCTGGCCGATCGGGTCGTGTTCGGCCTTCATGTGCTGAACCTCCTCCTTGGAGCGGTAGAGCGCCGGGTCCGACATCGAATGGCCCCTGAAACGATATGTCTGCATTTCCAGTAAATATGGCCCCTTGCCGGAGCGCACCTGATCGATCGCCGCCCCGGCGGCGGCGCGCACCGCCAGCACGTTCATGCCGTCGACCTGCTTGCCGGGGATTTTAAAGCTGTCGCCGCGCTTCCACAATTCCCGCGACCCGGTCGAGCGGAGCACCGAGGTGCCCATCGCATAGCGGTTGTTTTCCACCACATAGAGCACCGGCAGGTCCCACAGCCGGGCCATGTTGAACGCCTCGAACACCTGGCCCTGGTTGGCGGCGCCATCGCCGAAGTAGGTGACGCAGATATTGTCTTGCCGGCGGTAGCGGTGGGCGAAGGCGATTCCCGTCCCGATCGGCACTTGCGCCGCGACGATGCCGTGCCCGCCGTAAAAACCGTTCTCGGTCGAGAACATGTGCATGCTGCCGCCTTTGCCCGATGAGATTCCGCTGGCCCGCCCGGTCAACTCAGCCATCACCGCGCCGGCATCAATTCCGGCCGCCAGCATATGGCCGTGATCACGGTAGCCGGTGATAATGCTGTCGCCCTCCAAAAGGCAGTCCTGAACGCCCACCACCACCGCTTCCTGGCCGATATAAAGATGACAGAAACCGCCAATCTCGCCCTGACCGTACATCTGGCCGGCCTTTTCCTCGAAGCGGCGGATGGTCAGCATTTCCCTGTAAAATTTGATCAGCTGGGCTTTGGACGCTTTGTAGAGCTCCGGGGCGGCCCCTTTGCGGGCCGGTTTGGGGCGCCCTCTGTGTTGTGGCCTGGTTGCCATTATGTTGCCTCGCCGCTGCTTGAAAAAATGCCTAAAGTGGAGACCTTGAATAGAGTGAAACCCCTTGTTTTTCCACAAGTTTTATCAGATTAACCTGTATTCGGTTAATATTGGCGCCAAAACTTTGATTTTAAAGGAAAAGTGGGGCGGATTTATTCCCCGTCATCGAGGAAAATGACAATTTCGTCCCGTTCCTGGAAGCCGAGCACCGCGCGCGCCCGCTCGTCCAGCAGGTCGAGATCGAGATTATCCGGGCGCAGGTTATTGACCTTGATCTCAAGCGCCCGCCTCTCCGCCCCGGCCTCGGCCGCCCGGACCTCCAGTTCGGCCATCTCGGCGTTCAGCTCCTTAAGCGTCAAAAGCCCATGGTTGCCCTGAACCGCGTGATAGCTGAAATAGAAAATAGCCATCAATGCCAGGGCCGGGCCGAGCGCCTGGCCAAGGCGAAAACGTATCTGCTCAACGAACTTCATGGGCTTTAGGGAATCAGAAGAGATTCGCCGCGTCAAGTAAAAAAATGCTTTTAGATTCAATGGATTAGTAGAAAATAATGCGCGGATTCACTAACCCGTTGTTTTGACTCAGTTTTTCAGGATAGAGGCCCCGGCGTACCTGGCTTTTGATCCCAGCGCTTCCTCGATGCGGATCAGCTGGTTGTACTTGGCGGTGCGCTCGGAACGGGCCAGCGAGCCAGTTTTAATCTGCCCGGCGCCGGTGGCGACCGCGAGATCGGCGATGGTGGTGTCTTCGGTCTCGCCCGAGCGGTGGGAGATGACCACTCCGAACTTGGCCTTTTGCGCCATTGAAACCACCTCCAGGGTTTCGCTCAGGGTGCCGATCTGGTTGAGCTTGATCAGGATGGCGTTGGCGGTTCCCTGATCGATGCCGCGCCTGAGGCGCACCGGATTGGTGACAAACAGATCATCGCCGACCAGCTGTATTTTATCGCCGAGGG
This sequence comes from Pseudomonadota bacterium, assembly GCA_022566215.1. Taxonomy (GTDB): domain Bacteria; phylum Pseudomonadota; class Alphaproteobacteria; order Sphingomonadales; family SMXR01; genus SMXR01. The sequence continues at coordinate 9,554 of JADFJJ010000029.1, read as the reverse complement.
CATCTGTCAGGGCCTTCCAGCCGTCCCAGTCGTCCTCATCCAGACCATCCTCGATCGAATAAATCGGGTAGCGGGCGGCCAGATCAGCGTAATAATCCACCATCCCGCCCGCGTCCAGGGTCTTGCCCTCGCCGGCCAGAACATACTTGCCGTCCTTGAAAAATTCACTCGCCGCGGCATCAAGCGCCAGCATCAAATCCTCACCGGGCCGGTAGCCGGCGCCCTCAATCGCTTTTGTGATAAACCCGAGCGCCTGATCGGCGTTTCCGAGATTGGGCGCGAACCCGCCTTCATCGCCCACCGCAATGCTCAGGCCGGCATCGGATAATTGTTTTTTAAGGGTATGGAAAACCTCCGCCCCGATCCGCACCGCATCGGCGAAGGTTGCGGCGCCGGTCGGGACAATCATGAATTCCTGGATATCGATCGGATTGTCGGCATGGACCCCGCCGTTCAGGATATTCATCATCGGGGTCGGCAGAAGATGCGCCCGCTCCCCGCCTACCTGGGCATAAAGCGGGAGACCGGCTGAATTGGCGAGCGCCTTGGCAAACCCCAAGGAGACGCCGAGAATGGCATTGGCCCCGAGGCGGGATTTATCCTTGGTGCCGTCCAGCGCGCACATGGCCCGGTCAAGGCCCTGCTGGTCGAACTCTTTCCCTTTCAGATGATCAAGGATTTCACCCATCGCCGCGGCAACGGCTAGCTTGACCCCTTTGCCAAAGTAACGGGCCTTATCGCCATCCCGAAGCTCAACCGCCTCATGGGCTCCGGTCGAGGCGCCCGAGGGAACCGCGGCGCGGCCAAAACCGCCATCCGCCAGCAAAACATCCACTTCCACGGTGGGATTTCCCCGGCTGTCCAGAATTTCCCGGGCCTTGATGTCAAGTATGGCGGTCATCGGGCCTTCCTCTAATTTTCATGGAAAAGGCATAGTCGCTAACGATTAGCGCATCAAGCCCGCATCAGAATATTTTATCAAGAAATGAGCGGTCAAACGCCACCATCAACAGGGCTCCGCCGGCAATAATCCCGGTAAAAACAAGAATATGGCCAAATGCGCCTTTTTTCTTGGTTCCCTGCATGACCAGCAGAAACATCACGGAGATACCGAGGAGGCCAATGGCGGTGTCCCAGACCCAGACAGGAAATTCCATAGCTTAGCTTCCCGGTGTTGTTGACTGACGCTGAAAATACTGAGGCGGCTATTATAACCAGAAACCGCCGCTTTTAAATCTAAAAGTTTGAAAACCAACCCCCAAAGGGCTGGCCGGGAGAATAAACCGGTCACAAACGGCGCCACAGCCAGATGGCAATCACGAACGCGATCATCCCCAGCACCACCCACTTCAGGGGGTCGCGCAACCGTTTGCCCCCCAGCTTGAAAATCAGGATCGCAACCACCGCCCCGGCCAGGCCGGAAACCAGCACCTGGACCAAGTCGATCTCGACAATTTTGAATGGCCTGATCATAACTCCCCTCATTCCTGGTTCCGTCCTAAAGTATCACAGGGAGGGAAAATTGGAAGGGGACGGGAGTTCAGAGGACAGACGTCTGGAACCTCACCCTCATCAAAAATCAATATGCCAACGGTTTTCATTTATTAGAGGGTAAAGATTTTTTACCAGCTTGTTTCTTCTGATCCTTTTTATCCCCCAAAGCTTTGACTTTAGTAAATCGGTTTTTCCTTTGTTCTCGAGCAATATACCAATCCTCAAAAAGAGTTTCGATTAGGTCAATTAATATCTGTGCCTCACCCGGATCAATGGGGATAATTACATTCACATCCTCTTCCATATGTGCTCCGATATTGCCGACTTTTCTCACCGCATCAATAGCTTCAATAGATTCGGGAGTAACGCCTCGAGGTTCATTCCCATCATCAAGTAATCTGGTGAGCTCTTTGATTTCTCCAAATAGGGTTTTTTTGGAAATCCCGCAAAAATCCCTTATCATCCCTTGAAGGCACCTTCGAGCTAAGGTAGCTGAGGCTTTTGGACTTAGGTCACGGATTTTGCAGGCTTCTTCATAATCTTCAACAACTGCTTTTAGAATGTAATTCGGTTGGGGTTTTGCTGAGCTCTCAGGAATTAGTTTCCAGGTTTTCAAAATTTTTCCCAGGGTATTTACCGTATTTGTTTTGATAGAATAAAGGGTGCAGCTCAAGGTGAGTTTTTTGCATTTCGGGTTGGCGCAAACAATGCTTGTAAACCCGCCGATAACTTTCCCGTGCGTACTTCTAGAGTTATAAATTTGGGTTTTATCTGAACTATACCTTTCGCCCACAACCGTCTGGAGAGAATTACAATGCGGACATGTCCATTCAAAGGGATTCATTTTTTCCTCCTTCTCTAACCAGAAAGTAGCACAAACCGAAGGTTACACAAGTCTGCCGTAGGTGGCTGCTACTTTCATTATATTTATATCACCCTCACCCTACCCTCTCCCATTCCGCCGCCGCACGAGGCTATGGCGGACTTCGCAAGGGAGAGGGGATAAAAAAACAAGTCCTCTCCCCATCGTGGGAGAGGATTTAGGTGAGGGGGTGGCTTAAACCAGCCGGCTTTGTTTGACCGCGGCTTCAATGAAGGAAGCGAACAGCGGGTGCGGTTCGAACGGTTTTGATTTCAGCTCGGGGTGGAACTGGACCCCGATGAACCACGGGTGGTCCTTATATTCCACCATCTCGGGCAGCTCTCCGTCCGGCGACATCCCGCAGAAAATAAGCCCGGCCTTCTCCAGCCGCTCCCGGTAGGCGATGTTGACCTCATAGCGGTGGCGGTGGCGTTCGGAAATTTCTTTAGCGCCGTAAATCCCGGCCACTTTCGAGCCTTTTTTCAGCACCGCCGGATAGGCGCCAAGGCGCATGGTGCCGCCCTTGCCGCTTTTCGCGTCACGCACTTCCGTGCCCTTTTTGGTCTGCCATTCGGTCAAGAGACCAATCACCTTTTCAGAGGTCTTGCCAAACTCGGTGGAGTTGGCGCTGGCGATACCGGCGAGATTCCGTGCCGCCTCGATCACCGCCATCTGCATCCCGAAACAGATGCCGAAATAGGGAATATTGCTCTGCCTGGCGAATTTGGCGGCGGCGATCTTGCCCTCCGCGCCGCGGTGGCCGAAGCCGCCCGGCACCAGAATGCCGTCGACATGCTCAAGCCTGGCGGCGCAGTCCTGACCCTCGAATAATTCGGATTCGATCCACTCGACATTGACCCGGACTTTGTTGGCGATGCCGCCGTGGGTGAGCGCCTCATTAAGCGATTTGTAGGCGTCCAGCAGCGAAGTGTATTTGCCGACCACGGCGATCGTCACCTCCCCTTCCGGGTTCTTGATGCGCCGGACGATCCGCTCCCAGCGGGTCAGGTCCAGCTTCTTTTTATGCTCCAGCCCGAATGCCTTCAGGACTTCCGTGTCGAGCCCCGAGGCATGGTACGCCAGGGGAACTTCATAAATGGTCGAGACATCCATCGCCGGGATCACCGCGTCCCTCCTGACGTTGCAAAAGAGCGCGATCTTGCGGCGATCATCTTCGGGCAGTTCGTGTTCGGTGCGGCACACCAGGACATCGGGCTGGATGCCGATCGAGCGCAGCTCCTTGACCGAGTGCTGGGTCGGCTTGGTCTTGAGCTCGCGGGCGGCGGCGACATACGGCACCAGCGTCAAATGGACATAGATGCACTGGCCCGGCTCCAGGTCGTTCTTGAGCTGGCGGATCGATTCGAAAAACGGCAGCCCTTCAATGTCGCCGACGGTGCCGCCAATCTCACACAATACAAAATCGACATCATCGGTATCCTTAAGGGTAAATTCCTTGATCTCATTGGTGACGTGGGGAATCACCTGGACGGTGGCGCCGAGGTAGTCGCCGCGCCGCTCTTTCTCCAGGATGATCTGATAAATGCGCCCCGAGGTGACATTGTCGGACTGCTTTGAGGGAACCCCGGTAAAGCGCTCGTAGTGGCCAAGGTCGAGATCGGTCTCGGCGCCGTCATCGGTGACGTACACCTCGCCGTGCTGATAAGGGCTCATGGTGCCGGGATCGACGTTCAGATAGGGGTCGAGCTTGCGCAGCCGGACCGAATAACCGCGGGCCTGCAGGAGAGCGCCTAGTGCTGCTGAGAGAAGTCCCTTGCCGAGGGAGGAAACCACGCCGCCAGTGATAAAAATAAACCGCGTCATGGGCCACCTTTATAACTTATATTTTGAAAATCGAAACCCCAAAAGAACCGCCACCGGCAATTTTTTTCAATAAACCGGAAAATGCCGGGGTTTTACCCCTGAAATTATTGGATTATTCGCCCGCCTGATCCAGCGCCGGGTCTTGATCCGGATCGGCCAGCGGCCGGTCTTCACTGTCCGGGCCGTCCAACAGGAAATCGTCCAAGGACGGCAGGGCACTGTCAGCCGGGCCCAGGTCTTCTTCCGCTACCGGGGCGGTTCTATCGGGCTGGTCAAACACGGAAGTTCCGTCGCCACGGTTGCCGGCCAGCGCCGCCAGCGCCAGGCTGAGCGCGATAAAGGTGAAAGCCAGGACCGCGGTCGCCCGGGTCAGGAGATTGCCGGCGCCTCGGGCCGACATCAGGCCGCCGATGCCCCCGCCGCCGCCCATGCCGAGCGCGCCCCCTTCAGAGTGCTGCATCAGGATCACCGAGACCAGTAGGATCGCAACGATAATTTCAACCGCGAGTAAAACTTCCATCATAGTTAAATCGTCCTCTTTCGCACGCGGCTTTTATCTTAATTGTCCCGTCTTGGCTAGGGTTTTTTCTAAAAACGAAAGGATAGAAAAAGTTTTTATTTATCACCCTCACCCTGCCCTCTCCCATTCCGCCGCCGCACGAGGCTATGGCGGACTTCGCAAGGGAGAGGGTATTCTATCGAAGCCTTCACAAAAAGCCCCCTCTCCCCTTCCGCCGTCGCCGAAGGCTATGGCGGACAGGCCGAGGGAGAGGGGTGGGGTGAGGGGGTGGTAAACTGTTACCCCGCCGCCTTGATAATTCCGTAAAAATCTTCCGCTTTGAGGCTGGCGCCGCCGACCAGCGCCCCGTTGACGTTATCAATGCCCAAAATCTCAGCCGCATTGCCGGGCTTGACCGAACCGCCGTAGAGTATGCGGACTTTTTCCCCCTGCCGGCCAAGGGTTTCAACCAGGGCGTGGCGGATGACGCCGTGCATTTCGCCAATTTCAGCCGCGCCCGCTGTCAGGCCGGTGCCGATCGCCCAGATCGGTTCGTAGGCAATCGAGATCCGGTCGGCCGGAACCTCCTTGGGCAGGGATTTTTTCAATTGATCCAGCACCTGGCTTTCCGCTTTTCCGGCTTCACGTTCATCCAGGCTTTCGCCAATGCAAATAATCGGCATCATCCCGTGGGCCAGCGCCACCTTCGCCTTTTGTGATATTGCCTGGCTGCGTTCCCCGTGGGCGCCGTGGCCGGAGCGGCGTTCCGAATGGCCGACAATCACATAATCACAGCCCGCTTCGCTGATCATGGCGGCGCTGATATCACCGGTATGGGCGCCAAATTCATCCCAGTGGCAATCCTGCGCGCCAAGCGAAATGGGCGTCTCAGCCAGGTATTTCATGGCCGGAAACAATAGCGTGAACGGCAGGCATAAAACAATATCGCAATCGGGCTTGCCCGGTTGCTTCACCATTTCCACCAAGGCCGTGATTTCCTTGCGGTCCGCCAACAGGCCATGCATTTTCCAGTTTCCGGCGATCAGAGGTTTCATGCTCGGTTGTCCTTTTCAAGTGCGCCCAGCAAACGAAACAACGGCCGCTGCGAGGTTTCAAGCGGATTCAAAAAATCGTACCGGCCGTTGATCATCAAAACCGGAATCCTGGCACGAGGAGCGAAGTTTATCGGGGCTATCTCGTCCGGTGGCTTACTGGAAGTAAATCCCCCCAGATCAGCACGCTCGCCTTAAGACGCTGATCCACTGCGGTGAAAACCGGCCCCCTTCTCGCACCTGAGCTTAACCCCATGTAAGCCAGTCTATTTGTATCGATATCCTCGCGGGTTTGCAGGTAGTCAATCGTGCGTCCAAAATCTTTAAATTGTTGGATCACGAGGTCTCTGAAAGCCCTGGCGCCTGATAGTGGTGTACTGAGCCGCCGCTCATACGTATTCTTATAAACCGGGTACACCAACGCCCGGCCGGTTCGCGGGATAAAATCAATTAACGCCATCTCTGCCGGGTTTTCGCTTGATCTCAATTCATAAGCAGCTGAGCCTGGGAAATAAATGACAGTCTGGTAAGGCGCAACGGCGTTTTTGGGCAGGAAGAGATGCGCAATAACGCGCTCATTGCCATAAGCAGCATCGAAAGTGACGGTTTCCTTGCGCCAGTGAGCCATGCCTTCATCTACTGATTCGACCACAGCATTCAGAGCGGTAGAATCATACAAAAAGTAGCTTTTGTATATCTGAAAAATTTCGTCCTCTACCGGCTTTTCCCTGGTGAAATCGCGAGAAAAAGAAACAGGTTCAATGGCATCGGTCACTGTTTGGGCAAGATCAGCAGTATGTTTCACGCAGCGGAACCCATTCGTCTCCGAGCGATCAAAAGGCATCTGTATCTTGGAGCCGCCGAACATGTACTCCGGATCGTTCCACGCCCCGCCGAGTATGTAGCGCCGGTTTTTGCGGGCCTGAGTACAGCACCATTCCTGGACATTGCCGTCCATGTCATAAGTGCCGACGACGCCGAGACCCTGGAATTGGCTAACCCTGGCCGGCCCTTCGCCTTTGAAATTACTCAAAACGACAGCGTCGCTATAGACAGGACTTCTTCCGTAGGCTGCTTTGTACCAGTGATAAATCGTGGGCAGACTTTTGCCCGCAAACTCCGCATAAACGGCAGCTTCATACCAACTGATCCCCCCCACCGGATAGTCAGCTCGCCCTTCAGGAAAACTCCCCAGTTTCCAGGTTGACGGTCCCGGCTGGCCGGTTTTATCGCGAAACAGGGCCATCGCTTCTTCCCAGGAAAGGGTGCGATCCTGCATCACAAAGAGGTGTTTCCAGTACGCTCGTTTTTGGTAGCCGCCGGCATCCACAAATGCCTTGTAGTCTTGGTTGGTGACCTCGTATTTGTCGATCCAGTATTCTTGCAACTCGACTGGATCGGCGCTCCAGAGCCGGTATGTTCCGCCCGGGACATGAACCATGTTTGCAGGACCGGCTCCACGGGGATGCAGTCTGATGTCGACATTCTGCGCGAACCAAGTAGCAAAGGCCCATTCTATTGGCTCAAAACCTTCCTTGATAATCTTCCACTGGAGATAACCGGTCTGAGCATGGATGCTGTCAAGGGGTGTGCGGCCCAGGTATTCCCAGTCGGCGTCTACGGACAAGTAGTCCCGGCAATAGACCTCGGCCCCAGGTGGCGTCGTTTTGATCCAAACAGGCACCGAGCAGAATTGCAGCATTTTTCGGAGCAATGGATCTTCGGGAATGTAACGTTCTGCCTGGCGGGCAAGGCTGAATGCCTCGCCAAATTTTTGTTTCTCGAGCAGCTTATCTATCTCCGGCAACGCCGTGTTTCGAGCCCATTGAATTTTGGCGCTGGCATTGTAGAATCGGACAGCAAAGAAACAAAGTGCGGCAAGGACAAGAATGGCGGGAATCGCAAAGCGTGGCTTGCGCAGTAGTCCGCGCAATGATACAGTGGCCTGGGAGGGTTCTCCATCGCGAAGTGACCTCAGATCGGTGAGCATATCGGCGCAGGAAGCGTAACGAGCTTTCGGCTCTTTTTCAAGTGCATGATGGATAATCTGAGCAAGTGCTTCAGGCACATCTCGCCGCAAGGTGCTGACCGGCTCCGGGTCTTCATTCATAATTGAATACATCATGGCCTGCTCATAGTCCCCCTTGAAGGGATGTTCTCCTGACAGCATCTCATACAGAACCACTCCTAATGCCCAGATGTCTGTCCTGTAGTCAATCTCCGTTCCCTGTGTTTGTTCAGGCGACATATAGGCTATTGTACCAAGGGTCGTTCCCGCCTTCGTAAGCATGGTTCTACCGGCCAGTTTTGCTAAGCCAAAATCAACTATCTTAACCTGTCCGTCTTTTGTTAACATAACATTGGCGGGTTTGATGTCCCGGTGTACGATGTCTTTTGAATGCGCTTTCGCTAATCCCTGCGCAATCTGAGTGGCAATATCTATTATCGCGTCTATTGGCAATGGGCCACGGTCAATTCTGTCCTTAAGAGATTCTCCATCATAACAAGCCATGGCGATGAACATCTGCCCGTCCTCGGTCTCATCGATTTCATAGATATTGCAGATGTTCGGGTGGTCAAGCGCCGAGGCCGCCTTGGCTTCATGGATGAAGCGCTTTTTCTCTTCTTCAGCTTGGCTCAGATGCGGTGCCAAAAACTTTAGTGCGACAAATCGGTCGAGTTTAGTGTCTTGGGCCTTGTAGACGGTGCCCATCCCGCCGCTGCCGAGTTTTTCTAAAATTCTATAATGCGAAATTTGTTTTCCAATCATCTAAAATACCCCAAATTAAGCCGACTTGTCCCGATGCATGTCGGGAGCTTTTTTAGAATCTCATAGTGGGAGAGGGTTTTGCCAACCTGTCCGCCTTCTTTTTGGAGGATCATTTCTCTAAACCAAGTCTGCTGGACATCTCTCTGAATACTGGATCTCACATGATATCTTTAGTAAAGAGAACCCTTCAATCGGCGCCATCAGGCCAATACGTGGCTTATCAATAAAGTATCGGAGAATTTCTCAGCCCGTGGTACGCAAAAAGGTAAAGGATATAGGAGTGAAATGCAACCAGTTCCCCCTTGTGAAAGAAGAGTCACAAAGAAATGGCTCAATATGCCTTTTCAAGGACCCCTGTCCACTGTTGTAATTGCAGCAAGGCAGCACGTCCTATTCTGTTTGAAAGATGAAACAATGTTTGGTCAACCCGACAGCGCCGAGGCAAACGAAAAGTTTTTTCCACATTGAAAAATGCAGCACAATATCAACATAGCGACACGGTTCCGGATACTCAACCATTTTCCCTATCGACATTCCAGATCGCAAGGAGTCTCTCTCTCCAGAGAAGCCCATCACAACAAACGTTAAGAATATTATTGACAAGGTTAAATTGAACCTTTATATTTAATCTTACTCATGTGGGCGTGACCCGGCCGAGAGGAGGACGTGTCCCCCCGTCAGGTCCGTCACATTTAGGGGTAGAAAATGATTCGTCAGTCATCACCTGCGTAGTGGCCTGCCCGGAACGTAGCGAAGAGTGACTATGTAGAAATCCAAATTAGGCCATCTTTCTCCCAAAAAAGTGGATCCGGAAAAAAACCAGAAAATCATCCAGCTTGAAAGCGAACTTCACCAACTGAAATCGGCGGTGGAGGAGTTAACCGTTCTCAATGACTTAGCCATCGCCGCCGGCACGTCGATGGAAGTAGACCAAATGCTCGATATCATTGTTGAGAAATCCATCAAGGCTGTAAAAGCTGAACAAGGGTCCATTTTGCTGGTAACCGACCAGAAGGATGCGCCGTTGAAGACGCTCCTTCGCAAACCTGACAG
>JADFJJ010000082.1 GCA_022566215.1 Pseudomonadota bacterium | reverse complement strand
AGCGGCCCGGGGTGATCCAGCGACGAGGCGAAGGCGACACAGCCCCAGCGCGAACAGCGCCCATAGGATGGCTTGACGCCGACAATCCCGGTCAGGGAGGCCGGCTGGCGGATCGAGCCGCCGGTGTCGGTGCCGGTCGCGGCCATCGCCATGAAGCCCGAGACCGCAGCCGCCGAGCCGCCGGAAGAGCCGCCCGGCACCAGTTTTTCTTTCGACCCCTTGGCGCGCCACGGGCTGATCACCGGGCCATAGTAGCTGTTCTCGTTGGACGACCCCATCGCGAACTCATCGCAATTGGTCTTGCCGACCATGACCGCGCCCGCGCTCCAAAGGTTGTCGGTCACGGTGCTTTCGTAATGGGGGGTGAAGCCATCCAGGATATGGCTGCCGGCGGTGGTCAGGACGCCTTCCGTGCAAAACACATCCTTGACCGCGACCGGGATCCCGGCCAGCGCCGGGGCATCGCCCTTGTCCAGCAATTTGTCCGCCGCCGCCGCCATCTTGAGAGCGGCTTCGGGGGTTTCGGTAATAAAAGCATTGAGGGGCTTGGCCGCCGCCACTTCGGCGTTGTGGGCTTCGGCAAGCTCAGCCGCGGAAAACTTCCTGGCCCTTAAGCCCTCCCGGGCTTCGGCAATCGTCAGTTTGGTCAGATCGCCCATTATTCGATCACTTTCGGAACCGCGAAAAAGCCGAACTCGGTCCCGGACGCGTTGGCCAGGATATCCTTCGCCTTGGCGCCATCGGTGACCTTATCGGCGCGCCAATGCAGCTTCATCTCGACCGCCGAGGTCATCGGCTCGACTTTATCCGTGTCGACCTCGCTCAGCTGCTCGACAAAGGCCAGGATGTTGTTGAGCTCGCCCGCCAGAACCTCGAGCTTGTCATCAGCCAGCGCGATGCGCGCCAGATGGGCGATTTTCTTGACGGTTTTCTTGTCGACGGACATAAAAATTCCCTTTGAATTACGGCGCGGACATTAAATCCCCACCCCCAAAAAAGCAAGGCTTAAGGCATTTGATTATGTTTGTGAGCATGAATTTTTACTGCAGGGGCAATCATCACCTGCAGCGCATAAAAATCTTTAAATGCATCCACAAAAGTGCGGCTAATTTATAATTTGTTCGGGATGTCACTTTCAATGAGAAAATTTACGGGAGTAAAAGTATGGGAGATAATTTATGGGAGAAAATATTGGGAAATAATTTATGGGAGAAAATTTATGGGAGATAATTTACGGGAGTAAAAGTATGGGAGAAAATTTGGGAGATAATTATTGCATCTGCTTACGTTTCTCTATATAATAGAACTCGATTCGAATTCGTTTAAATTTCAACCCGCTCTTGGAATAGGAGAGTTGGTTGAAACTGAGAGGACTGGTTGAGGCGGAAATAAAATCAGGCCTTAGAAGTGGAAATAAAATCAGGCCCTAAAGGTAAATTTTTAAAAAAAATTTGAACGTCATGACAAAAACATCCCCGAAATTGGCCTTAACCAAGAATCTGGCCGGAATCCCGGGTCTTTATATTCCCCAGCAAGGGCGCAGCCGCCGGGCAATGGAAAGCGTTCTGGATAATTTTCACGCGCTTTTAAAGCAGCACCCTTTCGGGAAAATACCAATGGCCGAAATCTCAAAAGCTTCCGGGGTCGCGATCGGGACAATCTATTTCCGCTTTTCCAGCAAAGAACATCTTTTGGTTGCTCTGGCGGAAAAAATTATCCGTGAAGAGATTGAACCCGCCTATCAGAAGTTATTTGCGGCGAACAACCGGCCAGGTGAAAATCTTGAAGGTTTTCTTGTCGCCCACTTCGAGGCCGTCTCAAAGGTTTTTAGCGAATATCATTACCTTTTGAAGCCTTTGACGCTGATCAGCCGTGAAACCAGCGATAAAAAAATCCGCGCATTCGTAAAAACCTTGAACGGACGTGTTCACCGGAAACTAAAAGCCACGCTTTTGGCGTTGGCAAAGGAAGAAAACCCCGGGGTAAGGGAAGAATCGGTAGATTTAGCAATTCTTATGGCCGGGGCTTCACTTCGGGAAGCTCTTTTGTACGGAGAGCCTCTTTCAGATTTGGTCAAAGGTCGAAACCAGGCATTTCTGGGTGACCTTGCATCCGCCCTGGCGGGGTATTTGACAGCCAATAAAAAAGGATAAACCGATAGCGAATAAAACGACTGCTCAACAAAGACCGCAGGCTTTGAAGGAGCTTGGCTTTTTCTTTTTAATTGTAGCCGCAGCCTGGCGGGCCTGCCTGATTTACCTGACCGGCATGCCTTCTACATGAACTTACTTTCCTTGCCGGTTTAACAATTCTCTGCTACCCACGCCCCGATGATAGTTGAGCCCAAAGACTTGAAAACCGTGCTTGCCCCGAAGGCCCGCCTGATGGGGCTGGATCTGGGTGAAAAGACCATTGGCATCGCGCTCTCCGACGCCGGGCTGACCATCGCCTCCCCTTACCGGACCATCAGGCGGCGGAAATTTACCCAGGATGCCAGGGATTTGCTGGCGGCGGCGGCCCGGGAGGGCGCCTGCGGGTTTGTGATCGGGCTGCCGCTCAATATGGACGGCTCGGAAGGGCCGGGGTGCCAGTCGGTGCGCCAGTTCGCCAAAAACCTCGAAGCGCTGACCACACTCCCGATCACTTTTCAGGATGAGCGCCTGTCGACCCTTGCCGTGACCAGAACCCTGATCGAGGCCGGCCGCTCACGGAAGAGAAGAAAAGAGCTTGTCGACAAAATGGCCGCCAGCTACATTCTGCAAGCGGCGCTGGACAGGATGAAAAACCTGTAAAACCCTTGCCAAGCGCCGGGGATTGATTTAAGAGGCCAGCTTTGATGAGTGTTGCAAAACATCTGCTTTCGGTCCGCCACCTGCTTGGCGTCAAAGACCTTTCCAAAGACGATCTTATAAAAATCCTCGACCTGGCCGGCCATTACGCTGATTTGGGCCACAAACCGGAAGCGTTCGACGGTCGTTTTAGCAAGCTGGTTTTGATCAATGTTTTCCTGGAATCCTCGACCCGGACAAAAATGTCGTTCGAGCTGGCGGCTCACCGCCTTGGCATTAAACCGCTTGGTTTCGATAGCGCTTCGTCTTCCCTGAAAAAGGGCGAAACGCTGCTCGACACCCTGGCGGCGATTGCCGCCATGAAGCCGGATATCATGGTGGTCCGCCAGGCTCAGGAAGGATTGCTTGAGAAAGCGGCGGCATTCTCTCCCTGTCCGCTGGTCAACGCCGGCGACGGGGGTGGCGAACACCCAACCCAGGCGTTGCTGGACGCCCTGACCATCCAAAGACGCAAAGGCAGGATCGAGGGCCTCAACATCGCTATTTGCGGCGACATTGCACATTCCCGGGTGGCCCGTTCAAACTTTTACCTTTTGACCAAACTGGGGGCCAATGTCCGCGCCTTCGGCCCTCCCGGCCTGATGCCGGATGAACTTCCCGCGGGCGTCAAAGGCGCCGCGACCATGAATGAGGCCCTTGAAGGAGCGGACGTGGTGATGATGCTGCGGGTCCAGCTGGAGCGGATGGATAAAAAACCCTCGCTCGAGAAATATTTCAAAGAATTTGGCCTTTCCCGGGATAAGTTCGCCTTGGCCAAACCGGACGCCATTGTCATGCACCCTGGGCCGATCAACCGGGGGGTGGAAATCGCTGACGAAGTGGCCGATGACCCGGATCATTCCACAATCCTTGACCAGATCACAAATGGTGTTGCGGTCCGCATGGCGGTGCTCGACTTGCTGACCCGGCGCTTGAGAAAATAGATGATCCCCCCGGAAATCTTGGCGATAGCGCTTGGCTACCTGATGGGCTCGGTCCCGTTCGGGCTGCTGCTGACCAAATTCGCCGGCAAGCAGGACATCCGGAAGGTCGGCTCCGGCAACATCGGCGCCACCAACGTCTTAAGGACCGGAAATAAAGGCCTGGCGGCGGCCACGCTGCTGCTGGATATCGCCAAGGGCATCGCCGCGGTCCACCTGGCGCGGCGGATCGCCCCTGATTTCATGGCGATGGCCGGTTTTGCCGCTTTCCTCGGGCACGTTTACCCGGTCTGGCTGGGGTTCAAGGGGGGCAAGGGGGTGGCGACCTTTATCGGCGCCATCCTGGGCCTGTCCTGGCTGGCCGGCCTGGCCGGGATCCTGACCTGGGCGCTGGTGGCGGCGGTTTTTCGTATCTCGTCCCTGGCCTCGCTGATCACCGCCATCGCCGCCCCCGT
>JADFJJ010000007.1 GCA_022566215.1 Pseudomonadota bacterium | reverse complement strand
TGGTGGAGCCCAACCTGAAGGAGGGCAAAGGGGGGCTTCGGGATCTCCATACCCTGTTCTGGCTGGCGCGGTTCCTGTACCGGGTTGAGGATATCTCCGGCCTGGTCCTCAAGAAAATTTTGACCAGCAAGGAGCTTGGAACGTTCCGGCGGGCGGAAAATTTTCTGTGGACGGTGCGCCAGCATTTGCACTTGCTGAATGGACGGGCGGAGGAACGGGTGACCTTTGATATGCAGCTGGCGCTGGCGAAAGAGTTCCGGTATCAGGATCACCCCGGCCTCAACAAGGTCGAACGCTTCATGAAGCATTACTTCCTGATCGCCAAGGATGTCGGTGACCTGACCCGGATTTTTTGCGCCCTGCTGGAAGAGCGCCACCAGAAAAAAAGTCTGCTGGACTGGGCGCCGCTGCCCCTGAAAACCAAGGTCGAGGGATTCCGGCTGGTGGGCGGGCGCCTGACGGTTGCCGACAAAAAGGATTTTCAGAAAAATCCCGCCAACATGATCCGGATTTTTGCGGTCGCCGACCGCCATGGCTACGATATCCACCCCGATGCCCTGAAATTGATCACCAGTCACCGGCAGCTGATCGATGCCCGGCTGCGGCGCGATCCGGCGGCGGGTGACGCCTTTATGGAGGTGCTGACCTCCCGCCATGATCCGGAAACCTCCTTAAGACGCATGAACGAAGCCGGGGTTCTGGGCCGCTTTATTACCGATTTCGGCCGCGCGGTGGCCCAGACCCAGCACGACATGTACCATTATTATACCGTCGATGAGCATACCATCCGCGCAATCGGCATTTTGGCGCGGATTGAAAAAGGGCAACTGAACGAGGTTCAGACCCTGGGTTCGGAAATCACCGGGACCATCATGTCACGGTCCGCGCTTTATATGGCGCTGTTCCTGCACGATATCGCCAAGGGCCGGGGCGGCGACCATTCCGAGCTTGGCGAGCAGATCGCCCATGGGCTCTGCCCCCGGCTTGGTTTTACCAAGGGGGAGACCGACCTGGTGGCGTGGCTGGTTCGGGACCATCTTTTGATGAGCAACGTTGCCTTCAAGCGCGACCTGTCGGACGACGAGACCATTAAAACCTTTACCAAAAAGGTCAAAACCCTGGAACGGCTGCGCCTGCTGGCGGTTTTGACCATTGCCGACATCATGGCTGTCGGGCCTAAAATCTGGACCGCCTGGAAACATCGGCTGCTGTCGGATTTATACGAAATTTCCAAGCCCTGGTTCTCCCAGGAAAGCATCAAAAAAGCCAGAGCCGCGCAAAACAGGGAAAAAAAGGAAGCCCTGGCCAGGGTCCTGAAAAAAGAGCGGGTGAGCGGCCTGAAAGATTTACTGGCGCTGTTCCCGGAGAATTACTGGATGGCCGACCGGACCTCGATCCAGGCCAAGGAGGCGGTGCTGGTGAAACGCCATTCGGGAAATAAAATCGCGGTTGAAATTGGCCCCCAGGAAGGTTCGGAAATTTTCCGCGTCAGCGTCGTCTCACAGGACGGATCGGGGCTGTTTTCAAACCTGGCGGGGGCGCTGGCCTCGTTCGGCATCAATATTCTGGACGCCCGGGGCTTTACCCTGACCGACCGGCGGCGGCTGACCAGTTTTGTCGTCGAAAACCCGCCCAGCGATTTGTTTTCCTCGAAGGAAAAACAAAAAAAACTGAAAACCGTCCTTCGGTCCCTGGCCGTGGATGAACTTCAATCCTTCCAAATTGTCAGGAAAAAAAGCCTGATCAGGGACCGGAGGGCAGTCTTCGAGGTTCCCTCCCGGGTCCGTTTTGATAACCAGGTCAGCAGCGCCTTTACGCTTCTTGAGGTCAAGGGCCGGGACAAGATAGGCCTTCTGCATGAATTGGCCCAGGTCCTGGTCCGCCATGGTTGTGCCATTTTCAATGCCCATGTTGCCACCTTCGGCGACCGGGCGGTGGATGTATTTTATCTTCAGGACCGGGACGGAAAAAAAATACTGGACCCGAAAAAGCTGGATGAAATGGAGACGGCCCTGCGCCAAGCCATCACCGGGAAAAAACCGTAGGAAGCGTGTAAGGGACGTCTGAATGTCATTAATAAAATCGATATCCACTTTCAGCGGGCTTACCCTGATCAGCCGCTTTCTGGGCTTTGCCCGCGATATCCTGATCGCCAAATTCCTTGGCGCCGGGCTGGTTTCAGACGTTTTCTTTGTCGCCTTCAAGCTGCCCAATTTTTTCCGCCGCCTGTTTGCCGAAGGGGCCTTCAGCGCGGCCTTCGTCCCCATTTTTTGCGGCCTGCTGGGGAGCGGCAAGGACGCCGAAAAAAGAAAGTTGGCGGAGCGTTTCGCCGAGGAATCCCTAAGCGTGCTGATCAGCATTTTGCTGGCGTTCACGGTGGTCATGCAGGTCGCCATGCCGTGGGTGATGATCTTGCTGGCCCCGGGTTTTATGGAAGAGCCGGACAAATTTGATCTGGCGATTGAATTTTCCCGCATGACCTTCCCCTACCTGATGCTGATCTCGATCGTCGCCCTGCTGGGGGGCGTCCTGAACGGGCTGGGCCGGTTCGCGGCCGGCGCCGCGGCGCCGATTTTGATGAACCTGACCCTGATCACCGCGATGATTTTTTTCCATGACAACGCCATTTTAACCGGCCATGCGCTGGCCCGGGCGGTGACGCTGGCCGGGATTATCCAGCTGGTGTGGATGCTGTGGGGCTTGTCCAGGGCCGGGTTCCGGCCAAAGCTGCTGTGGCCCAAACTGACCCCCAGGGTCAGGGAGCTGGGCCGGGTCATGGCGCCGGTGGCGTTTGGCGCCGGGGTCATGCAGATCAACCTGATAGTGGATGTGGTGTTAAGCTCGTTTTTGCCGCAGGGATCGCTTTCCTTTCTCTACTATGCCGACCGGCTGAACCAGCTGCCGATCGGGGTCATCGGGGTGGCGGTCGGGACGGTGCTGCTGCCGGCCTTGAGCCGTTCGCTCGGCGCGGGAAACAAAAAGCAGGCAATTTTTGAGCAAAACCGGGCAATGGAGGCGGCGCTTTTTTTGACTATTCCCGCCGCATTTGCCCTTTTTATAATTTCTTTTGAAATGATTGCGGTTCTTTTCCAGCGCGGGGAATTCGTTGCCTCTGATACCCTTGCGACTTCAAAGGCATTGATGGCCTATGTTATTGGTCTTCCGGCCTACGTCCTGGTCAAGGTTCTGGTCCCGGCCTACTATTCCCGGAAAGACACCCGAACGCCGGTCAAGTTCGGCCTGATCAGCATCGGGGTCAATTTCGTCCTGAACATCGTGCTGATGCAGTTCCTGGCCCATGTCGGCCTGGCATTGGCGACCGCCATCGCCTCCTGGGTCAACGTCACGCTGCTGTATCTCTACCTGGCCCGGCGGGGTTATTTCAGGGTCGATAAAAGGCTTAAACGAAGGGTGCTGAAAATTATTGGCTCAAGCCTGCTGATGGGGGCGGTGCTGTGGGCTGCATCCAGACTTCTGGCCCCCTCCTTCGCGAGGGGGACCTTCGAGGGGGCGGCGGCGCTCCTCGCTCTGGTTCTCATAGGGCTTTTGGTCTACGGCGGCGCGGCGCGCCTGACCGGGGCGCTCAGCATCGCCGAGGCCCGCCAGCTGTTTTCAGGAAAAGGGCCCAGCGGATAGAGCATTTTCCCCTTGCGTCGAAGCAGCGGCAATAATAGGGGTATCAGGGTATGGCAAACGACCAGAGCAAGAAAATGAAGGCCCGTGAGCGGGTTTTTTCCGGGGCCCAGCCGACCGGCAACATGCACCTGGGAAATTACCTGGGCGCGTTCCGGAACTGGGCTCGCATGCAGGCGGATTATGACTGCATTTACTGCGTTGTCGACCTGCACGCGATCACCACCTTTCAGGACCCGGAGACCTTAAGGGACAATGTCCGGGATGCCGCGGCGGCCTATATCGCCTCCGGGATCGACCCGGAGGCAAGCATCCTGTTCAGCCAAAGCCAGGTTCCGGCGCACGCCGAGCTGGCCTGGATATTCAACTGTGTGGCGCGCCTCGGCTGGCTCAACCGCATGACCCAGTTCAAGGACAAGGCCGGCAAGCACAAGGAACGGGCCAGCGTCGGCCTCTATATCTACCCGACCCTGATGGCCGCCGACATCCTCTTGTACAAGGCGACCCGGGTCCCGGTCGGCCAGGACCAGAAACAGCACCTCGAGCTGACCCGCGACATCGCCCAGAAATTCAACAATGACTTCGGGGTCGACTTTTTTCCAATCGTTGAACCGGCGATTCTCGAGGAAGGGGCCAGGATTATGTCGCTCAGGGACGGCAGGCAGAAAATGAGCAAATCCGATCCTTCCGATTACTCGCGCATCAACCTGACCGACGATGCCGGCGCCATCGCCAAAAAAATCCGCAAGGCGCGGACCGACGCCGACCCGATCCCGGACAACCTGGAGGCCCTTAAAGACCGGCCTGAAGCGCTCAATCTGGTAACCATTTACAGCGCCCTTGCGGATCTCCCGCTAAAGCGCGTGTGCCAGGAATTTAGCGGCAAGGGGTTTGCCGAATTCAAGGCCGCCCTGAGCGAACTTGCGGTGGAGAAACTGGCCCCAATTACAGCGGAAATGTCACGCCTGAAAGGCGATCCGGCCTATATTGACGGCATCCTGGCGGCGGGCGCCGAGCGGGCCAATGACCTGGCCGCGCCGATCCTGAAAGAGGTCCACCGGATCATCGGCCTCACTTCTTAAGCCCCCCGTTCATTGTGTATTCACCTGCGATGTTTTATAATTTGAGTCAAGGTAGAAATATGATGTCAGGCAAAATCAAATCTTTTGGACTTCTGGTTCTGGGAATTCTGTTGCTCGGGGCCTGCGCCACCACCTACCGCGCCGACGTCACCCGTTTTCATGAGCTGACCGGGGCGCGCGGGGAAACCTTTATTATCATCGCCAAAAACGAGGACAAAAAAGGCAGTCTTGAGCTGAAAAGCTATGCGGCATTAATAAGCGAGCATTTGAGAATGGAAGGCTATACCCCGGCCGGGACCGAAACCCCTGAGATTATTGTAAAAATTGATTACGCTGTTTCCCCGCCGATTGCAAGAACCCGGCGGACAGCCTATCCCGGCCCCTTCTTTGGCGGGTTTTATTACCATGGCGGACACTATTATGGCGGCCTTCCCTATTATTATTACCCCCATTATAATTACTCTTATTACGGCTCCCTTGGTTACCGCGGTCATGGCTTTGGTTATGGTTATGGCTATGGGTTGGGGTATTCTTCTTACCGGACTGCATACACTGTCTACGAGCGCGCCCTGGAGATGGTGATTGAGCGGAACGGCGGCGGGGTTTTGTTCGAGGGTCTGGTGAAAAGCGTTGGGCGGGAAAAGAACCTGACAAAAATTATGCCGGTTCTGGTCCGCGCCATGTTTACCAACTTTCCGGGAGAAAGCGGCGTCACTGAACGGATTAAAATCAAGTCTGACGGGGGCGGTGGTTACTAATATTTCTATCACTTTTATCTGAAATTTTCGTTTCTCCTCTTGCGCTTTGGCGCCGCAGTTGCCAAGTTTTCCATTATGGCAGGGAAAAAATCCAAAAAAGGCCGGGGGCGGCACCCGCTAAAGGCCCGCAAGCGGCGCTTTGTGGTGGTGATGGACTCGTCACCCGAAGCCCAGGTCTCGATGAAGTTCGCCGCCGCCCGGGCCTCACACGTAAACGGCGGGTCGCTGGTTATCTTCCATGTGGTGGCGCCGGGCGAGTTCCAGCACTGGGTGGCGGTTCAGGACCGCATGCAGCTGGAATCCAAAAAAGAGGCCCGGGATCTGCTGCAAACAGTTGCCGCTTTTGTCGAAGAGGAATACGGGATTGAGCCGGAAATAGTTATCCGGGAGGGCAATCCGAAAGAGGAACTGCAAAAATACATGGAAAAGACCCGCGATTTGTTCGCTTTGTTTCTCGGCGCCCATCCCGAAGGGGAACCGGGCCCGCTGGTCGATTACTTTTCCGGCCCCCTGTGCGGGTCCCTGAAATGCCCGGTGGTGATTGTCCCCGGCGGCATGACCATTGAACAAATTGACGAAATGGCTTAAAAGAGAACAGAATGTTTATAGAAACCGAACAGACCCCAAATCCCAGATCCCTGAAATTTATCCCGGACCGCCCGGTGATTGAAAAGGGCACGGTGCATTTTACAGATTCCGGCAAAGCGGAAGCCTCCCCCCTCGCCCAGGCGCTGTTCGCCCTGAAGGAGGTCACCGGGGTATTGCTGGCGCCTTCGTTTATTTCGGTCACCATCAAGGGAAATGACTGGAAAGAGGCCAAGCCCGCCATTCTGGGCGTGCTGATGGATCATTTTACCTCCGGCAAGCCGGCCATTCTGGAGACGGCGGTTAAGGAGCCGGAACCAAAGAAAGACAGCGAAGAGGATAATGAAATTGTCCAGCAAATCCGCACCATACTGGATGAAAAAGTCCGTCCCGCGGTAGCCAAGGATGGCGGTGATGTGATTTTTTCCAAATTTGAGGACGGCATTGTCTATCTTGTTATGCAGGGCGCGTGTTCCGGCTGTCCCTCTTCCATTTACACCCTGAAAAGCGGGATCGAGAACCTCTTGAAGTACTACATCCCCGATGTTCAGGAAGTCCGCCAAATCTGAAAAAAGAATCAAGAGGATGAAAAAACCCCTGGATAACCGGGCCAAGGATTTGATTTTCAGGGAAGCCCGGTCCCACAGCCGCTGGGCCAATGAGGATGTTTCCGATCAAACCCTGAAAGAGATTGTCGAGCTGATGAAATGGGGGGCGACCAGCGCCAATTGCTGGCCGATGCGCCTGGTGTTTGTCAAATCCGCCGAGGCCAAGGCCCGCCTGAAACCCCACATTGATGAGTTTAACGTTGAAAAGGTCCTGACCGCCCCGGTGGTGGCGATCATTGCCTATGATAGCAAATTTTTTGACCGCATCCCGGAATTTTTCCCCCACAATCCGGAAGCCCGGGAATGGTTTGCAAATGATCAGGATTTGGCTTTTGAAACCGCGTTTCGAAACAGCACCTTGCAAGGGGCTTACCTGATGATCGCCGCGCGTGCGCTGGGGCTGGATTGCGGCCCGATGTCGGGCTTTGACCAGGCTGGGGTCAATAAAGAATTTTTCCCGGACGGCCAATACCGGGCCAATTTCATCTGCGCGCTCGGGGTTGGGACCAATGAACTGCTATTCCCGCGCTCCCCGCGTCCCGCGTTTGAGACCGTCGCGGAAATAATCTGAAAAGGATTTGAATGCTGCTGGCGCTGGATACGGCTTTTAATGCCTGCTCGGTGGCCCTGGCTTCACTGTCGGGGGAACTGGCCTCAGCCCGGCATGTGGTGCAAAGCCGCGGCCAGGCTGAAACCCTGGTGCCGATGGTGGACGAAGTTTTACAGCAGACCGGGGTTAAGCCGCAAGCGATCACCCGGATAGTTGTGACCAGAGGCCCCGGCACCTTCGCCGGGGTCCGGATCGGGATTGCTTTTGCCCGGTCGCTGGCGCTGGCGACCGGCGCCCGGGTTTTGGGGCTAAGTTCGTTTGAAGCACTGGCCGGAAGCGTTTCCCTTGAGGGGTCCTGGCCCAAGTCCCTGCCGCTGGTCGTGGCAATTCCGGCCGGCCGGGCCGGCGTGTCTGCGGAAATGTTCACCAAGCCGGAAAAGACATCGCTTGTGCCGAAAACCCTAAAAGGGCCGGAAATTGTCAGCCTGGAGGATTTTTATGCCTGGACCGGGGCCGGGAAAGGGATAATCGCCGGCCCACGGATGGACCAAATACCGGAAGCGGAGGGTTTTGCAAAAATTGATACCTGGCCGCGGGCTGAAGACCTGATCCGGAGCGCGCTCCTTTATCCCGAAAGTGCTTATGAGGATACCGCAACTCCCCTGTACCTGCGGCCGCCGGACGCCACGCCGCAAAGTCCTTCCCGGTTTTCAGCCGGATCATAAACCGGCCCGCGATAAGCCTTTATGAAAGCCTGGAGTTTGCCGGTGTGGCGCAAGCAAGGGCCACTCTCACAGCCAAAGCGGTAAACAAAATGACCCTGGTCATGAAAATCACTCCCTGTTAACCAAATATATACTATTTTAGAGCTATATTTAACTTGCGAATATTAGAGTTTATTTAAATTTCGCCCTAATTTTAAAGTAAAGGGATTTAACAGGGGTCCTTGACGCCAGTCACCCAAAGGGCCCGGAGGTGAGCCGGACATGAGTGAAAACAATCTGAAAATGCCCCGCAAGGAAAAAAATATTGATCTGCTGGAGCTGACCGCCAAAGTGGTCGCCAACCACCTGTCCAACAATACTGTTGATGTCAAGGACATCCCGGGCCTGATCCGCCAGGTGTACAAGACCATGGAACAGTTGAATGGTTCAAACGCTTCCCTGACCCCGAGCGTGCAGCCGGCAGTGCCGATAAAGGACTCGATCAAGCCTGATTACATTGTCTGCCTTGAAGACGGCAAGCGCCTGAAGATGCTGAAAAGGTACCTGAGGACGAAATATCAACTTAGCCCCGAAGACTACAAAAAGCGTTGGGGCCTGCCGCCTGATTATCCCCTGGTGGCTCCTAATTATGCCCTGAAAAGGCAGCAATTGGCCAAATCCATCGGCCTTGGCAGGAACAAATAAATTAGAGATACCCCCCCGATAAAAAGGGCCGCGAGTTTAATCGCGGCCCTTTTTGCCTTTGGCGCCGGGGTAGTTTGTGCTAGTCGGTGGAAAAGTGCTATTGCAAACTAACCGCAATTTTAAACTCTGATAACGGAGCAGGGAAAAAAATGGATAAACACCAGCCGGGCGTGGCCATTAGCGATATTGAGCAGCTTTGCCTCGACAGGGGCATGCGCATGACCGACCAGCGCCGTGTCATTGCCCGGGTTCTGTCGGGGGCGACCGATCATCCGGATGTAGAGAAGGTTTACCAACGCTCAACCGCAATCGATCCCGGCATCAGCATCGCCACCGTTTACCGGACCGTTCGCCTGTTTGAGGAAGCCGGTATCCTGGAACGCCACGATTTCCGTGACGGCCGCGCCAGGTACGAACTCTTGTCGGAGGACCATCATGACCACCTGATTGACGTGGATTCCGGTGAAGTGCTTGAATTTCAAAGTGATGAAATTGAAAAGCTCCAGAAGGAAATCGCCAAAAAAATGGGTTTTAAGCTGGTTGATCACCGCATGGAGCTTTACGGGGTCCTGCTGTCGCGGAAAAAGAAATCTTGAATATACTGAAAAACCGGGTAAACCACCCGCATCGGAAAAAGCTAGGAGGCTTTGGCTTGGAAAGGGGCGCCCTGGAAAAATGGCGCCCTGGAAAAATGGTGCAATGACACGGAAGGTCCATATCAAAAGCTACGGCTGCCAGATGAATGTTTATGATTCCAGCCGTATGGCCGGTTTGCTGGCGGAGATTGGCTATCGCCTGGCGGAGACCCCGGACGAGGCCGATCTGGTCATTCTGAACACCTGCCATATCCGGGAAAAGGCCTCCGAAAAGGTATATTCCGACATTGGCCGCCTCCGCGCCCTGAAGGAAAAGGGAAAAGCCGCCGGGCGCGACATGACCATCGCTGTCGCCGGATGTGTCGCCCAGGCCGAAGGGGAGGAGATTATCCGCCGCGCGCCGGTGGTCGAACTGGTGTTCGGCCCCCAGACCTATCACCGTCTGCCGGAATTGCTGGAAAGCGTCGCAAAGGCAAAAAAATCCAACCGGCCGGCCGCCATCGTCGATACCGAATTTCCGGTCGAGGAAAAATTTAACCATCTGGCGAAAAAGGCGCCCGCACCAGGCCCTTCGGCGTTCCTGACCATTCAGGAAGGGTGTGACAAGTTTTGCACCTTTTGCGTGGTGCCTTACACCCGGGGGGGCGAGTTTTCGCGCACCATTGAGGAAATCGCGCTCGAGGCCCGGGGGCTGGCGGCCAGGGGAGCGCGCGAGATCACGCTGCTCGGACAAAACGTCAATGCCTTTCATGGCCTGGACAAAGACCGCAACGAGCTTGGCCTGGGCGGCCTGATCAGGCGGCTGGCGGGAATAAAGGGATTGGCGCGCATCCGCTATACCACCTCGCATCCGCGCGACATGGAAGACGACCTGATCGCCGCCCACGGTGAAATTGAGGCCCTGATGCCGCACTTGCATCTGCCGGTGCAATCCGGCTCGGATCGGATCCTGAAGACCATGAACCGGGGCCACAGCGCGGGTGATTACCTGAAACTGGTGGAAAAAATCAGAAAAAGCCGGCCCGATATTGCCCTTTCCAGCGACTTTATCGTTGGCTTTCCGGGGGAGCGGGAAGAAGACTTTGAAAAAACCCTCGAGCTGGTAAGGGAGATCAACTACGCCCAGGCCTATTCCTTCAAATACAGCCCGCGGCCCGGAACCCCTGCGGCCAATGCCCCGGGGCAGATCCCGGAGGCCGTGAAAGCGGACCGGCTGGCCGCCCTGCAGCAGATTTTAAACGCCCAAAAGCAGGCTTTTAACCAGGCCAGTGTCGGCAAAAAGATGACAGTCCTGTTCGAGCGTCACGGCAAACACAAGGGCCAGATTGTTGGCCGCAACCCCTATATGCAGGCGGTGCATGTCGTTACCGAAGATGCAAAAAACTGCCTCGGGTCTCTAAAAGAAGTTGAAATTTTGGCCGCCGGACCCAATAGTTTAAAGGGAAAGCTGACGCTTCCCGCCAGGGCGCAAAGCGCGGCATAATTTACAAACCAGATGACCCTCAAAACCAAATCCAAACAGATACCGGCCAAGGAAAAAATTGTTTTGTCGTTTGAGGACAATTTGCTTCTCGCCAGCCTTTTTGGCCAGCACGATGAACACCTGGCGCGGATAGAACAGGCGCTGGGCGTGGTTCTTGCCAGCCGCGGCAATAAAATTGTCCTGGAGGGCGAAGAAACCGCCTGCCGGGAAGCGAGAGATGTTCTCCTGTACCTTTACCACACCCTGAAGGCGGGGAATGCCGTCTCCATCGGTGATGTTGACGGCGCCCTGAGGCTGGTCCAGGAAAAGGACCAGGACCTGCTTGCCACCGGTGCGGAAAAACAGGACACTGGAAAAATGACCAAAGGGGACCAGAAAGCCGAACCTTCCGGGATGTTGAAAATCCATACCCGCAAACGGGTTATCACTCCCAGGACGGCGACCCAGAACCGCTATATCCGGGAACTGGCCAGCAAAGACCTGGTGTTCGCCGCCGGCCCGGCGGGGACCGGCAAAACCTACCTCGCGGTGGCCGTGGCGGTCTCCAAACTGATCGCCGGGGAGGTGGAACGCATCATTCTGTCCCGGCCGGCGGTGGAGGCCGGGGAAAGCCTTGGCTATCTGCCCGGCGATCTGAAGGAAAAGGTCGATCCTTACCTGCGTCCGCTTTACGACGCCCTGCATGATACCCTGCCCGCCGAACAGGTCGCCAGGTGCATCGAGATTGGCGAGATTGAAATTGCTCCGGTGGCCTTTATGCGCGGGCGGACGTTATCGCACTCGTTCGTGATTCTGGATGAAGCCCAGAACACCACCCCGGGCCAGATGAAAATGTTTCTGACCCGGCTGGGGGAAGCCAGCACCATGGCGGTCACCGGCGATCCCAGCCAGGTGGATCTTCCCCCTGGAGCCGAATCCGGTCTGCAGCACGCCATCGATGTCCTGGACGGGGTTGAGGGGGTTTCAGTCATCAAATTTACCGACAAGGATGTCATCCGCAATCCCCTGGTGCGCCGTATCGTCAATGCCTATGACGCCGGAGAAAAGGGCAAAAACCCCAGGGGCAGGGCAAAATAACATGGCCGATGACCCGAACCCCGAACCTGAATTAAAATTGGCTGTTGAGGTGAACATCAAGGACCCGGCCTGGACCGAAGCCTTGCCCCGCCTGGAGGCCCTTGCCGCTGAAGTGGTGAGCGAGGTTCTGGCCCGCCCGGCCAGCTGGCGCCATTTTGAGGCCGGCATTCCCGTCAGGCCGGTTGAGGTCAGCGTTTGTTTTGCCGGCAATCTATTCGTCCAGGGCCTTAACGCCAAATACCGGGAAAAAAACACCCCAACCAATGTCCTGTCATTTCCCGCGGATGATAACGGACTTGCGGCCGGGGAGCAGGAGGTATTGCTGGGGGATATCGTGCTGGCTTTCGGGGTCGTGGCGGAGGAGGCAAAAACTCAAGGCAAGTCCCTGCACGAACACACCGTTCACCTGCTGGTCCATGGCGTTTTGCATCTGGCCGGGTATTCCCATCAGGATGAACCCGGAACCAGGGAAATGGAAAAGCTGGAAATAGAAACTCTGTCCGGCTTTGGAATTGCCGATCCATACGCCGCCCCGGAAGCGCGAAGGTTGTAGGTCATGAACACCCCCAGGATAGAAAATAAACCGGCTCCGCACAGTGAAAAAAGCCCCTCCCGGCTGCGGTTGTTCCTGAAAAAGCTCGGCTTTGGGGGCAATGGAGATCATACCTTAAGGGAAAGCCTGGAAGAGGTTATTGAGGAGCATGAAGACACTTCAAAGGAACAAGGACTGGGCGACGAAGAACGTGAAATGCTGCTTAACGTCCTGAAATACAATGAGCTTCGGGCTGACGACATCATGGTCCCGAGAGCCGATATTGTCGCGGTTGAAATTTCGACCCCGTTCAAGGATCTGGTCAAAACCCTGCGCCAGGCGGGTCATTCACGTCTTCCCATATACAAGAAAACCCTTGATGATATTGCCGGCATGGTTCACGTCAAGGATGCCCTGGGCGTCCTGGCGGCTGGCGGCAAAGGAAAAAAGCCCACGATTGAAGATATCCTTCGGGAAGTGATCGTCGTTCCCCCGTCGATGCGCCTGATTGATCTTTTGAAGCGGATGAAATCACAGCGCATTCACATGGCCCTGGTGGCGGACGAATATGGCGGAACCGATGGCCTGGTGACGATTGAAGACCTGGTGGAACAGATCGTCGGCGAGATTGAAGATGAATATGATAAGGATAATGAAACCCGGCTGACCTTCATCGGCGGCGGAATTTATGAGGCCGATGCCAGGCTTTCGGTTGAAGAACTGGAAAAAACGCTGAAGAGCGACCTTTTGAGTGATGAATGGGATGAAAACATTGATACTGTGGGTGGTTTGATTTTTGCGCTCGAGGGAAGGGTCCCGGAAATCGGGGAAGTGATAGAGCATCCGCTCGGCTACCGGTTTGAAATACTCGACGCCAGCCCCAGAGCCGTCAAAAGGGTCAGGATACACCTGCCCCGGAAACCGGAAACCAGTGAACAAGATTAAAGGGGTATAAAGGTCAAGCATGCTGGGGGTGTTAGGTAGAACGGGCGATTTCGTTAAGGCGCAAACCGGAAAATCGGCGCTGGCGCTGACTGCTTTCTTGGGCGCCCTGGCCGCTTTTTCACTGCCGCCCTACCCGTTTACGCTGTTGTTTATGGTCAGTCTCCCCCTGGTGCTGATACTGCTGAGCCGGGCCAAGAGAGGATGGCGGGCTTTTGCCCTCGGTTTTGCCTTCGGGGCTGGTTATTTTGGCATGAGCCTTTACTGGGTCGGGGAATCTTTTCTGGCGCAATCGAACGTGCCCCATTGGACCGCTCCGATCGCGGTGGTTTTACTGGTCATGTACATGAGCCTGTTTCCCGCCCTGGCGTTCATGATCTCGAGGAATTTCTGGGGGTCAAAATGGGCCCCCCGGGCGCTGATTTTTGCCGGGATTTATTCTTTTTTTGAATGGCTGCGGGGATCGGGAGAATTGGGCTTTCCCTGGAACACTACCTCATCCATCTGGTGGCCTTATGAGGAAATGATCCAGATGACGGCGCTGGTCGGCAGCTATGGTCTGGGAGCCCTGACGCTGCTTGCGGCCGGGTTGTTTGTCGCCCTTTTTGACAAAGCCGTCCCCCGCTATGACCGGTTCGGGATGACCCTGATGGGCGTCCTGATGCTGGCGGCGGTTGCCTTGCTTGGCTGGGCCCGGCTTGGTGCGGTGACCACCGAATATCATGAAGGGATAACCCTTCGTCTGGTTCAGGCCAACATCCCACAGAGGGAAAAATGGGACCCCGCCCTGCTGCGCAGGAATCTTGACCGGCATATTATGCTGAGCACCCCGCTTACCGCGGAGGGAACGCCGGTCCGGTATCTTGTTTGGCCGGAAACCGCTATTCCCTTTGATGTTGGCGATCCGGTGGTTCGCGGCTATCTGGCTGAAGCGTTGGGGGACGAGGTTACATTGATTTCCGGGGCCAACCGCTATGGGGGTGAGGAAGAGGACAAGGTCTTCAACAGCGTTTATGCCTTGGCCCCAGGCGGTGAGGTGCTGGATATTTATGACAAAGTCCACCTGGTTCCGTTTGGCGAATATATTCCATTTCGGGAATATCTCGGCCGAATGGGTTTAAACGCCCTGGTCGTGGGCTCCAGCGATTTTTCCCGCGGGGCGGGTTTGAAAACCATGAAACTGCCGGGCTTGCCCCGGTTCAGTCCGCTGGTGTGTTACGAGATTATTTTCCCCGGCAATGTGGTTGCCCCGAACGAAAATCCGGCCTGGTTTCTCAACCTGACCAATGATGCCTGGTTCGGCGTGACCCCGGGTCCATACCAGCATTTTGAAATGGCCCGGATGCGGGCGGTGGAGGAGGGTATTCCGGTTGTTCGGGTGGCCGGAGGTGGTATTTCAGGGGTGGTGGATCCGCTCGGACGGGTGACCGGCAAACTGGGTTTGGGACAAACTGGTTTTTTGGATGTGGCCTTGCCCCGCCCGCTTGTGCAAAAGACGCTTTACTCGGTTTACGGTAGTATAATTTTCTTGGTTATGGTGTTTGCTTTTTTGACAATCGGGATAATTATTAAAAGCGATCCAAAACAAGATTACCGTTAAATTTGAAATAAAAATTCAAAAATTTATTATTTTTAATATTAAAATATAAAATCTGAAATATATTGAAATTATAGTCTTGAAGGTTATCAGGATACCCCCTAAAGGAAGAAGCCAAGAGAACAACACCAACAAGCCGGGTTAATAAAATTATGTCCACACCAGATCCGATTGATATTCATGTCGGCTCACGCGTCAGAATGCGCCGCACCCTCCTTGGAATGAGCCAGGAAAAATTGGGAAATGCCCTTGGCCTTACTTTTCAGCAAATTCAAAAATATGAAAGAGGGGCCAACCGTATTGGCTCCAGCCGCCTTTATAAATTATCGCATATTTTGGATGTCCCGGTCGGCTATTTTTTTGAGGACATGCAGGCGGAGACGGTCAGACGGGCCCGGGGTTTAAGCGATACAAATCCCGAGACCTTTGAGCAGGATCAGCTGGCAAAGCGGGAAACGCTTGAGCTGGTTCGCGCCTATTACAAAATCTCCGATCCCAAAGTGAGAAAGAAAACCTTTGAATTGGTGAAGGCGGTGGCCCAGTCCGGGAAGTAAGGGCAAAAATTTCAACTTTTTAAAAGGCCGGTTTTCCCCGGCCTTTTACTTGTCTGGCAAGAGCTGTAAAATTTAATCTCTTTTGCTTGAATAGTCCCGGAGCTTGCTGGTATACGTCCGTGCTTGAGGTTGCATCACCTGAAAAATTCAATTTAAAGCCGGTAAAGATTGCAGGAGAAAACCGTGTCGATCAAAAACTATCTTTTTACCAGTGAATCCGTGTCCGAGGGGCATCCGGACAAGGTGGCCGACAGGATTTCAGACAGCATTCTCGACAAGTATATGGAGGAAGATCCCCATTCCCGCGTGGCCGTGGAAACCATGGTTACAACCAACCGTATTATTATCGCCGGCGAGGTCCGCGGGCCGCAAAGCATTACCGCTGATGTCCTGGAAAAAGTCGCCCGCCAGGCGGTCCGCGACATTGGCTATGAGCAACCGGGCTTTCATTGGAAGGACGCCGAGTTCACCTCTTATGTGCATCCTCAATCCGAAGACATCGCGATCGGCGTGGATGCTTCACACAACAAGGACGAAGGCGCCGGCGACCAGGGGATTATGTTCGGTTATGCCTGCACTGAAACCGATGGCCTGATGCCGGCCCCGATCCAGTATGCCCATGAAATTCTCAGATCCATGGCCCGGGACCGGCATTCCGGCAAGGCGCCGGGGCTGGAGCCCGATTCCAAAAGCCAGGTCAGCTTGCAGTATAAAGACGGCAAGCCGGTGCGCGCCACTTCGATTGTGGTTTCAACCCAGCACAAACCGGATTTTACCGGATCGGAGTTGCGCGAATATATCCGCGGCCATGTTCAGGAGGTTCTTCCCGAAGGGTGGATGTGCCCGGAAGAGGAATTTTACGTCAACCCGACCGGGCAGTTTGTGGTCGGCGGTCCGGATGGCGACACCGGCCTTACCGGAAGGAAAATTATTGTCGACACCTACGGCGGCGCGGCGCCCCATGGGGGCGGGGCATTTTCCGGCAAGGATCCGACCAAGGTTGACCGCTCGGCCGCCTATATGGCCCGCTATCTGGCGAAAAATGTCGTTGCCGCCGGGATGTCGGAAAACTGCCTGATCCAGTTATCCTATGCCATTGGGGTCTCGAAACCATTGAGCGTAGACGTCAACCTTTTCAACACCGGCCAGGTGGATGAAGAAAAACTCGCCAAACTTTTCGTGGAAATGATAGACTTGGGCCCAAGAGCAATCCGCGAACGCCTGGGGCTCAACCGGCCTATTTACGCCCAAACCGCCGCTTACGGTCACTTCGGCCGCCAGCCCAGGGAGGACGGTTCTTTCAGTTGGGAAAAGACCGATCTGGTGGACACCCTGAAAGCGCAGTTCTAGGGCATTCTTCGATCCGATAGAATCATTCGATGAGCGCCAGAGAATACCGGGAAAAATTTTATGGCCGCCGCAAGGGCCAGAAACTTTCCGCCCGCCAGGAACGATTGCTGAAGGAAGTTTTACCGGGCGTTTCCTTCTCGGTGGAAAACCTTGACCCGGGCAGCCTGGACCCCCGGACCCTGTTTGACTTTACCCCTACCCGGGTGTGGCTGGAAATTGGTTTTGGCAAGGGCGAACACCTTGCGCTTCAGGCACAAGCGCACCCCCGGGCAGGGCTCATCGGGTGCGAGCCGTTTATCAACGGCATTGCCGGTCTGGTGACAAAAATTCACGAACAAGGTTTGCATAATGTCCGCATCTATCCTGATGACGCCCGGCATGTCCTTGAGGCCCTGAAACATGACAGCATCGGCCGGGTTTTTCTGCTCCACCCCGACCCCTGGCCCAAGGCCCGTCACGCTAAACGGCGGTTTGTCTCGCAGGCGAACCTGGATGCCCTCGCCCGGGTCATGAAAAGGGGCGCTGAGCTCAGGATCGGCACCGACCACCCCGTTTACATGGCCTGGACCATGGTCCAGATGCAGCCCCGCACCGATTTTAAATGGACCGCGGGGCGGGCGGCGGACTGGCGTATCCCGCCCGCCGGCTGGTATCAGACCCGCTATGCCGCAAAGGCCAAAAAATCAGACGCCAAATGCGCTTACCTGACTTTCGTCCGAACCTGATAACCCCAGGCGCGGGAGCATTTTTTTCATTTCTTGATTGCAAAATTTCCCGACTTATATTATGAGAAAGCATCTTCACGACATTCAATTCGGCGGGAAGTGGGCTTGGGCCCGCTTTTTTTGATTGCCCGAATGACCGGCGTGAAACAAACCCGGCGGAGGTTCGCTGATGCCATCGGCGCTTGAGAAAAGATTGGCAAACCTTTTGGAGCCCGCCATTGAGGGGCTGGGTTTTAATTTGGTGCGCCTGTGCATCACAGGGACCGGCCGGCCCGCCATCCAGGTCATGGCGGAACGCCCGGACCGGACCATAACGGTGGATGACTGCGCCAGGCTGAGCCGGGAGCTTTCGGCGATCCTGGAGGTCGAAGACCCGATGACCGGAGGATATGTTCTGGAGGTTTCCTCGCCCGGGATCGACCGGCCGCTGACGCGGCTGAAGGATTTCCGGGACTTTGCCGGCCTTGAAGCCAAGCTGGAAACCAAAACCCCGGTTGAAGGCCAGAAGCGGTTCCGGGGCAAGCTGGCCGGAGAAGAGAAGGGCAAAATAAGAATTTTGACCAAGGACGGTGAAAAAGAAGTGGAATTTGAAAATATCGAAAAGGCCAAGCTTATCCTGACCGACGAGCTGGCCACAGCTTCCCTGAAAGGGCAAGCAACTTAACATTAACAGTGTCGCAAACTTACCTAAGGAGTACGATCATGGCGCTGGCAGTTGGAGCTAACAAACTGGAAATCCTGCAGATCGCGGAAGCGGTCGCCAGGGAAAAGGCAATCGACAAGGAAATCGTGATCGAGGCCATGGAGGAAGCCATTCAAAAGGCGGCCAAGGCCCGTTACGGCATGGAAAACAACATCCGCGCCCAGATCGATCGCGAAAATGGCGACTTGCGGCTGTTCCGCATCCGTGAGGTTGTGAAAGAGGTCGAAAACGTCAGCACCGAAATCTCGCTCGACGAAGTGCGCAAGGACAAGCCGGAGGCTGAGGTGGGAGAATTTATCGCCGAGCCCCTGCCGCCCATTGATTACAGCCGCATTTCCGCCCAGACCGCCAAGCAGGTGATTGTGCAAAAGGTGCGGAGCGCCGAGCGCGAGCGCCAGTACGAAGAGTTCAAGGACCGGGTTGGTGAAATTATCACCGGTGTGGTCAAGCGGATTGAATACGGCAACGTCATTGTCGATCTGGGCCGGGCCGAGGCGATTATCCCGCGCGACCATGTGATCCCGAGGGAACACATGCGCAACAACGAGCGCATCCGCGCCTATATCATGGATGTCCGGAAGGAAAACCGGGGACCGCAGATTTTTCTTTCGCGGACCGTGCCCGAGTTCATGGCGCAGCTGTTCGCCCAGGAAGTTCCGGAGATTTATGACGGCGTGATCGAGATCAAGGCGGTTGCCCGTGATCCCGGAAGCCGGGCCAAGATCGCGGTCATTTCCAACGATAGCGGGATCGACCCGGTTGGTGCCTGTGTCGGCATGCGCGGCAGCCGCGTTCAGGCGGTGGTGAGCGAGCTCCAGGGCGAGAAAATTGACATTATTGCCTTTACCCAGGATCCCGCCGCTCTGATTGTAAACGGCCTGGCCCCGGCCCAGGTGGTCAAGGTGGTTCTGGATGAAGACGAACGCCGTATTGAAGTGGTGGTCCCGGACGACCAGCTTTCGCTGGCCATTGGACGCCGCGGGCAGAACGTCAGGCTGGCTTCGAAACTGACCGGCTGGGTGATCGACATCCTGACCGAAGCGGAAGAATCTGAACGGCGCCAGGAAGAGTTCAAGACCCGCAGCAAAATGTTCGCCAAAACCCTGGATGTGGATGAAACCCTGGCCCAGCTTCTGGTGGTGGAGGGCTTTTCCGAACTGGAGGAAGTGGCGTTTGTCGAGGCCGAAGAGCTGGTCGCCATTGAAGGATTTGATGAAGGGCTGGTGTCCGAGTTGCAGCAGCGTGCTGTCGATGCCCTCGAGAGCCGGAAAAAAGAAGCGGACAAGAAGCGCAAGAAACTCGGCGTCGCCGACGACCTGGCGGCGGTAAAGGGCCTGACCCCTGAAATGCTGGTCACTCTGGGTGAAGCAGGCACCAAAACCCTCGAAGACTTTGCGGGATTTGCCGCTGACGAGTTGATCTTCGGCGCTGATGCTCCCTTTAAGGACAGCGACCTGACCGAGGCCGAGGCCGGTGACATGGTTTTGGACGCCCGCCTCAAGGCCGGGTGGATCACCAAAGAGGATCTGGCCGCGGTGGCCAGCGCCAAGGAGCAGAAAGCGGCGGAACAAGCAGCGGAAGAAGCGGCAGAAGGAGCAGCAGAAGAAGGAGCAGCGGAAGAGGAAGCTCCGGCTGAGGAAAAAGAGGCGGATGCCGACAAGGCATAAAACCGGGCAGCCTTGTTAAAGGGCCGAACCTGAGCTAAACGGTTGGCACGGAAAAAAGCCCGGATTACAAGAGCTGGCGATAAACAGGACCTGGATGAATGAGTGACGATCGAAAATTGACATTGTCGGACAAACCCGGCCCGGTCGGTGGCAAACCCCCCGAGCCCGGCAAGCCGCGCCCAGGTCTTCCCCCCCGGCGGACCAAGCCGGTGGTGGTGGAAAGAAAGCGCCGCAGGATCCTGAAAAGGGGCGCTGAAGCCCCCGCCGGCCCAGCGGTGGTCGAGGAAAACTTCTCCCTCAAGCCCAAAAAACCCGCGGAAGAGCGCTCCCCCGAGGGCGATGAAAAACTGACCTCCAAGGAACGGGATGCCCGGGTCGAGGCCCTCAAAGACGCCATCCGCCAGGCCGAGGAAGACCGCATGCGGGCGGCCGAGGAAAAACGCCAGCGCGAAAAAGCGGCTGAAGATCACGACCGCGAACAGGAGGAACAAAAAGCCCAGGGCGGCGAGGAAGAACAAGCGCGTCTCAAGGTGGAAGAAGACGCCAAGTTCAAGGCGGAAAAGGAAGCTGAGCAAAAGGCCGCCGCCGAAGCCGAGGCCCAAAAGGCTCTGGATGAGGCTCAAAGGGAGAAAGCCGCGGCCCCCCCCAAGCCGGACACCCATAAAATCCGGGACGAGGAAATCCGCGCGCATAAAAAAGAAACTGAGAAAAAACGCCACGCCAAATTGAAAAAAATTGGCGGGGAAAGGCGGCGCAGCGGCAAGCTGACGGTAGCCAATGCGCTCGACGGCGGTGATGAGCTCAGGCCCCGTTCCCTGGCGGCCCTGAAACGCGCCAAGGAAAAACACAAACGGGCGGCAATGGGCCAGGATACCAGCGCCAAGAAATCCCGCGAAGTGGTGGTGCCGGAAAATATTACGGTCCAGGAACTGGCCAACCGCATGGCGGAAAAAGCGGTGGCGGTAATCCGGGTATTGATTAACATGGGGGTCACAGCGGCAATTAACGAGACCCTGGACCAGGACACCGCCGAACTGGTGGTTGCTGAATTTGGCCACACCATCAAGCGGGTTTCAGAGGCCGACGTGGAGATTGGCCTGGAAGGGGAAAAGGACGATCCCAAATCGCTCAAGCCGAGAGCCCCGGTGGTGACCATCATGGGTCACGTCGACCATGGCAAAACATCGCTTCTGGATGTCCTCCGCAAAACCGATGTGGTCTCCGGCGAGGCCGGCGGCATCACCCAGCACATCGGCGCCTACCAGGTGATCCTGAAATCCGGCCAGAAAATCACCTTCCTGGATACCCCGGGCCATGAGGCCTTTACCGAAATGCGCTCACGGGGGGCCAAGGTCACCGATATCGTGGTGCTGGTGGTGGCCGCCGACGACGGTGTCATGCCGCAGACGGTTGAGGCGATCAACCATGCCAAGGCGGCGAAGGTTCCGCTGATCGTCGCCATTAATAAAATGGATGTTCCCGGCGCCAACCCGGACAAGGTCCGCAATGAGCTGCTGCAACACGAAGTGGTGGTCGAAAAAATGTCCGGCGACACTCTGGATGTCGAAGTTTCCGCCAAGAAAAAAGAAGGCCTCGACAAACTCGAAGAAGCCATACTGCTCCAGGCCGAATTACTGGATTTGAAAGCCAACCCCGATCGCAACGCCGAAGGCGCCGTAATTGAGGCCAGGCTGGATAAGGGCCGCGGACCGATCGCAACCCTTTTGATCCAGCGCGGGACTTTAAAGACCGGGGATATCGTTGTCGCCGGCGCTGAATGGGGCAAAGTCCGGGCGTTGCTGGATGACAAGGGCGCCAAGCTAAAAGAGGCCGGACCTTCGATGGCGGTGGAAATTTTTGGCCTGAACGGCGCGCCTTCGGCGGGGGACGTGTTTTCCGTGGTCAAGAACGAAGCCCGCGCCCGTGAGGTTTCAGAATACCGCCAGGAGCAAATGAAAAACAAGCGCGTCGCCCGCAGCGTGGTATCCCTGGAGGACATGTTTTCGGCCATGAAAGAAGACCAGGCGGAAAGTTTCCCGATCGTTATCAAGGCCGATGTCCAGGGCTCGGCCGAGGCCATCTCGCTGGCGCTGCAGAAAATCGGCAATGAGGAAATCCAGGCCAATATCGTCCATGCCGGGGTCGGCGGCATCACCGAATCCGATGTAACGCTGGCCAGCGCCTCGGACGGCTTTATCATCGGCTTTAATGTCCGCGCCAACAAACAGGCGCGCGATACCGCGGAAAAAGAGGGGGTGCCGATCAAGTATTATTCGGTCATCTATGATGTCGTGGACGACGTGAAAACCGCCATGGAAGGCAAGCTTCCGCCGGCGATCATTGAAAATGTTATCAGCCTGGTGGAGATCAAGGATGTCTTTTCCGCCGGCAAGAAGGGCAAGGCCGCGGGCTGCGTGGTGCTTGAAGGGGTCGCAAAGGCCGACGCCAAGGCCCGGCTACTGCGTGACGATACGGTAATTTTCACCGGCAAGATAGATTCCTTGAGGCGCTTCAAGGATGAGGTTAAAGAGGTCAAGGCGGGCACTGAGTGCGGTCTCAGCCTGGAAAATTACATCGACTTCAAGGCCGGCGATATCATTGAACTTTTCGAGACCAGAGAGCAAAAGAAAACTCTTTAATCCCCTGGAACGTACCATGCGAAAAAAAATCAAAGGCGAACCGAGCATACGGTTGCTGCGGGTCAACGAAAACATCCGCCATGCCCTCTCGGAGATCCTCAGGCGCGAAGACTTTGGCGGCCCGGACCTCAAGGACGTCTCGATTACCGTGACCGAGGTCAGGACCAGTCCCGACCTCAGGAACGCCACCGTGTTCGTCCTGCCGCTGGGCGGTGAAAACCGGGACCCGGTCCTGAAAGCCCTTAACCAGGCCGCCCCCTATATCTGCAGTTTCCTCTCGCGCTCGGTTCATTTGAAATATCTTCCCAAACTGAAATTTATCGCCGATGAAACTTTTGATGAATCGGGCCATATCAGTACGCTTTTGAAAAACCCGAAAGTGGCGAAAGACTTGGAAGCAAAAGACTGATGTCTCGCAAAGGCAATAAAATCGACGGCTGGATCATTATCGACAAGGACCCCGGAATGACCTCCACCGATGTGGTGCGCGCCATCAAACGGATTTTTCACCCCTTGAAGACCGGGCACGCCGGCACCCTGGACCCGTTGGCGACGGGCATTCTGCCGATTGCCCTCGGTGAAGCCACCAAAACCATTCCCTACATTGTCGACGCCAAAAAGGAATATGACTTTACCATCCGCTGGGGAGAACAACGCACCACCGACGATTCCGAAGGTGAGGTGGTAAAGAGCAGCGACAAAAGACCCTCCGCCCGGGACATCAAGGCGGCCCTGCCCGCTTTTGTCGGCGAAATAGAACAGATGCCGCCGCAATTCTCAGCCCTCAAGGTCGGCGGCAAGCGCGCCTATGACCTGGCCCGTTCCGGCCAGACCGTGGAGCTGAAACCGAGGATGGTGACAGTTGATGTGTTCGACCTGATCGGGGGCGGGGGAGATGAAAATCACGGCAATTTCCACGTGGTATGCGGAAAAGGCACCTATATCAGGTCCCTGGCGCGCGATTTGGGCCAAAAACTCCAGTGTTTTGGCCATATTACGGCCATCCGGCGCACCCGGGCCGGCCCCTTTTCGGAAGCATGCGTAATTTCTCTGGCAAAACTGAATGATTTGAGCCATAGTGCGCGCGCTTTGGAAGCCCTGATTCCGGTAATGACCGCGCTGGACGACATCCCGGCCCTGGCCATTACCGAAGACGAAGCCCGGCGCATTAAAAATGGCCAGACTTTGAGGCTTCCAACCAAGCGAAGCGGCACTGTCCGCCTGACCCTTGACAAGGCATTGATCGCCCTGGCAAGCGTCAACCAAGGCGAGACCAGACCGCTTCGTGTTTTTAACCTGAACTCAACCCCGAACTAAACGGAGAACACGATGTCGATTACACCTGAGAGAAAACAGGAAATTGTAAAAGATTACGCTGTAAAAAAGAATGATACCGGCTCACCTGAAATACAGGTCGCCATTTTGACCGAACGCATTGTCAACCTGACAGGGCATTTCAAAGAGCATGCCAAGGACAATCATTCGCGCTATGGTTTGATGAAAATGATCAACCGGCGCCGGCGTCTGCTCGCCTACCTGAAAAAAACCGATGAACAAAGATACACACAGCTGATCAAACGGCTTGGCCTGAGAAAATAAGGTTTTCCGGGATGGGCCCGGAAGCGCCAGGCGTGTTTGGTAAAAGTCAGCTGTCATGAAAGATTTGAAAGATGTTTGATATATATAAAAAAGAGATCACCTGGGGTGGCAGACCACTCAGTATCGAGACCGGCAAGATTGCCCGCCAAGCTGGCGGCGCCGTGGTCGTAACATACGGTGAAACTATTGTGCTGGCCACTGTGGTGGCCGACAAAAACCCGAAGCCGGATCTGGATTTTTTCCCGCTGACGGTCAACTACATGGAAAAAACCTACGCCGCCGGGAAAATCCCGGGCGGTTATTTTAAACGCGAGGGGCGGCCGACCGAAAAGGAAACCCTGACCAGCCGGTTGATCGACCGGCCGGTCCGGCCCCTGTTTCCGGACAACTTCAGAAATGAAACCCAGGTTGTCTGCACGGTCTTGTCCCACGATCTGGAAAACGATCCGGACGTTGTCGCGATGATCGGCGCCAGCGCCGCGCTGACGCTTTCCGGGTTACCCTTTTTTGGGCCGATTGGCGGCGCCCGGGTCGGCTATAAGGATGGTGAGTATATCCTCAACCCAACCCCGGCGGAGCTGGCCGAGGGCGACCTCAACCTGGTGGTCGCCGGAACCTCCGAGGCGGTTCTCATGGTCGAATCCCAGGCAAAAGAATTGTCCGAGGAGGTCATGCTGGGGGCTGTCATGTACGGCCATGCGGAAATGCAGCCGGTGATCGACATGATCATCAGCCTGGCCGAAGAATGCGCCAGGGACCCGTGGGAACTTCCGGCGGAAAAAAACTTGAGTGATTTGGAGAAAAAGATCGCCAAGCTGGCGGACAAGGATATGCGCGCGGCTTATAAGGAGACCGTCAAGCAAACCCGCACCGCCGCGCTTTCTGAAATCCGCGCCAAGGTCAAGGAAACCTTCGCCGGGGATGAGAGCGTTGACGACAAGGACATTTCCGCCATTTTGAAAAAAATAGCCAAGGACATCGTCCGCGGAAATATCCTGAAAACCTCCAAACGGATCGACGGGCGCAAACTTGACCAGGTGCGCCAGATTGTTTCCGAAGTCGGTATTCTGGGCCGCGCCCACGGCACCGCTCTGTTTACCCGCGGCGAAACCCAGGCGCTGGTGGTGGCCACTCTGGGCACCGCCGAGGACGAACAGTTCGTCGATGCGCTGGAGGGAACCTACCGCGAAAACTTCATGCTGCACTACAACTTTCCGCCCTACTCGGTCGGCGAAACCGGCCGTATCGGCTTTACCGGGAGACGCGAAATTGGCCACGGCAAACTGGCCTGGCGGGCCTTAAAGGCGGTCTTACCTGACAGCGAAGATTTCCCCTACACCATCCGGGTGGTCTCGGAAATTACCGAATCCAACGGATCGTCCTCGATGGCCACGGTATGTGGCGCTTCACTGGCGCTGATGGATGCCGGGGTTCCCATAACACGGCCGGTTTCCGGCATCGCCATGGGGCTGATCATGGAAGGCGGCAAGTACGCCATCCTCTCGGATATCCTGGGCGATGAGGATCACCTCGGCGATATGGACTTCAAGGTGGCGGGCACCGAAAAGGGCATTACCTCGCTGCAGATGGATATCAAGGTCGCCGGCATCACCGAAGAGATTATGGAAAAGGCCTTATCGCAGGCCAAGGATGGCCGCACCCATATTCTGGGCGAGATGAACAAGGCCCTGAAAACAGCCCGCGCTGAGATGAGCGTCCATGCCCCCCGGATCGAGACCATCCAGATCGCGCGCGATAAAATCCGCGAGGTGATTGGCACCGGCGGCAAGATCATCCGCGAGATTGTTGAGACCACCGGCGCCAAGGTCAACATCGATGACGATGGGGTGATCAAGATCGCCAGCTCCGATCTGGAGGCTATCGAAGCCGCCAAGAAATGGATCATGAGCATCGTCGCTGAACCGGAAGTTGGCG
Organism: Pseudomonadota bacterium; assembly: GCA_022566215.1. Taxonomy (GTDB): domain Bacteria; phylum Pseudomonadota; class Alphaproteobacteria; order Sphingomonadales; family SMXR01; genus SMXR01. Next base: position 33,198 of record JADFJJ010000007.1, on the reverse strand, counting down.
AGGTCTATGACGGCAAGGTCGTTAAAATCGCCGACTTCGGCGCGTTCGTGAACTTCTTCGGCAGCAAGGACGGCCTGGTTCATATCAGCGAAATGTCATCAGAGCGTGTCGAAAAGGTCACCGATGTGTTAAAAGAAGGTGATAAGGTTAAGGTGAGGGTTCTCGAGGTCGATGACCGCGGCAAAGTACGCCTGACCATGCGCGTCGAAGAAGACCGGCCGCTTGGTCCCCGGCCGAGGCCGCAGAGAAAAGGTCCGCGCTCTTAAAAGAGACAGGCGGATAAGGGGTGATAGCCGCATGAAGGCGCTGAACGCGATAAAACTTTCCGGCAAGGAAGTTCTGCCTCTGATCGAAGGCGGCAAGGGCATTTCCATTACCAGCGGCGCTTCTTCAGGCGCGTGGGCTTGCGCCGGCGGGGTTGGAACAGTGTCCGCGGTCAATGCCGATTTCTTCGATAAGGCCGGCAACATCATCCCGCAAATCTATCATGGCCGGACCCGCCGGGACCGCCATGAGGAACTGGTCAGCTTTTCCATCAAAGGCGCCATCGCCCAGATCCAAAAGGCCCACGATCTGCGCCACGGCCTGGGCAGCCTCAATGTCAACATTCTGTGGGAAATGGGCGGCGCCCAAAGAATCCTGAAGGGGGTTCTGGAAAAAACCAAACACCTGGTCGATGGGATTACCTGCGGCGCCGGCATGCCATATAAACTGGCGGAAATTTCCGCCTCTTACGGCGTTTATTACTACCCGATCATTTCCTCATCACGCGCCTTCAAGGCTCTGTGGAAGCGGGCCTACCGAAAATTCGCCAGTTTTCTCGGCGCGGTTGTCTATGAGGATCCCTGGCTGGCCGGCGGCCATAACGGCCTGTCCAATGTCGAAGACCCGGATAAACCGCAAGACCCCTACCCACGGGTTGCTCTCTTGAGGAAAGAGATGCGCGAAATGGGCGTCGACGAAGTTCCAATCATCATGGCCGGCGGGGTCTGGTACCTGCGTGACTGGGCCGACTGGATCGACAACCAGGAGCTGGGCCCGATTGCTTTTCAGTTTGGCACCCGTCCTTTGCTTACCAAGGAAAGCCGGATCTCGGACGAATGGAAACAAAAACTGCTGACACTCAAGGAAGGCGACGTGATTTTGCACCGTTTCAGCCCGACCGGGTTCTATTCCTCAGCCGTCCACAACGAATTTCTGCTGGAGCTTCAGGCCCGCTCCGACCGCCAGATCGCCTATACCCCCGACATGGTGGGCGATCACAGCCGGCCCTTGGATATCAACCGCAAGGGCAATATCATCTATGTCACCCAGGGGGATTTGATCCGCGCCAACATATGGATACACCAGGGTTTTACCTCAATCATGCGCACCCCGGACCAGACCCTGATTTTTGTCACCCCGGAAAAACAGGCGCAGATCAGGCAGCACCAGATCGAATGCATGGGCTGTCTTTCGCAATGCCGGTTTTCCAACTGGGCCGACAATGAAAAGACCTCCACCGGCCGCAAGGCCGACCCGAGAAGTTTTTGCATCCAGAAGACCCTTCAGGACATCGCCCACGACGGCGACCTCGAGCACAATCTGATGTTCGCCGGGCACAACTGCTTCAATTTCGCCAAGGATCCGTTTTATTCAAACGGGTTTATCCCGACCGTCAAGCAACTGGTGGACCGGATCCTGACCGGCGACTGACTTTTTAATTGATAATTTCCCCCTGGAAGGTGCCCCAGAGAGCGCTGGTGACGACCCAGCCCCGGGCGCCGTCAATATCAAGGCGGCACCAGCTGGGCGAACATTCCAGAACTTCTCCGACCACTCCGGCTTCCAGGCGGGCGACCAGGGGAGCAATTGACGATGGCTTCCGGAACAGGGAAGCGGTCCCTTGCACCACCAGCGCGGTGCGGTTGCCGGAAAGCAAAACCCGGTGCATCCAGCCCTCGGTCCCGTCCACGTCGCGCACCTGGCGCCATTGATCGTATTCGCCAATGATTTCCAGAGGATAAAGCTCCCGCGTATAGACCCACGCGATCGGATACTGCTCTCCCGGCCCCGCGCGCATGTTAGCCCTGCTGGCCGAGATGGAAACGAACCTTGGCAGGGGCAGCCCGCTGGCCCCGAATTTACCCTCTTCCCTGGGCAGCGGCTGTGAATAAGCCAGCCCGGCGGCAAAAAAAACCAGAACGAATGAGAGACCGCTCATTAAAAATCCAAATTTATTCATGATCCGGTTTTTACCCAAGTTTTGCCTTGGGTCAAGCCTTGGAACAGCCCGGGCATTCGGGGTCTTTACCCAGCTGCACTTTTCTGAAATCCGCTTTCAGGCCGTCGTAGATCAGAACCGATCCGGCCAGCGATGTCCCCAGCCCCAAAAGCTCCTTGATCACCTCCACCCCCTGCAGGGTTCCCATCACCCCGGCGCTGGCCCCGAGGATGCCGATCTCGGCACAGGCCAGATCCTGAACTGGCGGTGCCTGTGGAACCAGGCAACGGTAGCAGGGCAGGGGATTGCCGCCGCTATCTTTCTGATAGGGCTTGAAGGTTGAAAGCTGGCCGTCAAATTTTTGCAATGCCGCCGAGACCAGCGTTTTCCTTTCCGCAAGACAGGCATCGCTGACCGCCAGGCGGGTTTCGAAATTATCGCATCCATCGGCCACCAGGTCATAGTCCCGGACCAGACCGGCGGCATTTTCCGCGGTCAGGCGCACGGTGTGGGCTATGACCTCGATCCCGGGGTTAAGCGCGGCGATCATCTCGCCGGCGCTAACCGTCTTGGGGCGGTTAATGTTTTTTGTGGCATGAATGATCTGGCGCTGCAGGTTGGAAAGGCTGACCGTATCATCGTCAACGATGCCCAAAGTGCCGACCCCGGCGGCAGCCAGGTACATCAGCAAGGGCGAGCCCAGCCCGCCCGCGCCGATCACCAGAACTTTTGATTTAAGGAGTTTTTGCTGGCCGGCGCCGCCAATCTCGCCGAGCACGATATGGCGGGCATAGCGGTCCAGCTGTTCATTGCTTAGGGTCATGTCTTCCCGGTGGAGCCGAAGCCGCCGGCTCCGCGTTCGGTTTCGGGCAGGGTTTCAACCACCTTCCAGTCAGCCGTGGTGACCGGGGCAATCACCATCTGGGCGATGCGCATGCCGCGCTTCACGACAAAAGGCTCGATGCCGAAATTGGTAAGGATCACCTTGACTTCGCCACGGTAGTCGGCATCGATCGTTCCGGGGGTATTGAGGACGGTGACCGAATGCTTGGCGGCGAGGCCCGATCTGGGCCTGACCTGGGCCTCGAAACCAACCGGCAGCGCCATCGCAAATCCGGTTGGAACCAGCGCCACGTCACCGTTCTGGAGGGTCAGCGGCTGCCCCTCCGGCACTGCCGCGCGCAAGTCCATCCCGGCGCTGGCCCCGGTCTCGTAAGCGGGGACCGGCAGGCCCTTGCCATGGGCCAGGTGCATAAACTGGACAACCACCGAATTGCTCATCAGGGATTGCTTTCCAGATGGCCGGCAATTTTCTCCACCAGTCTCAAGGCCACGTCTTCCTTGCTGGCTTTGGGCCAGGCTTCCTCCCCGTCCCCGGTGATGACGTGAACGGTGTTTTCATTCCCGCCCATGATTCCGGTGGCGGCTGAGACGTCATTGGCGATGATCCAGTCGCAGTTCTTGCGCAAGCGTTTCTCGCGGGCGTTTTCCAACAGGTTTTCGGTTTCGGCGGCAAAGCCAATGACCAGGCGCGGACGCCGGTTGCTGAGCGCAAGGTCGGCCAGAATATCCGGGTTTTGCTTAAACGTCATGACCTGGTCGGCGCCGCTTTCTTTCTTGATTTTCTGGCCGGCTTGTTGGTCGATCCCCCAATCGCTGACCGCGGCGGAACAGACGGCAACGTCATAGGGGAGATTTTTCTGGACCGCGCGCCACATTTCCCTCGCGGTCTCGACATCAATCCGGTCCACCCCCTGAGGCGTTTCAAGATGGGTCGGTCCGGAAACCAGCACTGTCTCGGCGCCAAAGCGGGCGAAGGCGCCGGCGATGGCGTAACCCTGTTTGCCGGAAGAGCGGTTGGCGATGTAGCGCACCGGGTCGATCGGCTCATGGGTCGGCCCGGCGGTCACCAGCGCCCGAAGACCATGGAGGCGTCCCTTGTGGCCCTTGAAATGCCGGATCACATGATCGCGAATCACATCCACTTCGGGGAGGCGCCCAACCCCAACCTCGCCGCACGCCAATTCCCCTTCGGCCGGTTCGATTATCATCACGCCGTCCTGGCGCAACTGCCTGATGTTGCGCATGGTGGACGGCTTGGCCCACATCTCGACATTCATGGCGGGGGCCGCCATCACCGGCTTGTTGGTGGCGAGCAGCGTGGTGGAGGCCAGGTCATCGGCGATGCCGTGGGCCATTTTGGCCAACAGGTTGGCGGTCGCCGGAACCACCAGCAACAGGTCGGCCTCCCGTGACAGCCGGATATGGCCCATTTCGGTTTCATCGGTAAGCGAAAAAAGATCGCTGAAAACCTTCTCGCCGGTCAGGCTGGCCACCGACAAGGGGGTAATAAACTGGGCCCCGCCCCCGGTCAGGATGGCGCGCACCCGGGCGCCCTGGTCCTTGAGGCGGCGGATCAGCTCCAGCGCCTTGTAAGCGGCAATGCCGCCGCCGATGATCATGAGAATCCGCTTGTTTTTCAATTCGGCCATTGTTTATCCAAAATTTTTCAAGACTTAGGCCTTTTACAGATAAGTTCACGGGTAAGCAAATTAAAGAGTGATTAGGCCGCTGGTTTTCCCGGTGGTGCGGGTCTCTTTACCAGCCCCTCAAGAAAGTCCTTGATGATCTCGAGGAAACCGGGCACCAGAGCCAGGAACGCTTTTATCAGCTCGAACAGGTCTGAGAACGTTCCACTGCCGCCCGCCTGGCGCTTGACCCAATGCGCCACAACCGGGCGCGAAACCTCCCACACGTTGATATCCTGATCGAGGCTGAGCGCCAGACCCTCGACCATCATCATGGAGCGCTGCAAGGTCAGAAGCTGGGGCTGGGTCTGCATCGAAAATTTTTCCGTGGTCTGGAACAATTGCATCAGGAGATTGCCGAACGAGACCTGATTCAGGGGCTGGTCCATGATCGGCTCGACCAAGGCCCGCATGGCCTGGGCGAACGCCGCCCGGGACTGGTCGGCGCCAACGTACCCGGCTTCAAAATGGATATCCGCGACATGGGAATAATTGCGGGTATGAAATCCCCAGAGGATTTCCGCCAGATAACGGCGGCTTTTCTTGTCAAGCCGCCCCATGATGCCGAAATCCACCGGCACCAGCGTCCCGTCGGCCTCGACGAAAAAATTGCCCTGGTGCAAGTCGGCATGAAAAAATCCATCGCGCAAAGCCTGGGTCAGAAAAACCCGGAGCACGGTCCGGCTGATCTCCCGGGCCAGTTTTTTGTCCTTTATCTGGTAAATCGGCGTGCCATATACGCGGTCCATCGTCAGCACCCGGCGGCTGGTCCTGGACCAGTCCATGGTTGGCACCCGGTACCCTTTTTCTCCGGCCATGTTGTCTTTCAGCTCTGAAGCGGCGCTGGCCTCCATGCGCAGGTCCAACTCCGCCTTTACGGTTTCGCTCAGGGTCCGGACAATCTCGACCGGCCTCAGCCGCCGGGCGCGGCGCATGTACCTCTCGAACACTCCGGCCAGCCAGAAAAAACTTTCAATATCGCGGCGCATCGCCTCCTCAATGCCCGGGCGAAGCACCTTGACCGCCACTTCACGGCCGTCCGGGGTGACCGCGAAATGCACCTGGGCGATTGAGGCGGCGGCCGCCGGGACCGGGTCAAAATGGGAAAAAAGCTGGTCGATCTTCTGGCCCTGGTCGTCCTCGATGGCGGCAATGATCTCTTCCGTAGGAACGCTGGGAAGACGGTCCTGCAATAATCTCAAGTGTCCCGCCGCCTCCTCCCCGATCAGGTCGGCGCGGGTGGCGAAGGTCTGGCCCAGCTTGATGTAGGCGGGCCCCAAATGCTGCAATGCCTTGGCCAGCCGCTCTCCCGGGGCGAGGGATTTGAGATCGCGCCGCACTGGCACCAGGGCCAATAATACGCGGATGCAAATATGAAGCGCGGTCAGGCGGGTGCGTTTCCCTTTCAGGAAATAGAGCGCATCAAAACGGGCCAGAATCCAGCCGACTTTCAGGAACCGGGAGGCGTTTTTGAAACCCGACATCACCCCCCCCTAAATTTTCCAGCCGCGATAGAGGGTAACAATCCCGCCCGCCAGCTGGTCCATGGCGACCCGCACAAACCCGGCATCAGACATCAATTTTGCAAAAACCTTCGGGCGCGGAAATTTGCGGATGCTTTCCACCAGGTATTCATACGCTGCTTCATCGCCGGTGATGGCCTTGCCTATTTTCGGGATAACATTAAAGGAATACCAGTCATAAACATCCCGGATCAACGGCGCCTGGCCAGAGGAAAATTCCATCACCAGGTACCTCCCCCCTGGCTTCAGGACCCGGTGAGCCTCTTTAATCGCTTTTTCGAGATTGGTTACGTTCCTGATGCCAAAGGCAATGGTGACGGCATCGAAAGTTTCATCCTTGAGGGGCAAATCCTCGGCGTTGCCGGTGAGCCATTCAATCTCCCTGAGGTACCCCTTATCCAGCGCCCGGCCGCGGCCGACCTCCAGCATGTTGGGGTTGATGTCGCAAACCGTGACCGGAACCGCCCCCTCTTCAAGCTCTCCCACGGCATTAAGGAACCGGAACGCGATATCCCCGGTCCCCCCGGCCAAGTCCAAAAGCCGCATTCCCTTTCCAGGCCTCAGGCGGTTGATCAGGTGCGCCTTCCACAGCCGGTGCAGGCCGCCCGACATGGCATCATTCATCAGGTCATACTTTGCTGCGACCGAATCAAATACCGTATTGACCCGCGCCTGGCGGTCTCCTTCCGCCACCGGCTGGAAGCCGAAATGATCCTGGCCCGTCCCGGTTTGCCGGGGTTTTAATTTTTTTTTGGCAGCCATCCTGTAACCCTTGCTAGAGTGTGGCCGAACCTTAACCCAGCGGGTTGGACTATTCCAGCCGCTTTTGAGAATTACCATGCCCGAATTGCCCGAAGTTGAAACCATCCGCCTTGGCCTGCTGCCCCATCTGGAAGGCAAACGGGTGCGGTTGGCCAAAACTTTCAGCCCGAAGCTCCGGATTCCCATCCCGAAGGAATTCAGCACGCGCCTGACAGGCCGGAAGATCGAGGCCCTGCGGCGCCGGGCCAAATACATCGTGATGGATATCGACAACGGCTGGTCGCTGTTGCTGCACCTTGGCATGAGCGGCCAGGTTTTAATTTCCAGGCTGGATTCCAGGACCCCCTTCAAGCCGGAAAAGCATGAGCATTTTGTGATCGAGACCGAAGCGGGAATCAGGCTCACATACCGCGACCCCCGGCGCTTTGGGCTGGTGACCTTCGCCAAAACCGATGAGCTGGACCAGCATCCTTTATTGGCGCACCTTGGGGCCGAACCGCTTTCCAATTCGTTTAACGGCCCGGTGCTCAAGGCCGCCCTGGCGGGCAGATCGGTAAATATCAAACAGGCGCTGCTGGACCAAAAGGTGGTGGCCGGGCTGGGCAATATATATGTCTCGGAAGCCCTTTACCGCGCCGGCATCCATCCCGGGAGGCGGGCCGGGGCGATCTCCCTGGCCCGGGTTGAAGGCTTGAGCCGGACCATCCGCGCGGTTCTGGGCGAGGCCCTGCAATCCGGCGGCTCATCGCTGAAGGATTATGTTCATATCGATGGCGGGCTGGGATATTTCCAGCACCGCTTTGATGTCTACGGCCGCGCCGGGGAAGCGTGCCGGAAAAAATCCTGCCGGGGAACCATCCGGCGCATCGTCCAGGGCGCGCGTTCGACCTTTTACTGCCCGCGCTGCCAGAAATAAGCTTTTGATCCTTGAGATGCTTTTAAACCGCTCCCTCACCTGATAAGATGGGCTCATGATTAAACTTTCCCTAAAAGCCCTGTTTATGGGTTTTGTCCTTTGCCTGGCCCCCGGTGCGCTGGCCCAGGATGATCCGGGCCTGGAAGACCTAAGCGGGATTCCGGTAATGGAGGGGCTGGTTGAGGATTTCAGCCACAGGGTTATCTTTGACAAGGCCGAGGGGCGGATCATCCGTACCTTGCTGGTGGGAAACGTAACCCCGGACCAGGCGCTTTCCTTTTACCGGGAGGTGTTGTTTCAACTTGGGTGGATCGGAGAAAACGCTGGCGATGGATTGGTTTACACCCGCGATGAGGAACACCTGACCCTGACCTTTTCCGATACCGAACCGCTTGAGGTGACGGTCAGTTTGCGGCCCCTTTCCTGAGCGGGTTTATAAAAACCCCTTTTCTTGAGCGGCCGCAAGAGGTAGGAAAGGCAACCCGTACCGGGAAAAGTGTGAGGAAAGACCATGGCTTACAAAACTATTCTTCTGGACAAGAAAGACCGCGTCGGCGTTATCACCCTGAACCGGCCCGAAGCGCTGAACGCCCTCAATGGGGAAATGATGGATGAGCTGACGGCAGCTCTCCGCGACCTGGAGGCGGACCAGGAGATCGGCGCTATTTTGCTGACCGGAAGCGACAAGGCCTTCGCCGCCGGGGCGGATATCAAGGAAATGGCCGCCAAAGGCTACATGGATGTTTTTTTAGAAGACTTTATCACCGCCAACTGGGAAGAAGCGACCCGCGTCAGGAAACCGATTATCGCCGCGGTCGCCGGCTATGCGCTGGGCGGCGGGTGTGAGTTGGCGATGATGTGTGATTTTATCGTCTCGGCCGACAATGCCAAGTTCGGCCAGCCGGAGATCAAGCTGGGGGTGATCCCCGGCGCCGGCGGCACCCAGCGCCTGACCCGCTTGATCGGCAAATCAAAAGCCATGGACATGATCCTGACCGGGCGCATGATGGATGCCACTGAGGCGGAAAGCTGCGGGCTGGTCAGCCGGGTGTTCCCGCTGGAAGACCTGAAGGATGAAGCCTTCAAGATCGCCAAGGGCATCGCCGCGCTTTCGCTGCCCTCGGTCATGGTCGCCAAAGAGGCCATCAACCGCGCTTACGAAATGTCGCTGAGTGAAGGAATCCGCTATGAACGCCGGGTGTTTCATGCGCTGTTCGCCACCGATGATCAAAAAGAGGGGATGGCGGCCTTTATCGACAAACGCTCACCGCGCTTTAAAAACAAATAATTTTTGCCGGGCCAACCTTTAAGGTGTTGACCGGGCTCAAAGAGGCCGGTATACAGCCCCTTCCTTAATGAAAGACTTATTTGAACCTGAGGACTTAAGGTAAAAACATGGCAAATTCGCCGCAAGCAAAGAAACGTATCCGGAGCAATGACCGCCGTATGGAGGCCAACCGCAAGCGCCGTTCGCGGATTCGCACGCACGTCAAGCAGGTCGAGCTGGCGATTGAAGCCGGCGACAAAAAAGCCGCCTTGGAAGCTTTCAAGGCGGCCCGGCCCGAGATTGACCGCGGCGTGACCAAGGGCGTTTACCACCGCAACACCGCCTCGAGGAAGATTTCCAGGCTTGAGCACCGAATCAATTCACTGGCTTCTTAGACTTTTCCTTCTTTTTTATTTGATTCGCACGTACGGGCTTCATTGGCCCTGCCCTTTGTACGCGTATAGGTAGATTTGATCCAAAAAAAATATTTTTTCCATCGGGAATTTTTTTTTCAAACAACACTTGACCCAGATTTTGTATGTCCTATCCCCACAAAGCCATAACAATCGGAAAAAATTTCCTGATATTTCATTTTGGGCTATTGTCAGGCTCCAATAGTCTGGGTATCTTATCCCTGTTGTGGGTGTTGCAGAGGATTGATTTGGTGTCGAATCAAATCACATAGGCAACAAAAATGGCGAAAAACCTTGGTTTTCAAGGGTTTTTGGCATAAGATCGGGGGAATAGGCAAAAAACTGCTGCTAAATTTCCGGCCAACCCCCAATAATACCGAAAAGGGTTTGGAAGACGCGGGGGATAGTGCGTTTTCTATGGAGAGCAAGAAATACAGGTATTCAGAAAAGGCTTAAAAGACGAAATCCGGAGGCCGGGTAAGGCGCATACTGCGGGAAATTGGAGGCAGACCCGCCAATCAGGCCCTAAATTACCGGAAAAAGTTTATCAACGGTTGGTTTAACGGGAAAACCCTGAAAATTCTGACCTGACGATGAACAATTAAGCAGCATAAAGCCAGTTTCTTGCGAATAAGAAATGCCCGGACGCCCTTTTAGAAGAAGCGGGTGTCCAAAGACCGGGGATTTACAACAAATCCCTCAGGAGGGGAGTTTTAAAGGCAATATGACTGGGAAACAAATTACTGAATGGGATAGAATTCAATCCATTTTGAGGGCCGAGATCGGGGACGACGCTTTCAACGCCTGGATCAAAAACCTGAACTTTAAAAATATAGAGGATGGCACCGTGCTGTTCTCGGCCCGGACGCCTTTTGTGCGGGATTGGGTGCGGCGTCATTACGCTGACCGAATCAAGGAGTTGTGGGAACGTGAAGGCGCCAAGGTTTTCAGTGTTGATATTACGGTGGATAAAAAAACCGCCGCTGATTCGAGTTTCAGCGGTGCCGCCGGGGCCGGCAAGGCTTTTGCCAAAGGGGTTCTGACCGACAGCTTCGGCAGCGTCCTCGACCCGCGCTATACCTTCGATTCCTTTGTGGTCGGCAAATCCAACGAGTTGGCCTATGCCGCGGCCCGGCGGGCCGCCGAGAGCGAACAAGTGCTCTTCAATCCGCTGTTTTTGCACGGCGGCGTGGGCCTTGGCAAAACCCATCTGATGCATGCCATCGCCTCTGAGGTGACCCGGCTGCATCCCGGGCGCAAGGTCATGTACTTGTCGGCGGAAAAGTTTATGTACCAGTTTATTACCGCAATCCGCAGCAAGACCACGGTCGAGTTTAAACGCCAGTTCCGCACGGTCGAACTTTTGATGATCGATGACGTCCAGTTCATCGCCAACAAGGAATCGACCCAGGAAGAATTTTTCCATACCTTTAATGCCCTGATCGATAACCGCCGCCAGGTGATCATTTCGGCCGACCGCTCGCCGACCGACCTGGCGGGCATTGAAGAGCGCATCCGCTCGCGCCTCGGTTGGGGGCTGGTGGCCGATATCCACCCGACCGATTACGAATTGCGCCTGGGAATTCTTCAGACCAAGTCGGAGAATTTTGAAAACGTCCAGATCCCCAAGGATGTTCTGGAATTTCTCGCCAGCAAAATCACCTCCAACGTACGCGAGCTGGAAGGGGCGCTCAACCGGGTGGTTGCCTATACCGAGCTGACCGGCCGGCTGGTCACTATCGATATGACCCGGAGTGTGCTCCAGGATTTGCTCCGGGCCAACGACCGCAAGGTCACCATCGACGAGATCATGCGCCAGGTGTCTGATTATTATAACCTGCGGCTTTCCGAGATTTTGTCCGCCCGGCGCGCCCGCGACATCGCCCGCCCCAGGCAGGTGGCGATGTATCTGGCCAAACAGATGACCAGCCGCTCGCTGCCGGAGATCGGCCGCAAATTCGGTGGACGCGACCACACTACGGTGATGCATGCGGTGCGTAAAATTGATGACTTGAGGCGCACCGACAGCACCCTCGAAGACGATCTCAACCGCCTCTCGCACCTTCTGGAAGGCTAAGCAACAAACTTCAGGGCCAGGGGGGCTTTTTGCCCTCCGGCCAGTTCCCTTCAGAGCCGTTGAATAAGGCATAAAAAGCAGGGTTTTTGGCCATAAAAAACGTGGCAAAAATCCCATATTTTGCTATTCTCAAGCGGCAAAATCGCATATGATGTGCCAGGACACATTTTCATGGGGAAATAACGCGATTAATATTGCTCTAGAAACCGCACGGAACAGAGGTTTTGGGGCCGTTATAACTCACACAAAAAAGGGAGCGGGCTGACACATGCAGCTGACCATTGAACGAGGTAATTTTCTGAAGACTTTGGGGCACGTCCAAAGTATTGTTGAGCGCCGGAATACCATTCCGATTTTATCCAATGTCCAGATCGAAGCGGAGGGTGGAATTATTTCCCTGACCGCCACCGATTTGGACTTGTCGATCGTTGAAAAAACCGAGGCGGATATAAAAAAGGGCGGCGCCATCACAGTCCCCGCCCACACCATGTTCGACATTGTCAGAAAGTTGCCTGAGGGGGCCCAGATTGAATTGAAGCTGGGTGAAGATAACCGGCTCCAGATCAAGGCCGGGCGCTCCGATTTTAACCTGGCGGGTTTGCCCAAGGAAGATTTTCCGGTCATGTCCGAAGGCGATATGCCGCACAAATTTACCCTTACTTCAGCGAGCCTGAAGAAACTGATGGATAAAACCCGGTTTGCCATCTCGACCGAAGAAACCCGCTATTACCTGAACGGAATTTATCTTCACGTTGTCGATGACGGCAAGGAACTGCTGCGGGCGGTCTCAACCGACGGGCACCGCATGGCCCGGGTTGAAACCAAGGCGCCCAAGGGGTCCAAGGGGATGCCGGGGGTGATCATCCCGCGCAAGACGGTTTCAGAGCTGCGCAAGCTGATCGAGGAATTTGACGGCGATGTGAAAATCGCCCTTTCCGACACCAAGATCAAATTTTCCTTCGATTCGACCGTCCTGACCTCCAAGCTGATCGATGGGACTTTTCCCGATTACAAACGTGTCATACCGACCGCCAACGAGAAAAAACTGAGTGTCGACGGCCATGTCCTGGCCGAGGCGGTTGATCGGGTCTCGACCATTTCCACCGAGCGCACCCGTTCGGTTAAACTGAGCCTTGGAAAAGACACCATGGTTCTTTCCGTCAACAGCCCGGAAAGTGGCACCGCGACCGAAGAGGTGAGTGTCAGTTACAGCGCCGAGCCGATGGAGATCGGCTTCAATGCCCGCTACCTTCTGGACATCCTGCACCAGATCGAAGGGGATACTGTAAATATGGAGCTGGCCGATTCAGCATCACCAACACTGATTCGGGATTCCGGGGATGCGGATGCCCTTTATGTTCTGATGCCGATGCGGGTGTGATGGCGCGCATCATCAGCGCCCCGAGGGGCGGTTCTGGTTTTTAGGGCGGAAACGGGCAAAACATGGTCCAAACAGCAACAATGACCCCAAAGCAGCCGGGCGAAAAACCGGGCGTTGCGGTGCGCCGGCTCGACCTGACCCGGTTCAGGAATTACCCCTCGACCCGTCTTGAGATTTCCGCGCCAGGCGAGAACTGCATTGTCCTGGTAGGTGAAAACGGAGCCGGCAAAACCAACCTTTTGGAGGCGCTTTCCTACCTCGGCCCGGGCCGCGGCTTAAGGGGCGCCCGGCTTGATGATATTACCACCAACGGCGCCGCCGGGGCGTGGGCGGTTTCTGCTGTTTTTGCCGGCCAGGGGGAGCAGCGCCGGATCGGTTGTGCGATAGAATATGCAAACAAGTCCGGGGGCGTACAGGGCCGGGCCCGGCGGGTGATTGTCATGGATGAGACGCCCCTTTCGGGGGCGGCGGCGCTGGCGCCCTATATCTCGATCATCTGGCTGACCCCCAGGATGGACCGCCTGTTCCAGGAAGGCGCCTCCGAACGGCGGCGTTTTTTCGATCAGATCGTGGTTGGGCTTTTCCCGGACCACGCCCGGCAATTATATGCTTATGAAAAAACCACCCGCGAGCGCCTCAAGGTCCTTACCGGCCATGGCAACCAAAGGGACGAGACCTGGATTTCCGCCCTGGAGCGGCGCATGGCTGAACATGCGGTCGCCATCGCCGCCGCCCGGCTGGAGGGGCTGGAGCTTTTAAAGACCCATCTTTCTTTTGCCAGCGAGAGCCGCTTTCCGATCCCGGTTCTGGCCCTGAAGGGAGAAGTGGAAGACCTGCTCAAAGTACATCCGGCGCTGGCGGCGGAAGAGCAATTGGCCGGTCTGCTGGCCGGGGAACGAACCCGCGACGGCGAACGCGGACAAACCGGCAGGGGCGCGCACAAAACCGATCTCCAGGCCTGGCATCCGGAAAAAGACATCCCCGCCAGCCAGTGTTCCACCGGTGAGCAAAAGGCCATGCTGACGGGAATTGTCCTGGCCGCCGCCCGCCTCCAGATGTCGGTTAGGGGGCGCAGCCCAATTCTGCTGCTGGATGAAGTGGCGGCCCATCTGGACCAGGAGCGCCGCACCAGTTTGTTTGAAGAGGTTGCAACCCTTGGGGTGCAAACCTGGCTGACCGGGACCGATGCCGCCATTTTTTCACCGCTCAAGGGCAAGGCCCTGTTCCTCCACGTCACAGACGGCGTGATCGAAAATATCAACCAATTAGATTAAGCAACGGACCAGACTATGACCAAGAAGAAAAAACCTCCCAGTAAAGAGATCGAATACGGCGCCAGTTCAATCAAGGTTTTGAAAGGCCTGGATGCGGTCCGCAAGCGCCCGGGGATGTATATCGGCGATACCGAGGACGGCTCGGGCCTCCACCACATGGTTTATGAGGTGACCGACAACTCCATCGATGAGGCGCTGGCCGGGCATTGTGACCAGATCATAATCACCCTCAATCCCGACGGCTCGGTGACCGTGTTTGACAATGGACGGGGTATTCCGGTCGATATTCACGAAGAGGAAAAGGTCTCCGCCGCCGAGGTCATCATGACCCAGCTGCATGCCGGCGGCAAGTTTGACCAAAATTCCTACAAGATATCGGGCGGCTTGCACGGGGTTGGGGTCTCGGTGGTCAACGCGCTTTCGGAATGGCTGGAATTGACGATCTGGCGTAACGATAAAGAATACCTTATCCGCTTCGAGGATGGTGATCCGGTGAAACCGCTGGCCGCCCGGGGTGGTTCCAAGGGGAAAACCGGGACCGAGATAAAATTCCTCCCCTCCATCAAAACCTTTTCAGACATCACTTTTGATTATGAAACCCTGAAGCACCGCTTCCGCGAACTGGCGTTTCTGAACTCGGGCATCCATGTCATCCTGAAAGATCACCGCCATGTGGAAAAGAAAGAAGTGACGTTCCACTACGATGGCGGGATTACCGCCTTTGTCGAATATCTTGACCGCAACAAGACCTCGGTCACAGGCGCTCCCATTACCGTCACCGGCGAACGGAACGGGATGACGCTGGAATTGGCGCTGCAATGGAACGACAGTTACCATGAGAATGTCTTTTGCTTTACCAACAACATTCCGCAGCGCGATGGCGGCGCCCATCTGGCGGGGTTCCGGGCGGCGCTGACCCGGACCATCAACAATTACATCAACCGCAGCGGGATGGCGAAAAAACTGAAAATCGCAATCTCCGGCGATGATTCCAGGGAAGGCCTGACCGCGGTTTTATCGGTCAAGATTCCGGATCCGAAATTCTCCAGCCAGACCAAGGACAAGCTGGTGTCCTCGGAAATCCGCCCGGTGGTTGAGGGGATCGTCAATGAAAAACTCGGCCAATGGTTTGAAGAACACCCCAATGAAGCCAGGATGATCCTGATGAAAATTGTAGACGCCGCGGTCGCGCGCGAGGCCGCCCGCAAAGCGCGGGAGCTGACCCGCAGGAAGGGCGCGCTGGATATCTCCAACCTGCCGGGCAAGCTGGCCGACTGCCAGGAGAAAGACCCGGCCCGGTCGGAGATTTTTATCGTCGAGGGCGATAGTGCTGGCGGTTCGGCCAAACAGGGCCGCAGCCGGGCGTTCCAGGCGATCCTGCCGCTTCGGGGCAAGATCCTGAATGTTGAACGCGCCCGCTTCGACCGGATGCTGGCCTCAAACGAGATCGGCACCATGATCACGGCGCTTGGCACCGGGATCGGACATGAAGACTTTAATTTGGAAAAATTGCGTTACCACAAGGTCATCATCATGACCGATGCCGACGTTGACGGCGCCCACATCAGAACCCTTCTGCTGACCTTTTTTTACCGCCAGATGAAGGAGCTGGTGGAAGCCGGCCACCTTTATATCGCCCAGCCGCCGCTCTACAAGGTCAGCCGCGGCAAGTCAGAGGTGTACCTCAAGGATGATCCCGCGCTGGACGCTTATCTGATTGACTGCGCGGTGGAAGATGCCGTCTTTCAGGATGCAGCCGGGACTGCGCATTCGCTCGAGGATTTGAAAAGCATTGTCATGCAGGCGCGCAATTTAAAACGCCTGCTGGAATCCATCCCGGCCCGCTATCACCGGGGCCTTTTGGAAATGCTGGCGTTAAGCGGGGGCCTGGATGTAGCTTCCCTGAACAACCCGGCGGCTGCCAAAAAGACCGCCCAGGCGGCGGCCAAAACGCTGAACGAACTTGGCCGCTCCGAGGAAGAAAGGGGTTGGAGCGGTGAGGCCGCGGGAGAAACCTATCGCTTTACCCAGACGGTCCGGGGCATTACCGACCTGCATGTTGTGGATCTCAGCCTGATCCAGAGTGGCGAAGCCAGGAATCTTTCAAGGATTGCCAAATCCATGGCCAAGATGTTCGGCCCGGGGGCGGTTCTGAAAAAGGGCGAAGAGCTCTTTCCCGTCCCGACCCCGGTTGGGCTGTATGATATTGTCCTGATGCTGGGCCGCCGCCGCTTGTCGATCCAGCGCTACAAGGGCCTGGGCGAGATGAACCCAGGCCAGCTTTGGGAAACGACGCTGGATCCGTCCGTGCGTTCGCTCCTCCAGGTCAAGATCGCGCAGGCCGATACCGCGGATGCAATTTTCTCCAAACTGATGGGGGAAGTGGTAGAGGAACGGCGCGAGTTCATCCAGGAAAACGCCCTGAATGTGGTTAATCTGGATGTTTAGGCGAAGCGTCTAGGCCTATTCAAAGTCCGGCCACAAGTGATCCTGCAGATCACCGGCGCTGCGCTCTGATGTGCATTTGCCCCTGATTGATATCCCGGCGGTATGGACGCTTTCATTATCTCCGGAGACCAGCGGATGCCACTCAGGCAAGCCTTTCCCCTCGGCCAGCAGCCGGTAGGCGCAGGTTCCCGGCAGCCATTTAAACTCCGCGGCGGTCCTGGCGTTCAGCTGCAGGCAATCGGCCACCAGCCGGCCGCGCTTTTTGTAATTGGTGCAGCGGATAGTTTTCAGGTCCAGAAGCCGGCACGCAACCGCGGTATATTTAACCTCGCCGGTATCTTCGTCTTCAAGCTTGTGAAGACAGCATTTGCCGCAGCCGTCACACAACAGCTCCCACTCCTTTTTGGTCATCTCAGGCAAGGATTTTTGTTCCCAGAACCGGCGGGAGGTGTTCATCAGGACGAACCGAGATGACCAAGGATGGCCTCCGCCAGGGCTCCGGGCGGTACGTCAGAGCCGAAATGGGTGATATATTTGCCCTGCTCGTCCATCAGGTAAATATTAGAGGAATGATTAATCAGGGGTTGATCCTCGGCGGCCAGAATTTTTTCATAGGCGACTTTGTAGGCTTTGGCGGTCCGCTCCATCTGCTCAAACGTGCCGGTCAGGCCAATAAAGGAGGGGTGATACCTGGCCAGAAAACGCGCCACTTGATCGGGCGGATCGCGCGCCGGGTCGATGCTGATAAAGACCGGCTGCAGAACTTCTAGGACCGGCCGGTTCTGCCCAAGAATGTTCAGGGCCATGGAAATCCGGTTCATATCGAGCGGGCAGACATCCGGGCAGTTGGTATAGCCAAAATAAATCAGCGCCTTTTTTCCCAGCAGGGTCTGATCAGTCACTGCATTGCCGCCGGTGTCAACCAGCTCAAACGCCCCGCCGATGTCCGCTTCACCATGGCTGATAACCACCGGAGCAGGACCCGGGGCGCGTTCGCTCAGGGTCCCGGCGAAATACCCGAGAACCAGTAAAATGATAATGGCAGCTGTCCCTTTAAGGATTTTGGGATTCATACAGCCTCCTTGATCCGCCTTAATTTTTCCTGTAGCAAAGTAGCCCCTTGCAAAAACCAAGGAAAGAGGTTTCGATAAAAAACTCTACCCGGTACCGGGCCGGACTGGCCCCCGAGGTCCGGGAAATAAGGATTGCGAGCAACATAATGAAAAAGATTTTTACTTTTCTAGCAGCTTTGGGTTTGGCCGGGATTATGATGACCATTCTGACTCCCGGCGCCGGCGCCCAGTTTTCGGACACGCATCACTTGCTGAATGCGATTGCGGACAATGAGATCGCCGATGCCCGCGGCCGCCTTTTTGACGGCGCCAATCCCAACGCCCGGCGCGGAGGAGATACCGCCCTGATTATGGCGGTCCGGGAAAAATATTACGAGATGATGCGTCTGCTGCTGGAACACGGCGCCTATCCGGACAGCAAAAGCCTCCCCGACCAGACCACCGCGGTGATGATCGCCTCCTCAAACGGGGATGAAATGGCGCTTGCCCTGTTGCTGGAGTTCAAGGCCGACGTCAACCTTGCTGACAAGCAGGGACGCACTCCTTTGATGAAAGCCGCCGCCGCGCGTAAAAGCCGGGTGATTAGAACTCTGATTAAAAACGGGGCGGATGTTTTTGCCACCGATTACACCGGGCGCGATGCCCTGCAATACGCCCAGGAGGCCCGGGCCAGGTCGGTTATTAAAATTCTCGAGGAAGCAGGGGTTAGCTGACCGGAATTTTCCCAGACCGGTGCTCCTTTAGAAAGCCCCGTCACGATAGAAGATATGGCGGCCATGCCGGGCGGTTGTTTCCAGGGAGGTCACCCAGTAAGGCAGGACGTAGTTGGCGTGATAATAGGTGGCGGAGTAGGTGATGTCCTCCCACCGTTCGGAAAGCGCGATATAGCCGATCCGCTTGGCCAAATCCCAGGCCTCCGGATTGTACGGGTTGTCAGAGAGGCCGTCACAGGCAAACGAGAACTGGCAGCGGTGCTTCATTTTTTCATTCTGGAAAACAACCCCGCAAATGGTGTCGGGAAAACGCTGGTTTTTGGTGCGGTTCAGCACCACCTGGGCGACCGCCAGCTGGCCTTCAACCGGCTCGCTGCGGGCTTCAAAATAAATCACCTGGGTCAGGCAGCGGCCTTCCGGGGTTTCAACCTCATCGCCCAGAACCTCGAGCGCCCAGATCAGCGTTTCCAGGTCTGCGCGTTGCGCAAAGGCGGGCGCGCTGACCAGCTGAACGGCGACCTCTGCCGGGGCTTGGGTTGGCTCAGCGGCAACCACCGCCACTGGCTTCGGTTTGGCCGGAACAATCCTGGCTTTCTCCTGCTGGGGCAGCAGCAGGGGGATCATCAGGGCGAAGGCGAATATGATGGCAAAAATCCGCATAACTGTTTTCGGCTCCAATAGCGCCAGGTTGCAAACTGGCCTCAATTTTCACTTTTCACTCAAATTTGGGGCTTAAGTCATGTTTTTTAACCGGCCTGTCAATGCCTCGCGGCCATTTTGGATAGAAATGTTATTATTCATTGAGCCCTTGAATCATTATTTCATTTCAAGCCTGCGCAACTTTCCAAAAATTACCCGGTAAAATTCCGTTAAAAACCTATCCTCCAAACATAGGGACGCGTTGCTAAGGCAAAAGTTGGGCGAAAATGTGATAAAAATTTGTAAATTAGCGGGAATCTTACGTTTACGGGTTGGATTGCTTGGGGTAAAAGCGGTGCAGAGCCCAAGAATTACCAGGAGATGCGACATGACCCCCCAGGAAACCGGCCGCTTGCAGACCTATTTGCGGGAAAAATTCAACCTGTCCCAAATCCGGGTTAAGCCGAGACCGGGGGTCGATGATTCGGTGGAGGTCTATATCGGCGAGGAGTTCATCGCCACCATCTACCGCGATGAAGACGAGGGCGAGATCTCCTATGCCTTCACCATGACCATCCTGGAGATGGATCTGCCTTAAGCCTTTTTGCTTTTTCAGTTTATTGGCGGCCAGTTTCAGCTCGGCGGGCGTCGCCAGCACCAGGATAAAGGCAAATCCTTCGCCGTAGCAGCAGTTTGGCCATTTTAATCGTCACCAATATCCGGTTGGACAATAATCATTTTTTCAAGTTTGGCATAATCTGCTTTGCGAAATTCCTGGAGAATTTTCGCGACCTTTTTCGGAGGCGCTCCGGCAGCCTTCAACACCATCCCGCCTAATTGAAGGCTTGCTTCAATGGTTGCGGGCACGGCGGCAGCCACCCCTTCGTTTTTGAGTTGGCGGCTATGTTTCAGATCCCGCGCCCGGACAAAGAGTTGCAGTCTTGGTGCGTATTCATGGAGGGCGGAAATTATTTTATTTGCCTGATCGGGCAGATCGATCGTTATGGCGGCTGCTCTCGCGCTTTTTGCGCCAACCGTCTTGAGTATCTCTATTTGGCTGGCATCGCCAAAGAAAACATTCATCCCGCTTTTCCGGCATTTCAAAACGCGGTCAGGGTCCAAATCCACTCCAATGTAAGGGGTGCCCGCCGCTTCGAGGATTCTTGCCACGGTCTGTCCTACCCGGCCAAAACCTGCAATTATCACATGATCCTTAAGATCCGTTCCTTTTTCCCTTAACCCGGCAACGAACTTTTTATCGCGAACCAGCAGCACTTTGGAAAAGTAGTTTCCGGCCAAGGCCATTCCCGGCGTCAATAACATTGTCAGGGCTACCGTCGCCAGCAGAACCTGGGTGACCTCCAGCTCAAGCAAACCTAAAGCGCTGGCCGCCGCGAAAATGATAAACCCGAATTCTCCGCCTTGCGAAAGAAGCATTCCAACCTTGACAGAGATTGAAGCGGTCAAGCCAAAACTCCGGCAAAGCAAGGCGGTAATAATGGTTTTGCCGATTAGAAGAGCGCCCACCAGAAGCCCAATTAACCATAAATTGGCTTGAATCAAGGCGAAATCCATTGACATCCCAACCGTCATGAAGAAAAGCCCCAGCAATATTCCCCGGAAAGGCCGGATGTCTGCTTCGACCTGGTGCCGGTATTCAGTTTCCGCCAGCAACAGGCCGGCAAGGAAAGCCCCGAGAGCTATTGATAAACCCCCCAGCGACACCAGCCACCCGGTTCCAAGGACGGTCAGCAATGTGGTTGCTATAAAAAGCTCGGAACTTCCTGTCTTTGCTATCAAGCGGTAAATTGGCCTCAATAACAGGCGTCCGAAACCGATCACCAAAGCCAGCACTACCGCCGCCTTGAGGGCGGCGATGCCAATGGCGCCCAGGAAAGACCCGTCTCCTTCGCCCAGCAAGGCCACCAGTATCAAAAAGGGCACGACAGCAATGTCCTGAAGCAGCAATATTGCAAATGAGACCTGACCGAAACGGGACGTCAATTCACCCTTTTCCTTCAGCAACTGGAGAACAAAGGCGGTTGAAGACAAAGCCAGACCGCAGCCGATTATTGCCGCCGCTTCTTTTGAGGTTCCCAAAGCCCAGGCAATGCCGCCGATTATAGATCCGGTTATAATAACCTGAAGCAGGCCCAACCCAAAAATATAACGCCTTAGAGATCGAAGACGTTCGACCGACAATTCAAGCCCGATCATGAACAGCAGAAAGACCACGCCAAACTCAGCCAGCGTCTGTGCGTTTTGCGAATCTCTGATGATGGCCAGACCAAAAGGCCCGATGATTATACCTGCCGCAAGATAACCAAGAACCGGGCTGGCCCGCAAGCGCCGAAGCAAAGGGACGACCACCACCGCCGCCAAAAGAAAAATCAACACATCGTATAAAATTTCAGATTCGTTCATAAAATCACACCAGATAAACCAACCATGCCCCGCGGGGCCAGAACGTCAACGACCTCACTGGGATGAACCCAGCCCGCCGCCATTAAAATCAGCAAGTCCTGAAATACGAATTCCACCTCGTCCCTCCCTAAAGATTAAGGAAACACTAGAGCAAAAAATCTGATAGCGGAAGATGGCGCGGCTGGGAGGAAGTATTAAGGGCTTGGTTCCCCTTCGCATAAAGCTTCCGCCGTCGCTAAAGCTATGGTGGACACTCCTGCTTGCAATTCAAGGCTCCTTAGGGCTTGCGGCAGTCCCCCTTCGCCAAGGCTACGGGCGACACGCCTTCGCCCCATTTGCGTTTCCGATTGGCTAACTGGCGTCAGCCACCCGAAGCCCGCAGGGCGAAGGGTGGCGCGCCCGAAGGGATTCGAACCCCCGACCCCCAGATTCGTAGTCTGGTGCTCTATCCAGCTGAGCTACGGGCGCCTTTGAATAGTAATGCGGTTTTCAAAGCCAGTGTTACCTAACGCCTCAAGGGAGTGCTTGCAAGTCTCTTTCGGGCTTTTCTTTTCAATATTATGTCAATTTTCTTGCCCCCTTTCTGGTCCTAAGCTAGCATCCCGTCCGTGATCAATACTGTAAAATCGATGGCCATGGCATCCTTGTGTCTTTTGGCCGGATGTGCGGCGCCGGAAGGGGAAAACTGGCCGACGGTTTCCTTCGGCGAGGCGATCGCGGCCCATGAAGCGGCCCGCACGGCGCCTTACCAGATTGCCCTGTCCCCCTTGCCGGCGTTGACCGAAGAGGAACGCGCCGGGGCCGAAAACCCGGCTCAATTTTTGCAACATCTGGAGGCCGAATATGCCGCCCTGGCCCGCAGGATATTTGAGCGCAAGACCGATTACATGCCTTTCCGGCAGAACCTGGAAGGGAACACCGTCGGCCCGGACTTCAGGGAAGACTGGCTGAGCGCGCAGATGGAACTGTCAAACATCAGCCAGACCACCGAACGGTTGAAAACCACCCGCGCCCAGATTATGCTTTTGGGCCCCCCAATGCCCGAGGCGGCCCGGGCGCTGCTCAAAAAGGTTGAGGCGCTGGAGCTGGAAAACAGGCGCTTCATTCGCGATGAAAGGGTTTATCTTAATCTGAACAATCCCACCGGCAATTAATTTTTGCGCGGTTGTTTGGCGGGCAGGCAAATACAAAACACGCTTCCCGTTGGGCCGGATTTTTCCAAAAGAATTTCTCCATTGTGCGCTTTGACCAATTCCTGGGCGATCGCCAGGCCGAGGCCGTAGCCGCTTCCCTTGGTGCTCCCGGCGAAAGGAATAAACAGGCTTTCCTGAAGCCGCTCTGGAATACCCGGCCCGGTATCCTTGACCCTGATCAGGTGCTCTTTGCCATCCGCCTTACCGATTATGGTCAGGGTCCCCGCCCCCTCCATCGCCTCGATTGCGTTACCGCAAAGGTTCAACAGCACCCGGAACAATTGTTCGCGGTCGGCATTGACCTTCAGGGTTTTGGGAATCTTGACCACCCACCTGGGGCCGCCCCGGGCGCCGTCCCGGAGGGATTCCCTCACCTCCGCGACCAGGCCGGCCAGTAAAAACGTTTTTTTATCAGGCGGCGGTTCTTCCGCTTTGCCGTATTTCAGGGTGCGCTCGCCAAGACGCACCGCCCGGTCCACCGAACGCAAAAGACGCGCCATGACCTGTTCCTGGTTTTCCTTGGCTTTGCCCGAGGTGAGCCGGTCAATGGAGAGCTGGGCGGTGGCAAGGATGTTTCTCAGATCGTGATTTATCTTGCTGACCGCCAGCCCCAGGCTGGTCAGGTGTTTTTTCTGTTGCAAGGCTTTTTGAATTTCACGCTGCATGTGGGAGATTTGATCCTCCAGCAGGCCAATCTCATTTCGCCGCCCGCTGACCTTCAGGGTGTTCCTTTCCAATTCCGGCTGAGCGGCAAACCGGGTCAGGTTATCGGTGATCCTTTTGGTCGGCCGGACCAGGAAAATCATGATGCTCAGGAAAACCAGTCCCGCCGTAGCCAGGGAGATCACCAGTGAGGTGATCAGGATCGATTTTGAAAAGGCGACCATGGCCTCAAAAAGCGGCGCTTCCCTCAAAACAATCAGGACCGACTGGTGGCGGGTATTAAGGGGTTTTCCCTCGACCTGGATGCTGCCGGTCCCGCCCCTTCCAAGCACCGTGAAAGCATCCACCACCAGTTCCCAGGAGGTGGGGTTGCGGAGGTCATAGACCGCTTCAAGCCTTGAGGGCATATCGCCGCGCAGGATGAGCTGACGCGAATCATCCCGAATCACAATCACTGCCTGGATTTCCGCGGCGCTCAGCAATTCCTCCTCAAGCATGGAGCTGACCGCCTGGCCGGGGACTTCCTCAAGCGACAGCGCGGCCACCTGCGCCATCACCAGCCGGCGGTCGAGATAATCTTTTCTGAACTCGGCCAGCGAGGGAACGTAAATCAAAACCTCGATCATCATCACAAACAAAATGATCAGCACCAGCAATTGTGATGACAGGCTATTGAAAAATGTTGGACGTTTTTCTTGCATGAATAGGTTTGTAAAGGGATTTTGCCTAAAATTAAATAATTTTCAGGGTTTTACCCGGGAAAGGTGTTCAGTCGCCCGGGGTTTGACCCGCGGCATCGTTCAGATCCCAGTCAAATCCGTAGCTGGAAATTTTTCCGACCGGCGCCAGCTGAACCGCCAAATTCCCCCGGGCCCGGTTTTTGATGTGGGCCAGGATGTCCTCTTCCTGTTCGCCGAAATCGCGCCCATACCAGTCGTATATGCGTGACAGCGTAACCCCGGTCCCCCTGATCTGGCGGATCGCCGGACCAAAGTTGATGAAAGCGGTCTCGGCCGCCGCCAGGTCTTCCTCAATGGATTTCCCGGTAAAAGGCTTTGCCGCCAGCGCCGGGCAGCCCCGCGCCCCGCAGCTCAAGACATAATGGATCCGCAAATCCCTCCAGATCGGGCGCAGAATGCGGTGGTGGATGTCGTTCAGGCTCAGGTTTATCAGGTACACCCGGAACCTTTTTTCCTGCCACGGTCCGGGCGAGAAAAACCACCCGCCGATGTCATTGATGCTGCGCACCGGATAGTCCTCAAGAACGATACTGACCACCAGGGCATTGTAGGCGTTGATCCAGAACGCCATTTGTTCATCCCGGTTCAGGCGGTCAACATCGGTCCGCCCCAGCATGATGATGTACTGGGACAAAACCTCCTGGTCCTGGCTTGTGACGGCGGCATAGTTAAAAGCGCTTTCCCCCTCATCCCGGGCCACCAGGTAGGAGTCCAGAAGGTTTTGCCAGGGGCTGTGGTCGACCTCCCGCCCGGAAAGGGAATCATTGACCAGCCAACGCTCCATAAGGTTCGGTTTTTCCGCTGCCTGCAACAGGGAAACAGGGAACAGAAGAAAAATCAGGGCGGCCAGAAACCTCCGGCCGGCCGCTCGCGTTAATCCTGGCTTGTTTAATGTCATGCCAAAGCCCCTCATTCCCAGCTTCCGGCTTCTAGCTTTATCCCAATTTGTTCCAAAGGGCAAAAGGAGCGTAAAAGGCCCTGAATTTTTGGCCCTGATGCCGGAAAACAAATTGAGGAAATTCACCTTTACGGCCATTGACTTGTCCTGGGGAGAGCGCTATACACCCCCTCGCAATTGAGAAGCGGGTCAGGCCCAAGACGTTGAACCCGGAGCAGAGGTGACTATGAAAAGAACATTTCAGCCCAGCAACCTGGTCAGAAAACGCCGCCACGGTTTCCGCGCCCGGATGGCCACTGTCGGCGGCCGCCGGGTCCTGAATGCGAGACGGGCCAAGGGCCGCAAGCGCCTTTCTGCTTAATTTTAAGGGGGCAATCAACCCTTTTTGAGGATTAGCGCCGGCTCCCACCAAGGGGCCGGTTTTTTTATGCTTCTTGACGGTATAGATACAGATCATGAGGAAAAAACCTGACATATACACCCTGAAGACCCGCCGGCAGTTTTTGTCGGTGGCGGCCGCTGGCGTCAAAAAGCCCATGCCCGGTCTGGTGGTCCAGATTAAGGCGCCGGCCGAGGATGCGGAAAAAGGGATTTACGCCGGCCTGACCGTGACCAAGCGGTGCGGCGGCGCGGTTGAACGCAACCGCATCAAGCGCCGCCTAAGGAAGGTGATCGGGGAGGTTTTCCCGGAATTGGGCCGGGATCGATTTCATTATGTGGTGATCGGGCGAAAAGCTGCCCTTAAGAGGCCCTATGAATTGTTGGTTCAGGATTTGAAAAGCGCGCTCGAAGTCTTACATAAGCGTCTTGAAAAAAAGGTCTGAGACATGTCGCCATTGGCCAAATTTTTCCAGCTTATGATCAGCGGCTACCAGCGGCTGGTTTCACCCTTTTTTCCGCCCACCTGCCGCTTCCAGCCGACCTGCAGCCAGTACGCGGCGGAGGCCATTAAACTTCATGGTGGACTTAAAGGCTCGTGGCTGGCATTAAAGCGCATTGGCCGGTGCCACCCCTTTGGCGGCTCCGGTTTTGATCCCGTGCCGGAGGCCTCTGAGGGGCATTCTGAACAGCGCAAAAAGAAAGCGAAGAATAAGGTTTGAATTATGGGTGATATGAAAAATTTGCTGTCGGCGGTGGTCCTCTCGATGCTGGTTCTGTTTCTCTACCAGACATTTTACTTGGGTCCCATGGATGAGCTGGCCCGTGAGCAGGAACAGCTGGACCAGGAAGCCGAGGTTGATCAACCCCTTGATCTGGGCGGTGAGACCATTACCGACCCTGATCCGCTGTCGCGGGAGATATTGGGTGAAGCCCCACCGGAAGCGGCCCCCCCGCCGGCCGTCTCGGTCCCGGTGATAATTGACGCTGCCCGGGTTCGTGGCAGCATCTCGACCCGTGGCGCAACCCTGGATAACCTGGTGTTGAAGGATTATTACGACCGGGTTGGCGAAGGGGCGTTAAATATTAACCTTTTAAGGCCGGCGCCGGAAAATAATGCTTATTTTGCGCGGTTTGGCTGGCGGGCCAATGCCAGCGTCGAACTCCCCGGTGAAAATACCGTCTGGAATGCCCGGGGCGGGACATTGACCACCGATAACCCGGTCGAGCTTTACTGGGAAAACAGCCAGGGTGTTACCTTCCGCCAGTTTTTCTCGGTCGATGAAAATTTTCTTTTCACCATCCGCCAGGTGGTTGAGAACAACTCAGGCGCTAGGATTAACATCGCCCCCACCGGCGACATCTGGCGCATCGATACCCCCGACACGCTGGGCTTTTTTATTCTTCACGAAGGCCCGGTTGGTGCATTTAACGACCAGGTGGAAGACGATTATGACTATGATGATTTGGCCGATGATGGCCCGCTGGAATATGCCGGAAGCAACAATGGCTGGCTGGGATTTACCGGCAAAAACTGGCTGACCGCCCTGATTCCCGATCAAGGCAAATCCTTTACCGGCAATTACACCTACAGCAAAATGCGCGGCCGGGATGTTTACCGGGCCAGATTTTTGGTCGAAGGCGGTGAAGTTGTAGCGATCGGCGGGAGATCAGAATACACTTCCCACTTTTTCGCCGGCGCCAAGGAAGTGGACCTGATCGATGCTTATAGCGAAGCCTATAACATTCCGAAATTTGACTGGGCGATCGATTGGGGCTGGTTCAGTTTCCTGACCCAGCCGATTTATTTCACCCTGGATTTTTTCTTCAAGGCGACCGGCAATTACGGGGTCGCGATCCTGATTTTGACCATCATCATCAAGATTTTCTTTTTCCCGCTGGCCAACAAGTCCTACCGGGCCATGAGCAAAATGAAAAAGCTGCAGCCCAAAATGAAGCAGATCAAGGAACGTTATGCCGACGACAAAACGCGCCAGCAACAGGAAACGATGGCGCTTTACAAGAAGGAAAAAGTCAATCCGGCGGCCGGGTGCTTGCCGATTTTGCTGCAGATTCCGGTGTTTTTCGCCCTTTACAAGACGTTGTTTGTCACGATTGATTCCCGCCATCAGCCGTTCTTTGGCTGGATCCACGATCTGTCGGCCCCGGATCCGGCGACATTGATCACCGGCTTCGGCCTGATCGACTGGTCCTATCCGGGCTGGATTTCCTTCCTGGCGATCGGCATCTGGCCAATCCTGATGGGCCTGACCATGTGGCTGCAAATGAAGCTGAACCCGCAATCTCCAGACCCGATCCAGGCCAAGATATTCATGTTCATGCCAATTTTGTTCACCTTCATCCTGGCGCCGTTCCCGGTCGCCCTGGTGATTTACTGGACCTGGAACAACCTGTTGTCGATCACCCAGCAGTGGATCATCATGAGGCGCGAAGGTGTCTCAATAAAAGATGGCTAAGGAAAAAGGCAGCGCGGCTGGCCCCCCCTGGGCCGTGGAGTGCACCTTTTTGACCAGTGCGGTTTCGGCCAACGATCTGCCCGCGGCCGGTTTTCCGGAAGTGGCCTTCGCCGGGCGCTCCAACGTCGGGAAATCGACCCTGCTGAACGCCCTGGTGGAGCGCAAAAAAATGGCCAAGACCTCCAATACCCCGGGACGCACCCGGATGCTGAACTATTTTCATCTAACCGGAGATAGTCTGGGCGGCGAGTGTTATCTGGTTGATATGCCCGGCTATGGCTATGCCCGGGCGGCCAAGGGCCAGGTCAGGCGCTGGACCGGCCTGATCAAGGATTACATGAGGGGAAGGGCGCCCCTGAGGCGGCTGTTTCTTTTAATCGACGCCCGCCGCGGGCTGATGAAAAGCGACCGGGAAATCCTTGAACTTTTGCAAGGCCGCGGTTTCCACCCTGGTAGTGGCGACCAAAGTCGACAAACTGAAAGTGGAAGAGCGTGAACCGGCTATGGAAAAACTGCGCAACGACCTGAAACCTTATGTTATTGTACACCCCGATATCCTGGCCACCAGCGCGGTCAAGAATATCGGCATTGATGACTTGCGCGATGCTATAGCCAACGCGTGCAAGGGTTAGGGGGAAAACCACCCGCGATGGACCAGATTATCCGGAAAAAAAGCAGAAAAAAGGTGTCGAATAGCTCTTCGACCGCCTGGATATTTGATCTGGATAACACCCTTTATCCTGAACATTGCAACCTGTTTGCCCACATCGATATCAAAATGAAGGCCTATATTACGAACTTGCTTGGGGTCGACGGAGACCAGGCCTATAAAATACAAAAGGATTATTTTATCCGCTATGGCACTACCCTGCGCGGCCTGATCGAAGTACACGGGGTCAACCCGGAAGATTTTATGCATTTTGTCCACGACATTGACCTGTCCCCGCTGAAACAAGATCAGGAACTGGGCCGGGCTTTGAGCGCAATTCGGGGGAGAAAATTTATCTTTACCAATGGTGAGGCCCGCTATGCCATCCGGGTGCTGGAAAAAATCGGCATTGAAGACCAGTTCGACGGAATATTTGATATCACCGCGGCCGGCCATATTCCAAAGCCCAATGAGGTCTCCTATCAAAACTTCATCGACCACTTCGGAATTGACCCGAAAAATGCCGTGATGATTGAAGACATGGCGCGCAACCTGGCCCCGGCGGCGGCCCTTGGCATGACCACGGTGTGGGTCAAGACCCGCTATGAATGGGGAGCGATGGGCTATGACGCCGCGCACATTGATTATGAAACCGACCATCTGGTAGGCTGGCTCAGCGAAACGCTTCAAACGTGAGGATATGGATAAACTAAAGAATATCATCGAGACCGCCTGGGAGAAACGCAGCTCGCTGAGTACAGGTGACCCGGTTCTCTCTTCCGTAGAGGAAGTCATTGCCTTGATGGATCAGGGGCGGCTCAGGGCAGCTGAGAAAAAGGACGGCGTCTGGCAAGTTAACCAATGGGCCAAAAAGGCGGTGCTTCTTTATTTTCAGCTGTCGGAAAACCGCCTGGTCAAGGAAGGTCCATGGTACGACAAGGCGCCGATGAAATTCTCCGGCTGGGGCGAAGACGACTTCAAAAAGGCCGGCATACGTGCTGTTCCTGGCTCACTGGTCCGTTTTGGGGCGTACCTCGGCCAGGGTGTGGTGCTGATGCCTTCATATGTCAATATTGGCGCCTATGTCGGGGACGGCACCATGGTGGATACCTGGGCGACGGTGGGAAGCTGCGCGCAGGTGGGAAAAAACTGCCATATCTCGGGCGGGGCCGGGATCGGCGGGGTGCTTGAGCCGGTCCAGGCAAGCCCGGTCATTATCGAAGACAACTGTTTTATCGGCGCCCGTTCGGAAGTGGCCGAAGGGGTCATAATCGAAGAGGGAGCGGTGCTTGCCATGGGGGTTTATCTTGGCAAATCCACCCCGATCCTGGACCGGAAAAGCGGCCGGGTCACAACCGGGCGAATCCCGGCATATTCAGTGGTGGTGCCGGGTATACTGCCGGAAAAAAACACCTACGCGGCGGTGATTGTCAAATCCGTGGATGCCGGAACCCGGGCCAAAACCTCCATCAACGATTTGCTCCGCCCGTGAAAGGCGGCCCAGTCCCTTGTCCCCGAAAAAAACCCATAGCCAAACCTTACCCGAACATATCGTCCTCTCCCTGTTTGTCGCGTTTCGTTTTTTGATAGGCGATTCCACGGCGCTGAAGTTTATGGAGGTCTCGGGCAGAAACGTTTTGCGGTCTTTCTCAGCCCTGATCTTCGCCGCCCCCCTTTATGTTCTGATCCAATGGCTGCAGTTCCGGGGGCCGGATTTTGATTTGAGTGGTTTTTTGCTTATTTTTGGCTTTTTTGCCGGATACGCGATCGCCTGGATAATGTTTGCCTATGCGATTTTTTATGCCTGGTCGATCATCGGCCCGCGCCACAATTACCTGGTCTTTATGCCGCTTTATAACTGGGGCCGGATATTTTTCATGATTATCATGCTGCCCTATTTTGTCCTTGGCTCGTTCTCCGTCATAGCCGGGACGGCCGCGGTTATGGTCTGGTGGATCAGTCTCGGGCTGGGCTTAAGCTACAAGTTCTACATCACCCGCAAAGCGCTCGGCGCGTCGGTTTTTCACGGCATATTGTTCGTGCTGTTTGATGTTTTACTGGTATTTTTTGTCATGGCGCTGTTTATGCAGGCGTTTGGCCTTCCCGGTATTCCACTCTGATGAGATACAGCCCGTGCGGCGGGGCATTGAAACCGACCGCCGTCCGGTCCCGGGCCTCAAGCGCCTCAGTGACATTATCTGCGGTCCATTTGCCCAGGCCCACCAGCTTCAGGGTGCCGACCATCGAGCGCACCTGGTGATGCAAAAATGAACGCGCCGAAACCCGGAATAAAATTTCCTCGCCCAACCGTTCAACGTCCAGCCGGTCCAGCGTCTTGACCGGTGATTTGGCCTGGCACCTGATCGAACGGAAGGTTGTAAAGTCATGTTTCCCCACCAACGCTTGGGCGGCGGCATGCATTTTCTCCGCATCGAGCTTTTGCGGCACGTGCCAGACCTTCCCGTGGTCCAGCACCGGCGGCGCCTTGCGGTTCAGGATGCGGTAAAGATAATGGCGTCGGGCCGCTGAAAAGCGCGCGCTGAAGTTTTCATCGACAGCCTCAGCCTTGATGACCGCCACTTTGGCTTCCTTCAGGTGGGCGTTGACCGCGGCCATCACCTGGTGGGGTGTGATTTTTTTCTTCAGGTCAAAATGGGCCACCTGGCCCAGCGCATGAACCCCGGCATCGGTCCGGCCGGCGGTGGTCAGGCGGACGCGCTCGCCGGAAAAGGCATGGATCGCTTGTTCAATGGTTTCCTGAACCGATGGCCCGTTGTCCTGGGCCTGCCAGCCGACATATCCGCCGCCATCGTATTCTATCGTGATCTTGAAGCGCTGGGCCATGGGACTAATCAACAATCTCACCCGGGGCGATCGGCTGGCCGCGCAAAAACTCAGCCGCCGTCATCGGCTTTTTGCCGGCGCGCTGGACCCGCTCAATCCGGTATGCCCCGGTCTTGCAGGCAACCGTCAGGGACTTGTCCAGGACTTCCCCCGGGGCGCCGCTTGCTTTCACCACGTGGCCTTTCAGAATACGAATGCGCTTGCCTCTATGCTGGAACCAGGCCCCCGGGTACGGGCAAAAGGCGCGGACCTTGCGGTCGACCTCGATGGCCGGGGCGTTCCAGTTGATGCGGCTTTCGCTTTTTTTGACCTTGGGGGCATAGGTGGTATTGGTTTCATCCTGCGGTTTTGGAACCAGCTTTCCCGCGACATACCCTTCCAGAGCCGGGACAATCATGCCGGCCGCCTGGTCAGATAGGCGGTCGTGCAGGGAGCCGGCGGTTTCATCGGGCTTGAGGGTAAATTGTTCCTGGATAATGATCGCCCCGGCGTCCAGGCCCTTTTCAATTTTCATGATGGTGTTGCCACTGACCGTCTCACCGGCCTCAATCGCCCGCTGGATCGGCGCCGCGCCCCTGAATTTCGGCAGCAGCGAGGCATGAATGTTCAGGCATCCCTTGCTGGGCGCGGTCAGTATCGCCTCTGGCAGGATCAGCCCGTAAGCCGCCACCACGGCTACCTCCGCGCCCAAGGCCTTAAAGGTTTCAAGATCCTTTTTATCCTTGAAGTTTTCAGGGGTCAGGACCGGAATGCCATGATCTTCAGCGAACCGGTGAACCGGGCTTTTGCTCTCCTTCATGCCGCGCCCGCTTTTTCGCGGCGGCTGGGTGTAAGCCGTGACAACCTGGTGCGGACTTTCAACCAGGGCCTTTAGCGAGGGAACCGCAAACTCCGGAGTACCCATGAATATCAGCCGCAAAGGTTTCATAGCGCCTCCCCGCCAGGCCTAAATGGTGTGCGCCTGGGCTTTTTCGCGCTGGGCCTTGTTCAGCTTTTTTACGATCATGCCGCGTTTCAATGAAGAGATATGATCAATGAAAAGTATTCCGTCCAGGTGGTCAATTTCGTGCTGGATGCAGGTGGCGAACAGCCCCTCGGCCTCCTGCTCGTGTTCCTTGCCGCGATAGTCCAGGTATTTGACCCGGCATTTGGCCGGGCGTTCGACCTCGGCGTAATATTCCGGCACCGACAGACAGCCTTCGCTGTGAATCGCTACCTCCTCGCCGGTCCAGGTGATTTCCGGATTTATGTAGCATTTGGGGTTTTTAGGGGCATCTTCCCCGGACAGGTCCATGACAATAATGCGTTTATGAACACCCACCTGGATGGCCGCCAGACCAATGCCGTTCTCTGAATGATACATGGTCTCGAGCATGTCATCGATAAATGCGCGAAGGGCATCATCAACCTTTTTTACAGGTTTCGAAGTGGTCCTCAATACCGGGTTCGGTGCGGTCAAAATCCGCAAAATGGTCATGGTTTTTTCATCCCGCTGTTGTCCCGGTTTAACCAGGTCATGACCTAGACGCTTACAATGCCCCAGTCAAGGCGGGGAACTTTCCCTTGCAACGCCCCTGTTTAGGTGGTTCCCTGTCGATCACCGGTTTATGATGCTGTTGGGAAATTCCCATGACGTTTGATGGCTCTATTTTACCCCTTATCCTGGCCTTTCTGGGTGGCGGGCTGTTGCTCGGGCTGGGGGTCTGGCTGGTCCT
>JADFJJ010000028.1 GCA_022566215.1 Pseudomonadota bacterium | reverse complement strand
CCAGCGGCAGTGTGATATCGCCAACCCCGGCATAGCCGAAATAAAGCACCACCACCGCCCCCAGCGCCGCCGACGAGGAAACCCCGATCACCCCGGGCTCGGCCAGCGGGTTCTTGAACAGCGCCTGTAATGCCACCCCGGAAATCCCCAGGGTCGCGCCGACCAGCAGCCCGAGCAGCAGTTGCGGCAGCCGAAGCTGGCGGACAATCGTTTCCAGAATATGATCTTCCGAGCCAATCAGCCCGGCCAGCACGTCGGCGAAAGAGAGCGCCGCCGGCCCTGCCTTCAGGGACAACAGCGAGACCAGCACCAGCAGGCCTAGAAGTGCGCCATAGGCAATCGTTGGCTTAAGGAGCGGTTTCATTGATCGCCTCCTCCAGTCGTTCCCGGATCAGAGCAGCCCCTTCCACAGCGAACCATGCCGGGCAGCTCAAATAGCGGCTGGGAATATCCACCACCCGGACGCCTTCCATCGCCTCGCGCATCGCCGGGTGTCCGGCAAACCGCCAGCTCATCTGCTGACCGGCCCGGCTGTCGAAAAAGCTGGTGATCAGAACATCGGGTTTCAGCTGGATGAATTGCTCGATCACAAAGCTGCTCCAGCCCCGGACCCCCTCGTCTGCCAGCAAATTGTTGAGGCCCGCCAGCTCGATGGTCTGGTGCAAAAACGTGCCGGAGCCGGTGGTGATGCCGCTCGGGCTGAGGTAAAGGGCGTTCTGGTCAAGCCGCCTCCTGGCTTTCAAATCCTCCAGCGTGGCTTCGGTTTTGGCCTTTAGGATTTGCGCTTTTTCAGCCTGGCCCAGCACCTCCCCGACAAACTCCAGGTCCTCCAGCGCCTCCTCAATGGTCGCCGGCAGGCCGGTGCTGACCACCCGGATGCCAAGCTCTTCCAGCATCAATGCCAGGCCGGGATCGCCGGCGCCAGTGGAGAGCACCAGTTCGGGGCGCATCAGCAGGATTTCCTCAGGCGTCCCGGAATGCTGGGGGAATCCCCGGGCGCGCTCTTTGTAGTAGGAGAACGCCCCTTGCGAATCCCGGCTGAGCGCGATGATCTGGCGGTCATCGGCGAGCGCCAGGACCAGCTGGTCCGAACACGAATCGAGCGAGACCACACGCGGCCCGCCCTCCCCGGCGCTGGCCGGGAGGATGGCCATAAAGGCGATTATGAAGACCCCAAGCCGCATCTAGAACCCCGCTCTTATCCCGGCAAAGGCTGAAACCCCCGGGGTGCCGAAACCCGCCACTTCCTGATAGTCCTGATCGAGGGCATTTTCAATCCGCCCATAGAGGGTGACCTGATCATTCAGGCGGTAGCTGATGCGCACATCAATGACCCGGAAACCATCGAGCACCAGGTCGCCGTCGAGCTGGCGGCCGGTATGGTTGAGGCTGGCGGTGAGCATAAGCCGCCCGGTCGCCGCCCAGGTCACATTAGCGTTAAAAATATTTTTGGGCCGGCGCAGCAGCATTCCGCCGCTGACAAGATTGACCGCTTTGAGGCGGGTATAATTTCCGCTGACTGACAGCTTTCCGGAAAGCTCGGCGGAAAAAATAACCTCCACCCCTTTGGCCCGGGTGCGGGCGATATTGGCGAACTTGAAAGTAACCAGGTCGAAATCGATCTGGTCGCTGGTCTTTCTGGTGAAGTAGGTCACGGTCAGCCGCGCCTTGTCACCAAACAGCGGCTGTTCGGCGCCCACTTCCCAGCCCTGGCTTTGTTCCGGCCTCAGGCCCAGGTCGCCGAAGCTGGAGAACAGCTGGAACAGGCTCGGCGCCTTGAACCCCTCGCCCCAGTTGGCGCGGAGAATCGTGCCGGTTTCCTTAATTTTGAAATTGGCGGTGATGCGCAAGGTGGTGTGGCCGCCGAAGCGCTGGTGATCGTCATGGCGGACGCCGAAGGTCAGGTGCAGGTTGTCCGCCGGGCTGACCTGGACTTGGGCGAATGCTGAATTGATATTGGCCGTGCCGGTCAGCGTCCCGGCGAAAAACCCGAACACTTCGGTAAAGATTTCGCCCGCCTGAAACTGCCCGCCGACCAGCAAGGTCAGGCCGTTCGCCGCCTCGATGGTGGTCAGGAGATCGATGGTGCGGTTACGGCTTTCAGAGGAAAAAGACGGCCCGCCGTTCTCGCTATCGAACCGGTCGAGGTTGGACCAGGAAATGCGCGCCTCGGCCTCCACCCTGCCGTCAAGGCCGCTCCATTGGGCGCCGAGCGCCGCTTGCAGGTCTTGCGTTTTGGTTACCCCGTCGCCATCGACAAAGCTGAAAGTATTGAAATCAAAGGCATCGAACTCGGCCCTTGAATCACCGGTGCGGAAAAACCCGCTCAGCTTCAGGTTCTCCAATATCCGGTAGCTCAGGTTGCCAACCACCGAGAGGGTGCGAAAGCCGTCCCGTTCGCTGTTCCCGGCATCGCTGTCCGCCGCCGAGATGCCATCGGTGCGCATCGCGCTGACCGACAGGTTGCCGGAAAAGCGGCCCCGCTTGACCCCGAGGCTGACCGCGCCGGCCGCGCTGCCGAACGATCCCCCCTCGAGAAAACCCGAGGCCGAAAACGGCGCATCGGCCTTTTTGGTGATAATATTGATCACCCCGCCGATCGCGTCCGAGCCATAAAGGGTGCTCTCCGGCCCGCGCAGAATCTCGATCCGCTCGATATTGGCGGTGGTCAGGTTGGCGAAATTGAACGCCCCGGAGGGTGACGACAGGTCGTTGACCTTGACCCCGTCGATCAGCACCAGCGTCTGGCCTGACTCGGCCCCCCTGATGCGCAGCGTCGAGACGGTGCCGATGCCGCCGTTGCGCGACAGCGAGACCCCCGGAACCTGGCGCAGCAGGTCATAGACACTGACCTTCTGGCTGTTCCTGATCGCCTCCTGATCGATGAGGGTCACCGATGATCCCACATCATCCAGCTTGTTAGGGGTTTTGGTGGCGATCACCACCACCTGTTCGGTCTCATTCTCTTCTTCTTCGGCCAGGGCGGGGGATGAATATTGGCCCAGAAGGGCCGCCCCCAGCAGGGCTTTAAGGATGGTTTTTATGGAATACATTTGACTGGCTCCGGTCAAGTTGAGCCAGTTTCCGGGACGGATCCTTGGAAACCGGCGACATCAAACGTGTCGCCGCTTGCGCTATCGCACCCAATGTTTGTCCCGAACCTGGGAGGACGACATCAGACGGCAGGTTTCCTGGCTTGCGGGTCTTTGCCTTCCTTCTGCCTTCCCGAAAAAAATCAGTGGCTGGTTAGAAGTGGCTCACCGCCTACAGTTGCGGGCACAGCCGCGGAGTTGTCGCTAATCTGAGTGACGCACCGCGTTCCCTTTTCACCCTCGATTGGAGGGCACCATCTGAAATGAAAGATAACAGGCCCTTGACAGAAGTCCAAGTTTTTTGATTGCCAATCACCCTTAATTCCGCATAATCGCCGGAAAAGGGGTCAGCGATGAAAGATAAATATTCCGGGCTGTTGAAATTTCTCATCCTGCTGCTGGTGATCATCATCGCGGTCTGGTATTTCGTACCCCGAACCGAGAAGGAGACAGCCATGCCCAAGTACGTTCTGGTCATTCACGGGGGAGCAGGGACCATTCTGCCTGAGAACATGAGTGCGGAACGCGAGGCCGCCTACCGTGAGGCCCTGGGCCAGGCGCTGGCGGCCGGTGAGGATGTCCTGAAAGCGGGTGGCTCCAGCCTGGATGCGGTGAGCGCGGCGATCCTGGTGATGGAGGACTCACCGCTGTTTAACGCCGGCAAGGGCGCGGTGTTTAATTCCGAGGGCATTAACGAGCTGGACGCGGCGATCATGGATGGCGCGACGCTCAACGCCGGCGCGGTCTCAGGGGTGCAGCGGATCGCCAATCCGGTGCTGCTGGCCAGAGCCGTGATGGACAACTCCGGCCACGTCATGCTGGTCGGCGCGGGCGCGGAGAACTTCGCTAAGGAGCAAGGGTTCGAATTTGTCGAGCCGGATTATTTTTATACCGATTACCGCTGGGGCCAGCTGCAAAAGGCCAAGAAGGCCGGCGCGGTCATTCTGGAGAGCGACGACGACCTGATTTTCCTCAATAAAGACCATAAATACGGCACGGTCGGCGCGGTCGCGCTGGACAATCATGGCAATCTGGCCGCCGCCACCTCGACCGGCGGGCTGACCAACAAGCGCTATGGGCGGGTCGGCGACACCCCGATTATCGGCGCCGGGACTTACGCCGATAACAACTCTTGCGCGGTCTCGGGCACCGGCACTGGCGAATATTTCATCCGCGCCACAATCGCCCGCAATATCTGCGCGCTGATGGAATATAAAGGACTCAGCCTGGAGCAAGCGGCCGAGGTCATGGTCCACGATGTGCTGATCAGGATGGGCGGCGACGGCGGCATCATCGCGGTCGATGCGGCCGGCAACATCGCGCTCAAGTTCAACACCACCGGCATGTACCGCGGCTTTGTTGTGGCCGGCGAGGAGCCGGTGATCGGGATTTACAAGGATTAGGAATTTCTTTTCTCATCAAGGGAAAGGGAACAAAAACAAGTCCTCTCCCCTCGTGGGAGAGGATTTAGGTGAGGGGGTGTTTAATAATAGCCATACCGGCTTTAGGCCGGTATCCGGGCAAGCCTGAGGCGGACTAATTGTCTGCCAGTAGAGCTGTGTAAATATGTCCAGACCCCCGCCTTCCTCCTTCGCCAAGGCTACGGAGGACAAGCCGCGGGGGTGACATGGGAATAAAGCCGGTATGACAATAAAAAAACTCCCTCTCCCCTTCCGCCGTCGCTGAAGGCTATGGCGGACAGGCCGAGGGAGAGGGATGGGGTGAGGGGGTAATTTAAATATTCTTACCGCACCTAGTCGTTTTTTGCGCCAGGTTCAAAGTCCAAAAACAATTTTCCCAATGTTTTCAATTGGTTATTCCCTGGGGAGTTTTTCAATACTGTCTTCAATCGCCCCGGCCACGTGATCCAGGTTGGCCCGGACGCCAAGTTCTATTGCTTGCTGCCCGCTCAGGTCATGGAAAAGAAACCCTTCAACCCCGAGCAGGGCCCCGGCGCGCCGGCCGCTGGCGCAGTGAAGAACCACCGCTCCGCCGGCCGCCTCCAGCGCATCGTGCAACAGCCTGGCGTTTTCCGGGGTTAAGTCCCCCATCCCGGCGACCGGGATATTGAGGTAGCGCATGCCAAGGCTTTCCACTACCCCGGCTTCATTAAAGTCGCTAAATTCGCCCACAAGGCGGAGGTTTATGACCAGCTCATAACCCCGCTCGGCAAAGCCGCGGAGATCTTCCTCGCTCGGCTGGCCGCCGGTGATAAGGTTCTCCATGGGATGGCGGGCATTGGCCATATCCAGGCCTTTTTCGGCCCCCTCCCCGGCCTCCGCCAAAGACCCCGAAGCCGATCCGAAAACCGCAATTATAATTAACAATTTCATCAATGTTTTCATAATGTTATTCCTGTTTTTTAAAGCAATAAAATCATATTTATTATCACCCTCACCCTACCCTCTCCCGTCAAGGGAGAGGGAAAACAGTTAGCAGTTTACAGGTTTCAGTTGTTTCTTACTGTCATCTGCCAACTGATCACTGTTAACTGGCTCCCTCTCCCCCCGTGGGAGAGGGGTGGGGTGAGGGGGTGGAAAAAAACTCCTCCCACCTTTCCCGCTTTATTTAAAAACCTGATTGCGGGAAAATAAAATCACTTCTTTCTGCCATTCCCGCCAAGGCCAAAATCTTTTTTCTTGAAGCGGAAGAACAGCATGACAATGCCGGTGATCGAGAAAATCAGCGCAAAGACCGAAGCAAAGATCAGCAATGGGTGATTGAAATCAGTCCGGTCTTCATAATCCATGATGTGGAGCATCCAGAAGAAATCGAAAATCCGCCACTTGTCGCTGCGCCGCGCCATTACCCGCCCGGTGTCTGGCGAGATGTAGATACGCGTTCCTTCCTGGTCCCGCATGTCGATCATCCAGACCGGCACCACGTTGCGGTATTCGGTGTTGGTTTCGGTCAGCCAGACGGGGGCTGCCGGGGCGGCTTCGGGTTTAAAATCCAATAAAGCAAGCTCGAGCGCCAAATCCTGTCCAACCGGGGTGATCTGCGCCCCTGTTGCGGCATCAAAAAGGATCGGTTCACCTTCGCCGAAATCGACCTGATAGACTTTTCTTTCCCCCAAAGCCTTCAGAGTGGCCGTTTTGGCTGGTCTTCCGGCGGTTTGGATGATCGTTTGCAACGGCAAAATCGAATCGGTGGCATTAAACTCGACAACCGGCGGTTCGGCGATGTTGTGTTCCGAGCGGATCACCTCGATATCCCAAATAGTGAAGATAAGCCCGCTTAAAATCCAAAGAACCACCTGGATGCCAATCGCCAGCCCCAGCCATTTGTGGAAAAACGTCGACCACTTGCCCAACCCTTTTTTGAATTTCTTGTTTCTTTTTCTGTGACTCATGTTTTGGTTTTCCATTTATTGGGGCCAGACCCTATTAGCATCGCGCCCGCCAGCTCACGGACAAACCTGGCGGCGACCAGTGCGGTTATGTTGTTGTGGTCGCACTTCGGGTTGTATTCCACCACATCCCCGCCGATCAGATGCGGCCCGGCCTGGTGGATCAGGTTCAAAACCTCCCGCGTGGTCAGGCCGCCCGGCTCGGGATGCGAGACCCCGGGCGCAAACGCCGGGTCCAGGCCGTCCATATCAATAGTCATGTAGAGAGACCCGTCAAGCCGCAAATCGGGAACGCCACGCCAGTGCATCATATCGATCACTTCAACCCCGAATTTTTTTATTTGCTCGCGCTGGCCGGCGGTGGTGGAGCGGATACCCACCTGGATCAGGCGCTCCACCAGCCCTTCCTCCATAATCCGGGCGAACGGCGAGGCGTGGGAAAATTTGTTTCCCTGATATTCATGATACAGGTCAGGGTGGGCGTCAATGTGCAGGATAGTCAGGTTTGGTATGTGCTTCGCCAGGCCCTTGATGACCGGATAAGTGATCGAATGGTCGCCGCCGATAAAGATCGGGCTGCGATTAAACTCCATCATCAGCCCGGCCGAGGCTTCGATATCCTCAAACCAGCTCTTGGGGCGGAATTGCAGCACCCCCGCCGAGGTAAAATTCTCCTGGCATGACAGATCGACGCCGCTCTCGCTGAACGGATTGCCCGCCTCATGGAAAATCATTTTCTTGATCTCCCACGGGGCCATCTCAGCACCCTTGAGGTGCGAGGAATTGATATCCACTGGAACGCCAAAGGCGATAACCTTGGCGGCATGTTCGGATAAAAAAGTCCTCAAATTTTCCGGAAGCATGGGTTTTCCTCCCTGTCGTTCTAAAAAGGCTTTACGAAGCTCTTTTGTAACTTTAACAAAGTTGGGGGCGGAAACAAAGCACCACCTGACCGCTGATAAATAAAACCGGATGACCCGCTCTGAGGAGGATTTCAGGTTCTATGACCATCGCTAGGGGCAAAACCATCGCAGTGATCGGCGCCGGCTTGATCGGCGTGACGCTGGCCCGCCGGCTGCAGCGGGATGGCTGCC
Source organism: Pseudomonadota bacterium (assembly GCA_022566215.1). GTDB lineage: Bacteria > Pseudomonadota > Alphaproteobacteria > Sphingomonadales > SMXR01 > SMXR01. The sequence continues at coordinate 12,916 of JADFJJ010000028.1, read as the reverse complement.
GGGTGGTTTTGTTTGACCCCGATCAGCCCGGCATGGGGTGTTCATTCGGCAACGCCGGGTATGTCGCAACCGATGAAATCCTGCCCCTGTCACACGGCATCAGCTTCTCTGAAGTCCTGAAAATGCTGCCCGACCCGCTGGCCCCGCTGACCATCCGCTGGCGCCAGATCTTTTCGCTGATCCCCTGGTTTTTGAAGTTCCTGGCGGCCTCCCGCCCCAAACAGGCGGCCAAAAGCGCCGCAGCCCTGGCGGCGCTGCAAAAGGGGTCGCTGGCCGCCTGGAACAAGCTGATCCGGGAGGAGGGCCTGAGCCAGATGGTGCGCCGGAACGGGGCGATGCTTGTGTTTGAGAGCGAGGCGGGCTTCGCCCGCGAAAGCGTCAAATTTCCCTTTCTGGACCAGCACAATGTCAAATATGAGGTGCTGACCGGCGGCCAGGCGCGCGAGATGATCCCGGAGCTTGGCCCGAAGGTCACAAACGCGATATTTTACCCCAGAGGCTTCCATGTTCGCGATCCGCTGGCGGTGACCAGGAAAATCTTTGACCATTTCATCACGGCCGGGGGCGAATACAGCGCCGAAAAGGTGACCTCGTTCGACCATCGGGGGGGTCTCCTCAAGGGTCTGGTCACCGGCCAGGGCCGGCGCCAGGCGGACGCCGCGGTGCTGTGCGCCGGGCACCAGTCCGGGGAGCTGATGCGCCTCATCGGGATCAAGGCGCCGCTGGTCGCCGAGCGCGGCTACCATGTGGTTGTGGATCACAAACCCTTAAGCTTCGACATGTGCCTGGGCTCGCACGAACGGGGCTTTTTCATCACCCCGATGGAGGACGGCTTGCGTCTCGCCGGGACCGTGGAATTTTCCCCGGCGGGCAAGGAACTCCCCGCCAACTGGAAGCGCGCCGATATTCTGGCGCACCACCTCGAGGAATTGATGCCCGGGGTGGCGGGAGCGGAAACCAGCCGCTGGATGGGCTGTCGCCCGACCCTGCCCGATTTCCTGCCGGCGCTTGGCCCGGCGCCGGGGCTTGAAAACCTTTACCTGTCGTTCGGCCACCAGCACCTGGGGCTGACATTGGCGCCGGTGTGCGCTGAAATTTTGTCTGATCTGATCGCGGAGGGTAAAACCGCTTTGGACATTTCCCCCTTTGATATAAAACGGTTCCAATAGGACAGAACTGATGCCCGGAAAAACCATAGAAATTGTCGAGGTCGGGGTGCGCGACGGCCTGCAGAACGAGCCGCAAGTGTTCCCGACCCCCAAAAAGCTGACCCTGATCGAGGATTTGATCGCCGCCGGGGTCAAGCGCCTCGAGGTGGCCAGCTTTGTCCGCCCGGGACGGGTGCCGCAAATGGCCGATGCCGAGGAAATCACAGCGCTTTTGCCCGCCCTGGATGGCACCACTTACATCGGCCTGGTGCTCAATATGAAAGGTCTGGAGCGCGCCCTGAAAACCGAAAGGCTGGATGAGATCGGCTGCGTCGCGGCCGCCAGCGACGCCTTTGGTCAAAATAACCAGGGCCAGACGTCCGCCGAGAGCGTGGAAATATCAAAGCAAATCATCACCGCCGCCAAAGCCGCGGGCCGCTCCGCCCAGGTGACCGTCTCAGCCGCTTTCGGCTGTCCCTTTGAGGGGCTGACCCCGGTCTCGAAAGTGATAGATATTATCGCCTCGCTGGCCGAGGCCGGGCCGGGCGAGATCGCCATCGCCGATACCATTGGCGCGGCCGTGCCAAACCATGTCACGGAGGTTTTTGAGCGGGCAAAAGAGGCCGCCCCCGGCATCCCCTTGCGCGGCCATTTCCACAACACCCGCAACACCGCGGTGGCCAATTCCTGGGCCGCTTACCAGGCTGGCGCCAGGATCATTGACGCCAGCATCGGCGGGCTGGGCGGCTGTCCGTTCGCACCCAAAGCCACCGGCAACGTGGCGACCGAGGATATTACCTTTATGTTCGAACGCTCCGGCGTTAAAACAGGCCTTGACCTGGACCAATTGATTGCTATTACAACATGGCTTGAAACGGAATTGGGGCGCAGCCTGCCCGCCATGGTCAGCCGCGCCGGCCCATTCCCAACAAAGGATAATCAATCATCATGATCCCACAGCTAAGGGAACAAAAACTTACCGAAGCCTTTGGGCTATTTCAACAGGGCAAGTTACCTGAGGCGGGTTTGTTAATCAAGGAGGTGCTGGACCAGGACAAGCAGGATCCGATTGCCCTGCATCTTCTTGGCCAGATAAGCCAGCAACAGGGAAATTATGACATTGCCAGGGACCTTTACAGGGAAGCCCTTAGAATAGACCCTGGCCATGCTAACGTATGGGGCCACCTGGGGTCTGTCTTAAACGATCTTCGCGATGACGAGGGGGCCGAGGAAGCGCTCAATAAGGCGCTTGAGCTAAATCCCAAGCTGGCCCGGGCCTACAAATCCCTGGCTGATATCCGCCTTAACCAGGGCGATAAGAAAAAAGGGATTGCCTATCTTGAAAAGGCGCTTGAGGCCAACCCCAACTATCTGGGAACATACCTGAAATATTGCTTGACCGTAAAACCCCCGGTTGATCACCCGGTGGTCGAGACTATCAAGAACAAGCTGGCCCAGGAAAAAGACGGAAAGGGCACCGGGTCGGTATTGCATTATGCTCTCACCTACGTTTATGAAAACGCCGGTGATACCGAGGCCTTCTTTAAACACCTGCACCTGGCGAACGAGATCTCGAGAGACCCGGAAAACGACTGGCGGGAAAGGTTTGAAGGGCAAGTCAGGAATATCAAAACTTACATGACGCCCGAGTTTTTGTCGGCAAAAGTAAGTGAGGACAAAAAGCTGTTCACGCCGATATTTATCGTTGGCATGCCGCGCTCCGGCACCAGCCTGACGGATCAGATTTTCGCCACGCATTCCCAGTGTTTCGGCGGCGACGAACTGCAGTACTTTGAAAAATATCTGGCCCGTCTTACCGAGACGGTATCCGAGGTTGATGGGATTCCGGGCTATCCCTCGCTTACCATGGAACACCTGGAGTATCTGGCCAGCCAGTATCAGCAGCGGGTCCAGTCACTGGCCCCCGGGGTCAAATTCATTTCCGATAAAATGCCCTGGAATTACCGCAACATTGGCATGATTACCAAAATCCTTCCCTGGGCGAAAATTATCCACATTTACCGTGATCCTCTGGATTGCGGCTATTCCTGCTACCGGAACCCGCTCTCAAAACGCTTGGAGTTTACCTGCGGGATGGAGGATTATGCCTACTACCGTTCCAAATACCAGGAAATCATGGACCATTGGCAGGAAGTTGTCCCCGGCAGCTTTATCGACCTTAGCTATGAACAGCTGGTGACCAATCCGGAAAAGGAAATCAGGCGGATTCTGGAGTACTGCGGCCTTCCCTGGGAGGACAATTTACTGAACTTTCACCAGACCAGGCGCCAGGTCCGGACCATCAGCAGCAATCAGGTCAACCGTCCCATGTACCAGGATTCTATCGGCAAGGCCCAAAAATATAAAAAACAGCTGGCCCCCATGGTCAAGGCTCTGGAAGAATACGGGCTGCTCGGCAAATGATGCCCCGCCTGAGGTTGTTGATTTTTACCGGCATGGGTGAGATAACCCCGGCCTGAAGCCTTATCGGGACGGATCGGACGAGCAGATTATGGATCACCGGGAACAACTGGAAAAAGCGCGTGGCCTGCTGGCCCGGGAAGATTACCGCGAGGCCGCCAAAATATATCAGGATATCCTGAAAAAAGAGCCCAAACACACGATCGCCCTGCAGGGGATGGGGCTGATCGCGCTGGGGGTCGAAAACATCGAAGCGGGGGAAGATTACCTGCAGCGCTCGCTGACCCAAAACCCTAACCAGTTTGCGGTCTGGCTTAAACTTGGTTATGCCTGCAACCGCTTGAGAAAACCCGAAAAAGCAACCCAGGCCTTTCGCAATGCTGTCAAGCTGGAACCGGGCAAAAGCCTGGGTTATTTAAAGCTTGGCAGCGCCCTGTTGGTTACCGGGGAAAGGGACGAGGCCATCAAAGCCTTGAAAAAAGCCTTTCTGATCGATCATGAATCACCCCAGGCGCTGCGCCTGGTTTCCTCCACGGTGGCAATCCCCCCCGGCGGCCCGCTGGTCAGGGAAGCAATCAAGCGGCTGGAAGCCCCCGGGGTTTCAGCGTTCGTGAAAGCCAACCTCAACTACGGCATAGCCTATGCCTATGAAAAGGCCGGGGAGGATAAAAAGTTCATCGCCTGCCTCAAGGAAGCCAACCGGCTGCAAAAGGAGGATGCCCCCGAATGGCGCCCGGTATTTGAGCGCAATTTCAGAGTCCTGCAGGAGATTTTTACCGAACAATCCTTTGAGGTCACGGTCGATGAGAGCTTCCGCCAATATTCCCCGATTTTTATTGTTGGCATGCCCCGTTCAGGGACCACCCTGACCGAACAGATTATCACCTCCCACCCCGAGGTTTTCGGCGCCGATGAGGTAGATTACATGACCATGTTTATCGTCAACGGGGTCGCGGTCATGACCAAGGAACCCTACCTCGACGGGATCAATAAGGTTACCAAAGAACAGCTCGAACAACTCTCGCACAGCTACCAGCAGCGGATGCAAAAAATCGCCCCGGGGTACCAGTATATCACCGACAAGTACCTCTCAAACTTCCTCAGTATCGGGCTAATCAAAAAGATCATGCCGTGGTCAAAGGTGATCGCCCTGTGGCGTCATCCGATGGACAACGCACTTTCCATTTACCGCAACTATTTTCTGGCGTTGCTGCCGTTTTGCTATGACCTGGAGGATATGGGGCGTTACTACCACATCTACCGGGAAATGATGAATCTCTGGGACCGGGTGCTGCCTGGGTTTGTGTGCCATGTCAAGTACGAGGATCTGGTAAATAATTTTGATAGCGAAGCCCGGCGCATCATTGATTTCTGCGGCCTGCCCTGGGATGATGCCTGCCTGGAACCGGACAAGAACAAACGCTCGGTCATGACCCTCAGCCAGGACCAGGTGCGCCAGCCGATTTATAAATCCAGCATCGGCAAATGGAAGCGGTTCGAGCAAGACCTGGCGCCGTTCCGCAAGGTCATTGAGGGCTATGGCTATAAGGTGGAATAAGTGAACAACCCGCACATGGAAACCCTGAAAGAGGCGCTGGGGGCTTTCCGCGCCGGCGACCTGGCGTTGGCCCGGGACCTGTCGGAAACAATCCTCAAGCAAAATCCGGACAATCCCGGCGCCCTCAGAATTCTCGGCCAGGTCTGCTATCTGGAAGGAGAACCCGAGGGCGCGGCGGAACTTTTGGAAAAATCCCTGAAAGTCAAGCCGGACCAGTATTCCATCTGGTTGAAACTGGGCAACATAAAGGCCGACCTTGGGGATCACAAGGGGGCGATCGCCATCTATTCGAAAGCCCTGGACTGTTCCCAAACCCCGGACCTGGCGTTTCTTTCCCGGGCGCAATCCCACAGCGCCCTGGGCAAGGATCAAGAAGCCTGGGCGGATCTTGGTGAGGCGGTTCGCGTCAACCCCGCCCTCGGCCAGGCGTACCGGATGATGATTCTATTGGAACACCCGGCCGCCAGTGAGGCGGCGTGGGAGCAAAACCTGCTGGAAAGATTGGTGAACGGCCTGTTTCAGCGGGAAGACGCCATCCAGGCCCATTACGCCCTGGCCGGCTATTATGAAAACACCGGCGATCAAAAGCGGATGTGGAACAACCTGAACCAGGCCAACGGCTTGCAAAAGAACCTCGCCCTGCCCTGGACCGGGAGGTTTGAGAACCAGATGTCCCGCTCACGCGAGGTGCTTACCGCCGGGCTGCTTGAAAAGGCCCCCGCTGGCGCCAATAAGTCGCTGACCCCGATATTTATTGTCGGCATGCCCCGTTCCGGTTCCACTTTGCTGGAACAGATGCTCTCCCGCCACGCCGAAATTGGGGCCGCCGGGGAGACCGGCGCCCTGACCCGGACGATCGGCCGCCTCCAGGGGCAAATGACCTTGCTCCCCTACCCCGAGGGGCTGGATATGCTGGCGCAAGATGACCTGACCGCCCTTGCCAAGGATTACCAGGAGACCCTGGAAAAAGCTTCCGGAGCGAAAGCCGCCAAAGCAAAAATCTTTGTCACCGACAAGTTGCTTTCGAACGGGTTTTTTGTCGGCTTTATCAAGCTGATCCTGCCCTGGGCCAAGGTCATCCATATCCGCCGCGACCCGCTTGATACGGCGTTATCCATCTATAAAAATTACTTTTGGGAACAGCAAAACCCGGAGCTTTGCTCGCTCAAGGACATTGGAATGTATGCCAGGTTCCTCGGGGAAATGATGGCCCACTGGAAATCCCTGTTGCCCGGGTTTGTCCATGAGGCATCGTATGAAGAGCTGGTGGAAAACCCGGAGGCGGCCTTGAGGAAAATTATTGATTTTATTGGCCTTCCCTGGGATGCCCGCTGTCTTGATCACCGGGGGTCTGAAAAACGGGCTGAAACCCTGAGCAGCACCCAGGTCAGGAAGCCGCTGTATTCAACTTCGATCGGTTCGGGTAAAAAATTTGAAGCGGAACTGGCGCCCTTTTTGGCGGCTCTCGCCCCGGATCAAGAAACCCCATGAGTAAAACCCCGGAACTGGCGCCGGCCAAAAACCATATTGAGGCAGGAAATTACGCCCGGGCAAAACGGCTGATAGAACGAACCTTAAAGCTCGGGGCGGACAATTCCGAGGCCTTGCAGCTGCTTGGCAATATTGAGGTTTTCCGCGGCCGCCCCAGCCTGGCCATCCCCCATTTCAGAAAATCCCTGGACCTGGATGACAGCCGCGCCAATGTCTGGGCCAGCCTGGGGTGGTGTTATCAAACCCTGCGCAAAACCGGTCAGGCGGTGAAGGCTTTTAAAAAGGCGCTGGCCCTTGAGGCCGGCCATTATGAGGCCCGGGCCGGTTTGGGGGCGACCCTCATTCCTCTGGGCAAAGCCAAAGAGGCTCAAGGGCATCTTGAGGCGGCGATCGCCCTGTCGGATAAAAACCTGGAGCCTTACCGGCTGCTGGCGGCCTTTACCAGCAAGGGAAAGGAAAAAGCGTTTCTCAGGGGAATGCTGGACCTGGAAAAAAGGTGCGAAAAATATCCGGTATCCGAACAGGTACAGCTCACCTTCGCGCTGGTCAGCGCTTTTGATAAACAGGGGGATAAGGAAAATTTCCTTAAATCCATGGAAAAGGCCAATGCCCTGCAAAGGAGATCTGCGCCGGACTGGTATCCGCCCAATAAAGCAATGTGCGATCTGTCCCGCGAGGTCTTCACCGCTGAATTTTGCAAAAAAACCAACCCGCACGGCCTAAAAATGATTACCCCGATATTGATCGTCGGAATGCCGCGCGCCGGCGCCTCTCTGGTGGAGCAGATTTTGGCCAGTCACGGGGAAATATTTGGCGGCGATGAACTGCCCCTGATCCGCCAGATCGTGGTCGAGGAGCCGATGCAGGGCCGCCAGGATATTTACCCGGCTTTTGTCCCGGAACTCAGCGATGAAGAGCTGTCCGCGATGGCGGTGCGCTACCAGGCAAAAGTTGTCTCCCTGGCCGGCCAGCATGGCTACATCACCGACAAAATGCCGGGAAACGAATATTTTTTAGGCATGATCCACAAAATCATGCCCTGGGCCAAGGTCATACATATCCGCCGCCACCCGTGCGATACCGCGCTTTCAATTTATTCCAGATATTTTGATGGCTCGCTGCCCTTCACCAGCAACCTGACCAGCCTGGCCAAATACTTCTGCCTCAGCCATACCTATATGGAACACTGGAAGGCGGTCCTGCCCGGGTTTGCCCTGGACATCAAATACGAAGACCTGGTCGCCGATATCGGGGCCACTACCAGAAAAATGCTCAAATTTTGCGGCCTTGAATGGGATCCCGCCTGTCTCGAGTATTACCGGAACAAGCGGCCGGTCTACACCCATTCCGCGACCCAGGTGCGGCAAAAGATCTACACCTCCAGCATTGGCCGCTGGCAAGACTATAAAAAAACTCTGCAACCCTTTATTTCAGGTATTGAAGACATTATAGAGGCTTATGGCTATTCCCGGCCGGCGACAAGAGGTTAAAATTATGGAAATCACCAGGGAGATTGCTGAACAAATCCATGGCCAGGTGGTCAAGGCGCAGGACCTGGCGGGCGCGGGGAAACTTGCCGAGGCCGGGAAAATTCTGGCAAAAGCGCTGGAGCTATGCCCGGAGCATCCCGATGCCAACCAGGTCATGGGCCTGCTCTGTTTCCAGCAGCAAAAGTATCAGGCCGCCCGCGATCACCTGCGGGCCTCCCTGAAGGGGGTTCCCGATCAGCCCTTTGTCCTGGCCAGCTTGGGCCAGGTGCTGATCGAACTGAAAGACCTGGGTGGCGCCAGAGGGGCTTTCCTGAAAGCCATCGAGGCCATGCCCGAGCTGGGCGCGGCTTATGGCTTTTTGTCGGAAATTTCCAGGAAGCAGGATTTGGCCAGCCTCACCGGGAAAATCATCCAGGTTTTCCTGAATGTGGAGGACCTGAACCCGCTGACCAAAGTCCAGCTGGGATTCGCCCTGACCACCTGTCTGGAAAAACTGGGACAGACGGAAAAAGCCGCCGATACCAGGCAATATTACCGCCACATGCAAGAGGTGGTGAAAAACCAGGGGCGGCCGGTGGAACTCCCCCACCCGCCGGAGGATGTTAAAACCGCCCTGTTGCGCGCCCGCGATCACCTGACCGCCGCTAATTACCGGCGGGCGGAAAAAATCAGCAGAAAACTTCTGCAACAGGATGCCAGCCAAGCGGACGCCCTGGCTATGCTGGCCCTGACCAAAAGCTATCTGAACGAGTATGACACGGCTATCGAGGTCTACCGGAAAGCCCTGGAACTATCCCCAAATCAGCCCAAACTCTGGATCAAGCTGGGGATCGCTTATAACAATATCCGCGAATTTGAGAATTCCGAACACTGTCACAAAATGGCGGTTTTGTACGACCCCCGGAGCGCCGAAGCGATTTACTGGCTGGGCAATGCCGCGCTCGGGCGGGGCGACGACCGCTTGGCGCAGTTTTATCTGGAAAAAGCCATCTCGATCACCCCCGGGTTCAGTCAGCCCTATGATCTGCTGGGCAGGATTAATAGTTTCAAGGCGGATGACAAATTTTTGGCCGCGCTCGAAAAAAATGCTGAAAATGTCGATCGCTCCAGAGTAGATTCGATCTTTGCCCATTACGCCCTGGGCTCTCATTACTACCGAAACAAGGAGCGCGAAAAATTCATTCACCATGTCACCCGGGCCAACGCCCTGCAAAAGGAATTGGCGCCGATTATTATCGACAAGAACATCGCCCTGGCCGGCTTCTCGAAAAAGATTTTCACCAGCGGCCTGCTGGACCGCCAGGCCGGTCAGGACTGCAAACTGATCACGCCGATTTTTATCGTCGGCCTGCCCCGTTCCGGCTCAACCCTGGTCGAGCAGATTCTCTCCCGCCACCGGCAGGTCGCGGCCGGCGATGAAATTCATTTTCTCTACAGCCATATACTGACCGGAGTGGAAAAAGAGACCGGCCAGCCGTACCCCGAGGGGCTGGATAAAATAACTTCAAAAAGCTGGTGCGAAATTGGCCGGGCATACCAGAAACGCCTGTCCCAAATTGCCCCTAAAGCGCCCTTTATTACCGATAAACAGCTCTCAAATGCCCTTTATGTCGGCTTAATACGCCTCGCCCTGCCCTGGGCCAAGGTTATTCACGTCAACCGCAACCCGATGGACCGGGCGCTTTCGATCTATTCAAACCACTTCAACGAAGCCTTACCCTATTGTTTTGACCTCAAGCACCTGGCCCGCCACACCAAGCTGATCAAATGGATTCTCGATTTCTGGCGGGAGCGCATCCCCGGCTTTATTCTGGATCTGGAATACGAAGACCTGGTCGCGGATATCGAGGGGCAAACCCGCAGAATTCTGGACTTTTGCGGGCTTCAGTGGGACCCGGGCTGTCTTGAATTTTACAAGTCGGAGCGCACCGTCCTGACCATTTCGATCGGTCAGGTGCACAAACCGATTTATTCCTCAAGCATCGGCAAATGGAAGCAGTATGCCGACCTTCTGGAGCCGTTCCGGGTTGAGATGGGGGAGCTGATCGATCAGGATGGTTTTTTAGCAGGCAAGGGTTAGGTCAGCCAGCATCGCGGCCAGGAACCGGGCCGCCTCACCGCCGCTGCAGGCGCGGTGATCGAAGGTTAAAGAAACTGGCATAACTCTTTGATTTTCAATGCCTTTTTCTGTCATTACCAGTTTATCAAACAGGCCGCCGATGCCGACAATCGCGATCTCGGGCGGGGAGATGATCGGGGTTGCAAAGCGGCCTGCAATCATGCCGAAATTGGACATCGTAATGGTCGCGCCGGACATTTCCTTGATCGTGATCGAGCCGTCGGAAATGGCCCCGCGAAGCCGGTTTAATTCGGTCCGCAAAGCCGCACCATCGAGATCATCCGCACCTTTCAGGACCGGGACGAACAGACCCTTCGGATTGTCGACCGCCACCCCCAGGTTGACATGAAGGTGGGTGGTTTTTTCCATATTCTCCCCGTCGAACCAGGCATTGAGCGCCGGCTCGGCATAGCACGCGGCGATCATCGAGCGCATGATCCGGACGGTGATGTCGGTGCCTTGGGGCCAGGCAGAAATCGAGGCTTCATCAAAGATCGAGGTATGGCAAACCTCGGAACAAGCCTTGGCCATCCCCTGCGCCATGGCGCGCCGGGGCCCGACCAGTTTTTCCGCCTTTCCGGAAACTTCATAGGGCCTGGCCGGGCGGCGGTAGGGCTGGGCCGCCGCCGGGAGCGGAGCGCCCAAGGATGACTTGATCACGTCGTCCAGGGTGATGTTGCCGGCGTGCCCGGTTGGTGGAACAGACTTCAAGTCAACACCCTTAGCCCTGGCCAATTCCCTAACCTTGGGGGCCGCCCTGACCTCCCTGGAGGCGCCCTCCCTCAGCACTTGCGGCGATCCCTCATCGGCCATTTTTTCCCGGGCGGCGCGCAACACGTCGCCCTTGGTCACCACCTTGCGCCCCTCTTTCGGGACGATCCCGGAAACCTCCAGGTCGAGCGCCCGGGCGGTCGCCTTGGCGGACGGGGAAATGCTGACATCGCCCGGAATTTCAGCTGTTTCAGGAGCGGCTTTGGCGGCGCCGCCGGCTTTCAAATCTGAGAGCGTAATGGCCCCATCCGGCCCGCTCCCGGCAATCGAGGCCAGGTCGATTTTCAGCTTTCTGGCCTGCGCCCTGACCGCGGCGGAGGCCTTGGCGCCGGACGCATCGGCGCGGATTTCCGAGGTGACCTCATCGCCGACCACGACAGCGCCGACGACAGTGCCGGAATCATCCTTGGCCTCCTTGATCACTTCCACTTCGGGCTCCACGGCGGGGGTGGATTCGCCGCCGCCAGCGATCTCGATGAGCGCAGCGCCGGTTTTAATAACGTCACCAGGACCGCCATAAAGCTTGATCACCTTGCCTGAAAACGGGACCGGAATCTCAACCACCGCCTTGGCGGTCGACATCTCGACCATATTATCACCCTCGGTGATGGTATCGCCCTCTCTGATCATCCATTTGACAATCTCGGCATCGGGCAAGCCCTCGCCCAGGTCTGGAAGTTTGAAAACGGTCATGTGTATGCCATCACTTTTTTAACTTCATCCTTGATCCGCTCAACGCTCGGCAGATACTGGTACTCCATTTTGGCGTAGGGCATGATGGTATCATACCCGGCCACCAGGCCAACAGGGGCAATCAGCGAAAAAAGCGCTTTTTCGGCCACTTCGGCAGCGATTTGCGATCCCACCCCGCCGCTTCTCGGCGCTTCCTGCACGACCACCAGGCGCCCGGTTTTTTCCACCGATTCGATAATGGTTTCGGTATCGAGAGGATAAACGGTTGCGGCGTCAATGACCTCCGCCGAGACCCCCTCGGCCGCCAGCTGCCCGGCCGCCAGCAGGGTTTCATGCATATAGGCGCCCCAGCTGACCAGGGTCACGTCGTCTCCCTCCCGGTCAACGAAACACATATCCAGGGGATAGGCCTCGCCGTTGTTTTCAATCTCGTGCTTGACCAGCCGGTAGACCCGCTTGGGTTCCAGGAAGATCACCGGGTCCGGGTCGCGGATCGCCGCCAAAAGCAAGCCATAGGCGCGGCTCGGGTTCGAGGGGATGACCACGCGAATGCCCGGAATATGGGCGAACAGCGCCTCGGTGCTTTCCGAGTGATGTTCGGGGGCATGAATCCCGCCGCCGTAGGGCATGCGCATCACCATCGGGCAGGAAAGCCGCCCGCGGGTGCGGTTGCGGATCCGGGCGGCAGCGGTGATGATCTGGGTCATGGCCGGAAACACAAAGCCCATGAACTGGATTTCCGAAACCGGTTTCAGGCCTTGCGCCGCCATGCCGACGGATAGTCCCGCGATCATCGCCTCGGCCAGCGGGCTGTCGAACACCCGGTCCTCGCCATGTTTGGCCTGCAGGCCGTCGGTGGCGCGGAAAACTCCGCCGTTCTTGCCGACATCCTCGCCAAAAACCACCACATCAGGATCGGCCCCCAGCTCATAATCCAGCGCCAGGGTTACCGCTTCGAGCAGGGTCAGGGGGGCGCTCATTTACCGCCTCCTCGCTTGATCACTTCTTCCCTTTGCGAAGCATATTTCCCGGGCAGGGTTTGATAAAGGTAATCAAACATGGCCTCGGGCGGCTGGGGCCGGTTTTCAATGATGTCGAGGTAGAGTTTGACCTCCCGATCGACTTCCGTTTTGATAACTTCGAGAACCTTGTCCAGTTCAGCCCCGGTGGCCGCTCCCAGTTTAATCAGATATTCCGAGAGCCGTTTCAACGGTTCAGCCTGCCA
>JADFJJ010000081.1 GCA_022566215.1 Pseudomonadota bacterium | reverse complement strand
CAGCCGGTAGCAGATTGCTTCACTCAGCGTCGGTCCGCCCCCTTTTCCGGCCTTGTCGAGCGCATCGCCAACCGCATCCTTGACCGCGATGATATCGTTGCCGTCGACCTGGAGGCAATCGAGCCCGGCGGCGATGCCCTTCTGGGCGAAGGTCTGGGCGGCGGTTTGCAGCTCGGGCGGGACCGAAATGGCCCATTGGTTATTGTTGATGACGCAAACGAACGGCAGGTTCATGGCCCCGGCGGCATTCAGCCCCTCGTAAAATTCCCCCTCGGAAGTGCCGCCTTCGCCAATCTCGGTCAGCACCGCCCGGCCCTTCTGCTTTCTCAACTTGATCGCCACGGCAATGCCAGCCGCGTGCAAAATCTGGGTGGCGATAGGAACCGCGATCGGGAAATCCTCTTTCGCCAGCGGGTCCTGATAGTCGCAGCCCCGCTCGTCCCCGCCCCAGTACAGCAGGATCTCGTGGGGTTTGACGCCGTGCATCAACATCGCGCCGGTGCTGCGGTAATAGGGCACCAGCACGTCCTTTTCAGTCAGACACGAGCCGGCGCCGATGCCAACCGCTTCCTGGCCGAGCGAGGCCGGATAGGTGCGCATCTTGCCGATCCGCTGCATGGCGACCGCGCGGCGGTCCAGTTCACGCAGGAAATGCATGTCCCGCCAGAGTTTTTTCAAAACCTCCGGGTCTTCGGCGAATTTCGGCAATTTGTTGGCCGCTTTCGCCTTGTCATCCAGGTACTGGAGATGACTGATTTCAAAAGATGCGGTTGTTTTCATTTTTCCTCGTCCCAACATTACATAGCCACAAGCGCCGCTCAAGGCAATGAAATGCTCACATTGGCAGGCCCGCTGGCCACCAGCAAAAGCGCGCCGAAAATGCCCAAAAACGCCATTTTTAGCAAGGTAAAATTGAAATTTAATAACAAAATGTCGGCATATTGTTTCAAAAATTACTTTTCCTGCCGATTTCTCGGGGTTTTCTTTATGAAAGCAATCTTTTCTTGACCTGTGCATCTTCCTGCTTCTTTAAGGGGGCATGGCTGAAGGCAACAAAGACTGGATCTGGGACCGCTACTGGCGCTTTGACCGGATTGCCTCGTGCTTTGATAGCGCCGGCTCCAACTATCCAGCCGAGTTCGAGGCGGAATGGAACGCCTTTTTCAGGAAACTTCCCAGGGGGGCAGCGATTCTGGACCTGTGCACCGGCAACGGGGCGATCGCCCGGATGGCCGCAAAATTTTCAGGGAAATCAAGCCAATCCTTTAAAATTACCGGGGTCGACCGGGCCGGAATTGACCCGGACAAGTACGTGACCAGCGACGGGAACGACCCGGCCATCACCTATCTGGGCGGCGTTTCAGCCGAACGCCTGCCGTTTGAGAACGCCGCCTTAGACGCCGTGATCAGCCAGTACGGGTTCGAATATACCGACCATGATAAAACCCTGGCCGAAATCAGCCGGGTTTTGAAACCGGGCGGGCGGGGAAAGCTGGTTTGCCATGCCGCGGAAGGGACGCCGGCGGCCAACGGCCGGGTTGAGGTAAGGACCATTACCACTGTCACCAATGACCTGGACCTTTTCAGACTAGCCGGGAAGGCGATCACGGCCGCTTGGGGATCTGAAAAGGAAGGGCGGGAATTATCTTCAGCTGAGAAGCAAGACATGAAAGCTTTTGGCGCCGCCATGGGCGGCCTTTCGGATGCGCTGGAAAAGGAGCCAAACAATCCTTTCCTTCAGGCCGCATATGGTCTGCTGCGGCATACTTTTAAGGTCCGGGAGCACTTTCCCCTGGAAACCCTGATGGAAAAGATCGAGGACATCAAAGCGGAAACCCGGGCCCACCTGGGCCGCATCAAGGCGCTGCTGGAGGCCAGCCTGACCGAAGACGATTGCCGGGCGTTAAAGCAGACGCTGGAAAGTTACCGGTTTGGGGATGTCCTCTGGACCCGGTTTGCGCTGGATGGCGGCGCCAAACTAGCGGGCTGGAATTTTGAGTTCAGGCGGGTTGCGAAGTAGCCCAGAACCAAGTACATAATGCCCATTCCTTGGATGGTCAAAAAAACCAGGATACTGAGATGTATTTTGAAATTATCAAGGGGCTGCTGCCCCGCCGTGAAACCCGCCAGGTGGTCGAATTGAGCCAGCGCATGGCGTTTGTCGACGGGCGTGAAGCCTCCAATCCCGGGTCATCGGTCAAGCACAACCTGCAGGCCGATATCCAGGATCCAATCTACGCCGAGGCCGGCAAGATCGTGCAGAAAGCCATTTACCGCAGTCAGGTTTTCAAGGACTATGCGATGCCCAAATCGATGGCCATGCCGATGGTGTGCAAGTACCAACCGGGCATGGAATACGGCTTTCATGTGGATTCTGCGCTGCTGGCCACCAAACCGCCAATGCGCGCCGATGTTTCAATCACTGTCTTCCTGTCCGATCCGGAAACTTACGACGGCGGCGAGCTGGTGGCCAAAATGGGCGACAAGGAAATCGAGGTCAAGCTGAACTCTGGGGACGCGGTTGTTTACCCGTCATTGACCCTGCACCGGGTCAAACCGGTGACCCGGGGGGTGCGGCTGGTGTCCATAACCTTTGCCGAAAGCATGATCCGCGACCATTACCAGCGGGAGCTTTTGTATCAACTGGGCAAGGCAATCGACCGGGAGGCCGACAAACTCAGCTTTGAGACCATGACCGAACTGACCAACGTCCACACCAACCTGCAGCGCTACTGGATGGAGCGCTAGGACAAAGGGGTTTTTGTCAGGACCCCTTCCAGAGCCGGGTGGCTTTCGATCAATCCTTCGACAAATTTGAGACCTTCATCAATGCCAGCTTTGTTGGTAGCCCGGGATTCGTTCAAAATGGCCTCGCGATTTTCAGGAGTAAAGGCAAAATCAGGCTGCTTGGCATAAGACTTGAAAACCGGACTTGCAAGAACCCGGCCAAGGGCTTCTTTGGCGCCCGGAATACCAAAATGGCTAAAAATCATCCCCAAATGAATATCCTTTTGGCTCAGAAACCGGTCAAAATCCATTAAAAGGATTTTTGAGGAGTCCTGGCCTGTGTTCAGGCTATTGAACTCAGCAGCCTCGGCCAGCCAGCTGAAAGCTGTTTTCTCGGGGCGCGAAAGCGCGGCCATTTCCAGGTCCATACCCCGGACCAGTTTTTTCAGGCCCGTCAAACGATGAGTGAAAAAACTCTCAATGTCGGGGGTTTCCTTTTTATCAAGCATGTTGGCAAGGTAAACCTCCAGCTTTACAAACAATAAAAGCCCCCGGTTGGCGGAATTTTGCCGGAGCAAAAGGTGGGCGATATTGTTGCACATACTGGTGGCTTTGATGATCACCTGCTGTTCTGGCGAAAACCGGCGAACCAGCAGCTGGTAGGTGCGCCTGAACGCCTCCTCAAAAGCCCCTTCGGGAAGGCTTTCCCTGCCATTAAATCCAACCGCCATGGTTCTGAGGGGCAGCGGTTCCCTGATCCCAAGAACATTTGGAACTTCATCCAGAAGCCGGGAAATCAACGTCGAGCCGGAATGTCCGGTGTGAAAAATAAAACTGGCCGGAGCAATCCGCCCCCCCGACCCGGCATCGACATGCCGCCACAATAAATCAAGCGGCACCCAGGCGCCTTTGCTCTTCTGATTCAAAACCCTTTGATCAAGAAATACAGCATTGCGGTAAAAACTCCGGTCTGCCTCGATGACCAGCGCGACGCCCTTATCCGGGCGAATTTCATGGACGAATAACGCTGGGCTTTCCATCAGGCCGGGAAGAAGTTTGGCGATTCTGGTTTGATTTTGATCTTGCACCTTTTCATCCGCTCCTAATTAAACCGCGCCGGGTTAAATGCCGCTATGTCATAGCTGGTGGTCTCTTCAAGGGCCAGCTGTTTGAGGATTTCGCCGACCACCGGGGTGAACTTGAACCCGTGCCCGGAAAATCCGCCCGCCACCAGGACGTTGCGATAGCCCGGCAGCGGCCCGATCAGGAACCGTTCATCGGGGGTCATGGTATAAAAACAGACCTTGGATTTCAGCAGCGTTTTCGCGGCATCCGGAACATACCTGGCCAGCACCTGCCAAATTTCCCGCGCCTCACCCTTGCCGACAGACCGCTCAACCCGGTCCGGATCATCAACCACCTGAAAGCGGTTATGAAAGGCATATTTGACCCCTTCCTCTTCCTCGGTCCAGGGAAAGCCGTAGATAATCCGGCCGTCCTCCAAAATCCACAGGTTCGGGACAAACGGCCCCGGTTTGAAGATTGACGGCGCGCCTTTGGGCTCAAACCAGTTCAGGATCATGCGCCTGACTTCCAAAGGAAGAGAAACCCCCAGGCCCGCCGCCACCTTGCCAAGCCAGGCGCCGGCGCAAACAATCAGTTTTTTGCCCTGATAGTCCCGTTGGCCGGTCCTGATCCGGATTTTATTTTTCTCAACCCTGATGCTGCGGACCTTTTCGTTAAAATGCAGCGCCGCCCCGTGCTCCTTGGCCATCCGGTGGTAAAAGGAAAAAATACCGGCCGGGTTGGTATAACCGGCCTCCGGATCAAACAGCCCGACCATGTCCGGATCCGGCCGGAAAGCCGGGAACCTTCTGGTGACTTCCTCGGGCCCCAGCGCCTCCAGGGCGAGCTTGTGGGCCTTCGCCATGGCCAGGGTCCGGGTGATAATGTGGT
>JADFJJ010000080.1 GCA_022566215.1 Pseudomonadota bacterium | reverse complement strand
ACAATACCATAGTGGTTCTGACCGGCGATAACGGGCGCCCGGCCGGGGTCTGCCCGCTCTACATCAAGTCCCATTCGATGGGCGAATACGTTTTTGATCAGGGCTGGGCCGAGGCTTATCAAGCGGCCGGCGGGCGCTACTATCCCAAGCTGTTATCGGCGATCCCGTTTACCCCGGTGACCTGCGCCAAAATTCTGGGCCGCGACCCGGGCGAAATCCTGCGGGCGATCGCCGCGGAAACCGAAAAACTGGGCCTTTCCTCCGCCCATCTCCTGTTCCTGACCAAAGAGGAGATTAAGGAGGCCAAGGCGCAAGGTTATCTGATCCGCACTGACCAGCAGTTTCATTGGCGGAACGAGGGCTACCAAAGCTTTGATGATTTCCTGGGCCGTCTCACCTCGCAAAAGCGCAAGACCATCAAAAAGGAACGCGCCGCGATCCGCGCCAGCGGGCTCGAGATCACGTTTGCGGAAGGGGCGGAGATCAGCAAAGACGACTGGGCGCGGTTTTACCAGTTTTACCTGGAGACCTGCACCAAGCGCTGGGGCCGGCCTTATTTGAGCCAGGAGTTCTTTTCCCTGATCGGCGCGGCGATGCCGGAAAACCTGATGCTTGTCCTGGCTCTTCGGGACGGCGCGCCGATCGCCGGGGCGCTCCACATCAAGGGCGGGGAGACCCTTTATGGCCGTTACTGGGGAGCGCTCGAATACCATGATTTCCTGCATTTCGAGCTCTGTTATTACCGGGCCATCGACTACGCCATCGCCAACCGGCTCAAAGCCATCGAGGCCGGCGCGCAAGGGGGCCACAAGCTGTTCCGCGGCTACCTGCCAGCTAAAACCTCCTCGGCCCACTGGATTACTCATCCCGGTCTTCGGGCCGCGGTCGCCAAATATCTGAGAGCCGAGGGCCCGGCGGTCGACCAGCAGATTGAAGGATTGCAAAAACTGGCGCCGTTCAAAAAAATCTGAAATCAGGATTTTTTCTCGTAGGTCAGTGCTTTCTTTTTGGCGGCGGAGAGTTTTTTCGGGGCCTTCCGGGCCGGGGTGATCTCGAACGCTGGTTGGTCCTTTTTGATGTGGACCACCACCTCGCCGCCCTTGGTCAGCTTTTTGAACAGCAGCTCATCGGCGAGCGGTTTTTTGATATGCTCCTGGATCACCCGCGCCAGCGACCGGGCGCCGAACTGAAGGTCGTAGCCGCGCTCCGCGATCCACGCCTTGGCGGCCTCATCGAAGCGGATGTGGACGTTGCGCTCCAAGAGCTGTATTTCCAGCTGGAGGATGAATTTTTCGACCACCTGGGCGACCACCTTGGGCGGCAGGCGGTCAAAGCTGATCATGGCGTCCAGCCGGTTGCGGAATTCCGGCGAGAAGAGCTTTTTGATCGCCTCCACGTCGGCGCCCTCGCGGGTCGAGCGGCCAAAGCCGATCGCCGCCTTTTCCATTTCCTGAGCCCCGGCGTTGGTGGTCATGATCAGGGTGACGTTGCGGAAGTCGACCTTCTTGCCCTGGTGGTCGGTCAGCCTGCCCTGGTCCATCACCTGCAGCAGGATGTTGAAGACGTCCGGGTGGGCCTTTTCAATTTCATCCAGCAGCACCACCGAATAGGGGTGCTGGTCGACCGCGTCGGTCAAAAGCCCGCCCTGGTCGAACCCGACGTAGCCGGGCGGTGCGCCGATCAGGCGCGAGACCGAATGGCGCTCCATATATTCCGACATGTCGAAACGGTGCAGCTCGACCCCCAGATGGAACGCCAATTGCCTGGCAACCTCGGTTTTGCCAACCCCGGTCGGTCCGGAAAAGAGGTAAGCGCCGGTCGGTTTTTCGGGCTCCCTCAAGCCCGCGCGCGACAGCTTGACCGCGGCCACCAGCGCATCGATCGCCTTATCCTGGCCGAACACCACCCGTTTCAGGTCCGCTTCCAGCGACTTGATCGCCGCGGTGTCGTCCCGGGAGACCGAACGGGAGGGAATCCGGGCTATTTTCGCCACCACATCCTCGACATCCGCGACCTCGATTATGGTCTTGCGGGCCTTGGGGTCCAGCAGCTTTTGCGCTGCGCCGACCTCGTCGATAACATCGATCGCCTTGTCGGGCAGCTTGCGGTCGCCGATATAGCGGGCCGAGAGATCAACCGCCGCCTTGATCGCGTCCGCAGTGTAGGTGACCCCGTGGTGTTTCTCATAATAGGACTTCAGGCCTTCGAGGATTTTAATCGAATCGGCCAGGGTTGGCTCGTTGATGTCAATTTTCTGGAAGCGCCGCAGCAGCGCCCGGTCCTTTTCAATGTGGGCGCGGAAATCCTTGTAGGTGGTCGAGCCAATACAGCGGATCGCCCCGGACGCAAGGGCCGGCTTTAACAGGTTGGAAGCATCCATCGAGCCGCCGGAGGTCGCGCCGGCGCCGACAATAGTGTGTATTTCATCAATAAACAGGATCGCCTCGTCGATCGCCTCCAGTTCCCTGATCACCGCTTTCAGGCGTTCCTCGAAATCACCGCGGTAGCGGGTTCCGGCCAGCAGCGATCCCATATCGAGGGCGTAAATCACCGCGCCTTTGAGGACCTCCGGCACCTGATCGTGGACAATCCGGCGCGCCAGGCCTTCGGCGATCGCGGTTTTGCCGACCCCCGGTTCGCCGATATAGAGCGGATTGTTCTTGGAGCGGCGGCTGAGGATCTGGATGGTGCGGTCAATCTCGGCGTCACGGCCGATCAGCGGGTCGATCTTGTCCTCCTTGGCGCGCTGGTTGAGGTTGACGCAAAAACGGGCCAGGGCTGAAGACTTTCCTTCCCCGACGCTGCCCTCGCCGGCATAATCCTCATCCTCGTCCCCGGCTCCCGGGACGGTCCGGGTATCGCTGTATTGGGGAACCTTGGCGATCCCGTGGGAGATGAAACTGACCGCGTCCAGCCGGGTCATGTCCTGGCGTTCGAGGAAATAGACCGCGAAACTTTCCCGCTCGGAAAAAATCGCCACCAGCATGTTGGCGCCGGTGATCTCGGTGCGGCCCGAGGATTGCACGTGCAGGACGGCGCGCTGGACCACCCGCTGGAACCCGGCGGTGGGGGTCGCCTCGGCACCCGGGTCCTTGGTCACCATGTCGTTCAAGACCTCATCCATATAGGATTCCAGGTCGGACTTCAGCACCTCGACATCGACCCCGCAGGCTTTCAGCACGGCCACCGCGTCGCGGTCCTCGGTCAGGGCGAACAGCAGATGCTCGAGCGTGACGTATTCGTGACCGCGGTGCTTGGCTTCGCCCAGCGCGCGCCGCAAAGTTTCTTCGAGATGTGTTGAAAATCCTGCCATTTCAATACCTTAGGTTAAAGATCATTCCTTATCTTATGCTAAAGGTCATTCCTTTTCCAGTGTGCATTGCAGCGGGTGTTCGTGTTTCTTGGCGTATTTCAGTACCCCGCCAACCTTGGTCTCGGCAATCTCATAGGTGAAGACCCCGGCCACCCCGACACCCTTCTGGTGGACGCACAGCATCACCCCGGTGGCCTCCTCGAGGGTCATGCGGAAAAACCGCTGCAGGACATGGATGACAAAGTCCATCGGCGTAAAGTCGTCATTCAAAAGCAGCACCTTATAAAGCGAGGGCCGCTTGGTCCGGGGGCGGGTTTTGGTCAGCGCCCCGCCCTCGGGCGCGCCCGGGCCGCGGCCGCCGCGGTCATCGTCCCATTCACCGGCTGTGGCAGGATATGGAAATTTGTTGTGCATTGCCTTCCTAAAATAATCCGGAATTGCAGGAAAACAAGTTTTCTTCCAAGAGTAAAGGCCCTCAGGGAGAATTTTTATCCAACAGGGTGTCGCGGGCCTGGTTTATTTTTTGCGCCAGATATTCGGTGCCCTCTTTGTCGGGGTGCAGTTTTTGCATCAATTTTTTGTAGGAAGCATGCACCTCGTCCCGGCTCGCGCCCGGTTCCAACCCTAAGACTTTATAAGCTTCGTCCCGGCCCATCTGGCCGCCAGAGGCGCCTTGTCCAGTGTATGAATTCCCAGCCCCGGCCCCTTTGAGTTGTTGGTTTTTCCGGTAGGCGATCAGGGCCGCGATTACAGCCGGAAGCGCCGCCGCCAGTTTTCCGGTGACCGCCAAATAACCCGCCAGGACCATAAATGCTATCCCCGCGACAAAAACCCCGGCCCGGAATGACGCTTGCGGCGTGGCCGAGACGAACCATTTCATCGCCAGCAGCAACACGGCCAAAATCGCTAAACCTGTCAGTAAGTAATGCATCCCCATAAAATGGGAAAAAGAACCGCAAAGTGCAAGTTTAAATTCCCCGCCGTTGGGACACACTGCTATAATGTCTCCATGACAATCGCAAAAGTCAGAACCGTGTCCGGGCTCCGCGCCCGGGTGAAAACCTGGCGCCAGGCGGGCCTTAAGGTTGGCCTGGTTCCGACCATGGGGGCGCTCCACGCCGGGCATTTGTCGCTGGTCGCAGGGGTGCTGAAAAAAACCGGCCGGGCGGTGGTCAGCATCTTTGTCAACCCGGCCCAGTTCGGCGAGGGCGAGGATTTCGACGACTATCCCCGCGACGAGGCCGCCGACTCAAGGCTATTGGCCGAGCTCGGGGCGCATCTCTTGTTCGTTCCCGACGGGGGCGAAATGTACGCCGAAGGCCACGTCACCCGGGTCTCGGTGCCCGGCATCGGCGATTGCCTGGAGGGCGAGTTCCGG
>JADFJJ010000027.1 GCA_022566215.1 Pseudomonadota bacterium | reverse complement strand
AAGTGGTCAGAACAAGGAAAAAGGGATGAAAAATAGCCATCTATTTGAGGCGCTTTTGACAAAGTTCCGGCCGATTTGGGCGCGGCACTTTAAGGGTTGGCCTGAAAAAGCGGTAAAATATGTCGAAAATACGCGCCGATACACGCTATCGCCTGTGTTTTTCTCTTGTTGTACTGCTTTTTCAGAGCCAACACAGCTCCACTCGATAATTGAGCTCAAACCCTGATGCTGACGATTTACCATCTCTGGCTTTCCCCGCCGTGCCGCCTGGTCCGCCTGGTGTGTGAGGAAAAAGGCCTGGACTACCAGCTCAAGGCGGAAAAAACCTGGGAACGAAGGGAGGCATTCCTGAAAATGAACCCGGCCGGCGAGGTTCCGGTGCTGGTGAATGGCAAGGCCGTGATTGCCGGCCGTATGGCGATTCTCGAATATCTTGAGGAAATGGCCCCGGAGCCCTCCCTTTTTCCCAACGATATGGTTGCCCGGGCCGGGGCCCGCCGTCTGCTGGAGTGGTTCCTGTTCAAGTTCCAAAAGGAAGTCACAACCCCGCTTTTGACCGAGCGGGTGCTCAAGAAATACCTCAAGATGGGCGGTCCCGATGCGGCTAAAATCCGCGCCGGGCAGACCAATCTTGGTCACCACCTGAGTTATCTGGAACACCTGGCGGGGAAGCGCAACTATCTCAACGGGGCGGACTTTTCGATCGCCGACCTGGCCGCCGCAGCGCAAATATCCACGATTGATTACCTCGGTGAGATCAACTGGCCGGATTACCCCCATGTCCGGGAATGGTATGCCAAGGTGAAATCGCGCAGAAGCTTCCGGCCGCTGTTGAAGGATTACCTGGCCGGCCTGAAGCCCCCCGACCATTATACCGCACTTGATTTCTAGGCCGTAAACTCATGTCGCGAGAACAGCAAATAACCGAAAAAGCCCTTGAAGCCGGTTTTGACGACATTGGCTTTACCAGCGCCGGCAGCTTTCCCGTTGAGGCGGGAGAGCGGCTTTCCGATTTCCTTAAAAACGGCTGGCACGGGGATATGGGCTGGCTTGAGGCCAAGGCCGGACGGCGCAAGTCCCCCAGGGTTTTGTGGCCGGAAGTTAAAAGCATCATCATGCTGGGCCAGAATTACGCGGGCGCCGGCGATCCCCTTGAAAACCTGGCAATGAAGAGTGTTGGCAACATCTCTATTTACGCCCGCGGGGGCGATTATCATGATCTGGTAAAAAAACGCCTGAAGATCTTGGCAAGGTGGATCCATCGGGAATTTCAAACCCCGGTCAAGGTGTTTGTCGATACTGCCCCGGTGATGGAAAAACCGCTGGCCCGGCTTTCGGGCCTCGGCTGGCAGGGCAAGCATACCAATCTGGTGTCGCGGAAATTCGGCTCATGGATTTTCCTCGGGGCGATCTTTACTGCGCTTGACCTGAAACCCTCCGAACCGTTCCCGGACGCCTGCGGCAGCTGCCGGGCGTGCCTTGATGTATGCCCGACAAAAGCATTTCCCGCGCCCTACCAGCTGGACGCCAGGAAGTGTATTTCCTACCTCACGATCGAACACAAGGGGCCGATCCCTAAACAGTTCCGGAAAGCTATCGGCAACCGGATTTACGGCTGTGACGACTGCCTGGCGGTCTGTCCCTGGAACAAATACGCCAAGGTCTCCAGAGACATCGACTACTTTGCCCGGGAGGAGCTGAAATCCCCGGAGCTGGCCGAACTGCTGGACCTGGATGAGCCCGGGTTCCGGACCCTTTTCTCAAGGTCGCCGATCAAACGCACCGGGCGCAACCGGTTTTTGCGTAATGTCCTGGTCGCCGCCGGAAATTCCGGGGATGCAGCCCTGGTTTCCAAAGTTACAGTTTTATTGCAAGACCCCTCGCCGCTGGTGCGCGGGGCGGCGGCATGGGCCATCCAGCAACTGTCGGAAGCTAAAGATATAGAACATTTAAAAGCCTCAGGATTGAGAGACCCGGTGGCGGCGGTCAGGGCGGAATGGACCGAGGGCTAGTTTTCGCCTCCATCCGATTGGGTTTCTTCCGGGTCAAATTCCTCGACCGTCACATCCAGCGCCTCCAGGTTCCTGCGAATGGCATCAGCGCCCGCCCCTTCCGGGTAAAGGCTTAAGTATTTCACCCAGTCCTGCCGGGCGCCCGCGTTATCCCCCCGATCCAGCTTCAAGTTTCCCCGCTCCAGCAGCGCTTCGCGGTGAACCGGGTTCAGGGTGAAAGCTTTCTTGAGCTCCTCTTCAGCCAGGTCAAATTGTCCCAAGGCCCGGTAGGCATTGGCCTTCAGGGCGAGGATGTCTGCGTTTTCCGCAACCATGGTTTCAGCCAGGCTCAAATCCCGGAGGGCTTCTTGATAACTGCCCAAGCTGGCCTGGGCGCGCGCCCGGTCGATCAGAAGGCCGGCGTTTTCAGGGGTGTTCAGCTCAACTTCACGAAGCCCCAAGCTTAAAACTGTAATTGCTTTTTTAATCTCCCCGGTCAGCAGCCAGGTGTTGCCAGCCTGGCTGTAGATGGCCGCCAGCATGTTGCGGTTTTTCGGATGGGGGCGGTCGGAAAACGGCCAGCCAAAACCCCGGATCATGTCATCGGCTATGATCTCCAACTCCCGTGCGGCTTCGGCATAGCGGCCCATTTCGGCCAGCGACAGCGCCACACAATGGTGCGCCGGCAAGCCGCCGCCGGTCTCAAACCAGGTCAGGGCGTTGGTGTACGCAAGGTCGGGTTCCGACAGGCTTAATTCAACACAATCCTGATAAATCTTCTGTTCCTGTTCGAACTGGGTTTCGGCCAGGACCGGCCCTGCGCAAACGGCCAGGCCGAGCACCACGATAGCTGCCGGTCTTAAAAATTTCATTTCCGTTTCCTTTTCCGTTTCTGGCGGCCGGTGGCGAATCATAGGCCTTAAGGGGCCGCTTTTTCAACCACGTCTTCCAAAAGGGTTTTGATTTGCTCCAGCTCGGCGGGGGAAGACAGCCGGTGACCGGCGCCCTCAAGCAAAACCAGTCTTTTATCGCCACCCGCCAGCCGCGCCATGATTTTCTCTGAAATCCAATGCGGCACATCGGTGTCTTTCATGCCGTGCAAGAGACCAACCGGAAGATCCAGGTTTATCGGCCCATCCAGCAGCAAATGGTCTCGCCCTTCATCAAATAAGGCCTTGGTGAAGATATAAGGCTTATCCACGTATTCGGAGGGAATTTGAATTTCCCCTTTTTCTTCCATTTCTTTCATAAGCTCCTGGCCCAGGATGGAGGGCAGCAAACGTTCGGTAAAATCAACGGCGGGAGCAAGGCAGACCAGCCCTTTCACCCGGCCGGGCCGGGCCAAGGCCGCCAACAGCGCCAGCCAGCCGCCCAGCGAGCTGCCGACCAGCACCAACGGTCCTTCGCTTAAATGATCGATTATCGACAAAACATCCCCAAGCCAGGAACCAATGGTCCCTTCCCTGAAATTTCCGCTTGATGAACCGTGGCCGGAATAATCAAAGCGGATATAGCCCCAGCCCTGGTTCCGGCAGACCCCCTCAAGGAAGACCGCCTTGGCGCCCTGCTTATCGGACATCATCCCGCCCAGAAAAATAACCGTGACGGGACCGCCCTCGCTTTTGCAATAAGCGAGCTTTTGCCCGCGGCCGGTTTCTAGCAATGAAGGTTCTGGGTGGGACATGGATGCTCTAGGGGGTATTTTTGGGTCTGGGCACAGGTGTAATCGGGCTTTAACCTGTCCGCAACCGGGGAATAAACAAATTCGCCCGGGAGCGGCCCTCCCTGGCTTGACAGGGTGTGGTTTCGCCTATACTTCCCGAGTTTAGGAAAGACCACATGAAAGAAGCAAAATGGCGTCCCAAAAGGTCAAAATCACCCTGCCTGACGGAAGCGTAAAAGTCTTCGATGCGGCGATCACCGGCGACCAGCTGGCGGCCTCGATCGGCCCCGGCCTGGCCAAGGCGGCGCTGGCCATGACCGTCGATGGAGAATTAAAGGATATTTACAGCCCCCTTGAGAAGGATGCCGCGGTTTCTATCATCACCGCCAAGGATGAACAGGGCCTGGAGCTGCTGCGTCATGATTGTGCGCACGTCATGGCCGAGGCGGTCAAGGAATTATGGCCCAAAACCCAGATCACCATCGGCCCGGTGATCAAAAACGGCTTTTATTATGATTTCGCGAGAGCCGAGCCTTTTACCGGGGACGATCTTCCAAAAATTGAGGAGCGGATGCGCGAGATCGTAAAACGCGATGAGACCATCCGGCGCGAGGTCTGGGATCATGACAAAGCGATCAAGTTTTTCAAGGACCAGGGCGAAGCTTACAAGGCCGAGATCATCTCAGACCTGCCTGAGGGCGAGGAAGTCAGCCTTTACCGCCAGGGGGATTTTATCGATTTATGCCGCGGCCCGCATTTGCCCTCTACCGGAAAACTTGGCACCGCTTTCAAGCTGATGAAGGTGGCCGGGGCCTATTGGCGCGGCGATTCAGGGAATGAAATGCTGACCCGCATTTACGGCACCTGCTGGCGCGACAAAAAAGAACTGGACGCCTACCTCCACATGCTGGAGGAAGCGGAAAAGCGCGACCACCGCAAACTGGGCCGCGAGATGGACCTGTTTCATTTCCAGGAGGAATCCCCCGGCGCGGTTTTCTGGCATCCCAAAGGCTGGACCCTTTTCCTGAAGCTGATTGAATATATGCGCAAGCGCCAGGACGAGGCCGGTTACGTGGAAATTTCCACGCCTGATATCCTCGACCGGGAATTGTGGGTGACCTCGGGCCATGTGGAAAAATTCGGCGAGAACATGTTCTATACCAGCACTCCCGATGGCCGTGAATATGCCTTGAAACCAATGAACTGTCCGGGCGGAGTGCTGGTGTATGCCCAGGGCCTGAAATCCTATCGCGACCTGCCGATGCGGGTAGCCGAGTTTGGCAAGCTCCACCGGTTTGAACCTTCAGGATCTCTCCATGGGCTGATGCGGGTGCGCGCTTTTACCCAGGATGACGCCCATATCTATTGCACCCAGAAGCAAATGAAGGATGAGTGTATCAAGGTAATCGAGCTGGTCATCGATATTTACAAGGATTTTGGATTTACGGACGTGGTGATTAAATTTTCAGACCGTCCGGAGCGGCGCATCGGCTCTGACGAGGTGTGGGACAAATCGGAAAAGGCGCTCAAGGAAGCGCTCGAGGCGACCGGGCGCGATTATGTTTACAACCCCGGCGAAGGGGCGTTTTACGGCCCCAAACTGGAATTTGTGCTACGCGATGCGATCGGGCGGGACTGGCAGTGCGGCACCCTGCAGATGGACCTGAACCTGCCTGAGAGGTTTGATATTTACTACATCGGTGAGGACGGCAACAAGCACCGTCCGGTGATGCTGCATCGCGCCCTGTTCGGCTCATTGGAACGTTTCGTCGGGATTTTGCTTGAACATTACGCCGGACGCCTGCCGCTGTGGCTGGCGCCAATTCAAGTGGTGATCGCCACTATCACCTCCGATGGCGATGATTATGCCAAGGAGGCCCATGCCGCCCTTAGAGAGGCCGGGATCCGGGCCGAGCTGGATCTCCGCAACGAAAAGATCAATTACAAGGTGCGCGAACATTCGCTGGTAAAAGTGCCGGTGATGTTTGTCGTCGGCAAACGCGAGGCTAAAGAAGGCACCGTCAGCATCCGGCGGCTGGGATCGCAAAATCAGGAAATCCTTCCCCTTAAAGAAGCGGTCGGGGCCTTGGTAAAAGAGGCCAGGATTCCCTCCTGATGCAAGGAACCTCTTTATTTTTCAATGTAAGGGCGATAAAGTGCATGCCGCCTGCGGGCATTTTTTTGAGCCGATAACGTAAACCAGACCCAGGAGACTTATTCATCGCCAGACAACCTTTCAGAGCCCCGGTTAAAAAAGGGCCGCGTGCCAATGACCTGATTACCAATGAGCAGATCAGGCTCATCGATCAAAATGGAGAAAATCACGGAATCGTAAATACCGAAGAAGCCCTCATCATGGCGAAAGAGGCGGGTTTGGACCTGGTTGAGGTGTCCCCCAACGTTGACCCTCCGGTCTGCAAAATCCTTGATTTTGGCAAGTTCAAGTTCGAGGCCCAGAAAAAGGCCAACGCCGCCCGTAAAAAACAGAAAATCCAGCACGTCAAAGAGATCAAGATGCGCCCGGGGATCGATGTTCACGATTATGATGTCAAGCTGAAGGCCTTTCACCGCTTCATCGAGGCCGGCGACAAGGTAAAATGCACGATTCGTTTCCGGGGCCGGGAAATGGCCCACAAGGAACTGGGCCTGGAAGTGCTGAACAGGATCAGGGAAGATGTTTCCGAGATTTCCAAGGTCGAACTGGAGCCTAAAATGGAAGGCCGGCAAATGACCATGGTGTTTGTCTCAAAGTAGAGCATATTAACCTGTAAGCTATTGGCGCACCACCCGGTAACCTTTTTCCTCAAACAGTTTAATCAGGCTGTCCGGTCCGACCAGATGGCCGGTGCCGACCGCAACAAAATGCACTCCCTTTTGGCTCAACAAATCCTCCAGCGGCTCCAGCCAGGCGGTATTGCGGTTTTTTATCAACACCTGGTACATCG
This sequence comes from Pseudomonadota bacterium, assembly GCA_022566215.1. GTDB lineage: Bacteria > Pseudomonadota > Alphaproteobacteria > Sphingomonadales > SMXR01 > SMXR01. The sequence goes on along the minus strand of JADFJJ010000027.1, from coordinate 14,392 downwards.
GCGGAAGAGTCTTTAAAGGTTCAAGCACCAGCTGTTCGGTGGTTTCAATGTCTCCGGCGATCCAGGCTTCAAACATAATCCGGTAAATCTCTTCAAACTCGCCCCACGCCAAAATCGTCTGCTGCAACATCTCAACCTGGGTCTCATTCGGCAGGTCGGCTAAAAACAGCAGCTGCTGAGCCGCAGTTTCAAGCGCGATCAGTCTTTTTCCGGTTTCTTCAGCCTGGGCCTGGAGAACTGATTCCACCCCGAATTCGCTGTAAAAGCCCACCTCTTCGCCCCCTAAGCGGGTTAACAGGGTGGCGGCGTACCAGGGCTGGTACCGGTTAAAGGTAGCCTCGGACACGCCGTAAGCTTCCATTTGTTCCTTGAGGACGTTGTAGGTGTCCTGTTCCAGTTTGAGATTCAGCGGTATTCTGGAAATAGCGATGCCGAGGTTTTGCGAAAGGAAAGTTTTTATTTCTTTTCCGGTTTGGGATTTGATGGTTTCCAGAACCAGGGTGCTTGAATTCCTGAGCACCTCCTCGCGTTCCGGGCTGAGCCAGTCCACCTCCTCGGGCAGACGGTGGAAGGTGCCGAAAAGATATAGCGTACTTTCATCTCCCTCGACCCGCCACATCGCCGGCTCGGCCAAAAGCCCCAACGGATAAGCGCAAATCAAGAGCAATGAAATTAACAGAAACCGTATGCTTTTAATTTTCATGGTTCAGAGTTCACCTTTTGTCTTTAGCTTATTTTAAAGCAATATTCAGTCACCCGGAAATAGAATATTCGTGAGCGGGCGGGAGCGGGCACAAAGTGCAAAGAAAGCCTTGCGTTTCGGGGCATCCCTTTGTATAAACCGCATCGAATTGGGGCGTTCCGGCGTAACGGGCATGCCGAGGAAGCCCAAAAGCATCCAATAAAAATTAAAGAAGAGGATTGCAAAATGCCCAAATTGAAGACCAAGGCAGGCGCCAAGAAGCGCTTTCGTCTAACCGCTTCCGGCAAAGTGCGCGCTTCGCAATCCGGCAAGCAGCACGGCATGATCAAACGCTCCAACAAGCAGATCAGGAACAAGCGCGGAACCACGACACTCTGTGCTTCCGACGCCAAAATCGTCAAAAAATTCATTCCCTACGCTTAGCATCACAGGAGCACAGATCATGGCACGCATTAAAAGAGGCGTCACCAGCCACGCCAGACACAAAAAAGTTCTGAAAAAGGCCAAGGGCTACCGGGGCCGCCGGAAAAATACCATCCGCATCGCCATGCAGGCGGTGGAAAAAGCCGGGCAGTACGCATACCGCGACCGCCGCAATAAAAAGCGCAATTTCCGGGCGCTCTGGATCCAGCGCATCAACGCCGGGGCCAGACAGTATGGCCTGACTTACGGGAAATTTATTCATGGCCTGAAGCTGGCCAATATTGAGATTGACCGCAAGGTCCTGGCGGAGTTGGCCGTCAACAATGAAGGGGCATTTAAAACGCTGGCCGACCAGGCCAAGAATGCCGTTACAAAGGAATCCGCTTAAAGCCTTTTAAAAACATTTAAATTCGATAAAGACAGCTAAAGGGGCTTCCATTCGAGAGCCCCTTTTGTTTTAGTGTTAGCCGGGGCCCGAGGGGACATCAAAACATGCAAGACCTGAACAAACTGAAAAGCAAAATACTGGCCGAGATCAAGGGGGCAAAAACTCTTTCCACCCTCGAGGATATTCGCCTTTCCGCTTTGGGAAAAAAGGGCCGGGTTACAGCGCTTCTGAAAGAGTTGGGTCATTTAAGCGCTGAAGAGAAAAAGACCTTCGGCGGCGCCCTCAACCAACTGAAAGGCGACATCAATTCCGATTTGAACGCCAAGCGGGAAGAGCTTGAGGCCAGGGCCCTCAACACCCAGCTGGCGGAAGACAAATTCGATGTCACATTGCCGGTCGAGCCTGAGCCGGAAGGGCGCATCCACCCGCTCACACAAGTTCTGGAAGAAATGATGGAAATTTTCGCGGCGATGGATTTCAAAATCGCCGAAGGGCCGCATATCGAGGACGATTTCCATAATTTTACCGCGCTCAATATCCCGCCCGAGCATCCGGCGCGGCAAATGCACGACACCTTTTACATGAAGGCGGATCAGGGGGGCGAGCGCAAATTGCTCCGCACTCATACCTCGCCGGTGCAGATCCGCACCATGATGAGCCAAAAACCCCCGATCAGGATCATCGCCCCGGGCCGCACCTTCCGCTCCGATTCGGATGCCACCCATACCCCGATGTTCCACCAGATCGAGGGTCTGGTGATTGACGAATTTACCACCATGGGACACCTGAAAGGGACGATTGAGGCGTTCGTGAAGGCCTTTTTTGAGGTTGATGACGTGAAAATGCGTTTCCGGCCGTCCTATTTTCCCTTTACCGAACCCTCGGCCGAAGTTGATGTCGGCTGTGACTTGTCCAAAGGCCAGGTCAGGATCGGCGGCGGCAACGACTGGCTCGAGATCATCGGCTGCGGCATGCTCCACCCCAAGGTTCTGGAATACTGCAATCTGGACCCCAACAAATACCAGGGGTTTGCCTTTGGCTGCGGGCTCGACCGGTTGGCGATGCTGAAATACGGCATGCCCGATTTGCGCCCGTTCTTTGAGTCCGACCTCCGCTGGCTGAGGCACTATGGCTTCCGGGCGCTTGACATTCCGACCATCGCCGGGGGGTTAAGCCGATGAAGTTTACCCTTTCATGGCTCAAGGACCACCTGCAGGTGAATGCCGGTCTCGGCGACTTGTGCGACAAGCTCACCGCGATCGGCCTTGAGGTGGAAAAGGTCGTGGACAGGGCTGAAATTTACAAACCCTTTGTCATTGCCGAGGTCATCTCATGCGAACAACACCCCAACGCCGACAAGTTGACCGTTTGCCTGGTCGACGCCGGCAAAGGGCCGGTTCAGGTGGTGTGCGGAGCGCCCAATGCGCACGCCGGAATGAAGGGGGTTTTCGCGCCCGCCGGCAGCCATATCCCGGGCACCGGCCTTGACCTGAAACCAACCATGATCAGAGGGGTGCAATCCAACGGCATGCTGTGTTCCGAGCACGAGCTGATGCTCTCTGACAACCATGATGGGATAATTGAGTTACCCAAAGATGCCCCAAAGGGTGCGCCCTATGCCGACTACGCCGGGCTGAATGACCCGATGATCGAGATTGCTATCACCCCCAACCGCCAGGATTGCCTCGGGGTTGAGGGGATCGCCCGGGATCTGGCCGCCGCCGGCCTGGGCAAGCTGATCAAAAAAGACCCCAAGCCCGTCAAAGGCGGCTTCAAAAGCCCGGTCGGCCTGAAGCTTAACTTCAAAAAAGGCGAGGCAGACGCCTGTCCGGTTTTTGCCGGGCGGTATTTCAAGGGGGTCAAGAACGGGGAAAGCCCGGATTGGCTCAAGGCGCGCCTTCGCGCTATCGGCCTCCGCCCCATTTCCGCCCTGGTCGATATTACCAACTATGTCTCCTATGACCGGGCGCGGCCCTTGCATGTTTATGACGCCAAAAAGCTGCATGGTCCGGTTCAGGTGCGGATCGGCAGGAAAGGCGAAAGTTTCTTAGGCTTGGATGAAAACACCTACACGCTTGAGGGCGGGGAGTGCGTGATCGCCGATGATAAAAACGTGCTCGGTTTCGGCGGCGTGATGGGCGGCGCGGTAACCGGCTGCACGGTTGAAACCACCGACGTGTTCCTGGAAGTGGCGTTGTTTGATCCCGTCCGCACCGCCATGACCGGGCGCAAGCACGGCATTGAAAGCGATGCCCGCTACCGCTTTGAACGCGGGGTCGATGTCAATTTCATCCTGCCCGGCATGGAGCTGGCGAGCGCCCTGATCCTGGAGTTTTGCGGCGGCGAGGCGTCCGAGCCGGTGATTGCCGGGGCCGTGCCGGAATGGAATAAAGTCGTCTCTTTCCGCCCTGAGCGGATCAGGACGCTGGGGGGCCTTGACCTGGCGGCCAAAACCTCGCTTACCATTCTGAAAAGCCTCGGGTTCGAGCCCGGGCCGGTAAAGGATGGCGTCACTGAGGTGGCTGTTCCCAGCTGGCGCAGCGATGTTGATGGCGAAGCCGACCTGGTGGAAGAGGTGTTGCGCATTCACGGCTATGATGAAATTCCCATTGCCCATTATGAGCAGCAAGAAGTGGTTCCCAAACCGACCCTGACCACTGGCCAAAGGCGAGTCTCCCGCGCCAAACGGGCGCTGGCGGCGGTAGGCTATGCCGAATGCGTGACCTATTCGTTTATGCCGCGGGATTTGGCCGCACAGTTTGGCGGCGGTACTTTGCTGCTGGAAAACCCGATCAGTTCAGAGCTGGATTGCATGCGCCCGTCGATTTTGCCCAACCTGGTCCAGGCCGGGGTCAGGAACGCCGCCCGGGGCGGCAGGGCGATTGCCCTTTTTGAGGTAGGGCCGGTTTATGCCGACGATACGCCCGCCGGCCAGTCCCATGTGGCGGCCGGAATTCTGCTTGGCCCCAAAACCCCGCGCCATTGGAAAAAGGCCTCCGGCAAACCGGGTGTCATGGATGCCAAGGCGGCGGCTTTCAAGGTAATTGAGGCGGCGGGGTTTTCGCGGGAGAGTTTGCAAATGGATTTGGCGGTGCCCGCGTGGTATCACCCGCACCGCTCGGCAACGCTCAGGCTTGGGCCCAAAAATGTGGTTGGAATATTCGGCGAAATTCACCCCGCGGTGGCCAAAAAACTGGGCGCCAGAGGGCCGGTCGCGGCGTTTGAGGTGTTCCTCGACAGGCTGCCGCCGGCGCGCTCCAAAAAGGCCAAAACCAAAGCCCCGCTCCGGGTTTCGGACCTGCCCGGGACCGAGCGGGATTTTGCTTTTGTTGTCGATGAAAAGACCCCGGCGGGCGATCTGATCGCGGCCATCAGGGAATGCGATGTGACCCATATCAAGGGGGTCAGCGTGTTCGATGTCTACTCGGCTGAGGATTTACCCGGGGGCAAAAAATCGGTCGCCCTGTCGGTTCGTCTGGAGCCAACCGAAAAAACCTTTACCGAGGCCGAGATTGAGGCTATCTCCCAGTCAATTATCGCCGCGGTCGCCAACCAGGTAGCCGGCAAACTGCGGTCTTAACAGCGGGACTGGTAAAGCGTATGAGCGCCACGGAAAACATCCGTAACTTTTCGATTATCGCCCACATCGACCATGGCAAGTCGACCCTGGCCGACCGCCTGATCCAGATATGCGGGGGCTTATCCCAGCGCGAAATGAGGGAACAGGTACTCGATTCGATGGATATCGAGCGCGAGCGCGGCATCACCATCAAGGCCCAGACGGTGCGCCTGAACTACCGGGCCAAGGACGGCAAGGACTACATCCTGAACCTGATGGACACCCCCGGCCACGTGGATTTTTCCTACGAGGTCAGCCGCTCACTGGCGGCCTGCGAGGGGTCGCTGCTGGTGGTCGACGCCAGCCAGGGGGTTGAGGCCCAGACCCTGGCCAACGTCTACAAGGCGCTCGACAGCAACCATGAAATTATCCCGATCCTGAACAAGATCGATCTGCCGGCGGCCGAGCCGGAGCGCATCAGGCGCCAGATCGAGGATGTTATCGGCCTGGATGCTTCCGGCGCCATTTTGGTCTCGGCCAAGACCGGGGAGGGGGTTGATGAAGTTCTGGAGGCCCTGGTGACCCAGTTGCCGGCGCCCCAAGGGGATGCCTCAAAGCCCCTGGCGGCGCTTTTGGTTGACAGCTGGTACGATCCTTACCTGGGGGTGATCATTTTGGTGCGGATCGTTGATGGGGTGTTGAAAAAAGGGCAGACCATCAGGATGATGTCCTCGGGCCGGGAACACCTGGTGGAACAGGTTGGCGTTTTCACCCCGAAGCTGAAAAGAGTTGATGCCCTCGGCCCCGGCGAGGTGGGATATCTCACCGCCGCGATCAAGGAAGTGGCCCACACCCGGGTCGGCGACACCCTGACCGATGCCAAAAAGCCGGCGGCCAAGCCATTGCCTGGTTTTCAGCCGGTGCAGTCGGTGGTTTTTTGCGGGCTTTATCCGGTCGACACCTCGGATTACGAGCACCTCAAGGTGAGCCTGGGCAAGTTGAAACTGAACGATGCAAGTTTTGAATACGCGCCCGAAACCTCAATGGCGCTGGGCTCCGGCTTCCGCTGCGGTTTCCTTGGCATGTTGCATCTGGAGATTATTCAGGAGCGGCTGTCCCGTGAGTTTGATCTCGATTTGATCACCACCGCGCCGAGCGTCATCTATAAAGTCCACATGACCTCCGGCGAGGTAAAAGAGCTGCACAATCCGGCCGATCTGCCGGAGGTGACCAGGATCAAAAAAATCGATGAACCGTGGATCCGCGCCACCATCCTGGTTCCCGATGAATACCTCGGCGCGATCCTGAAGCTGTGCGAGGACCGGCGCGGCGTCCAGGTTGATCTGACCTATGCCGGCAGCCGGGCGATGGTGGTCTATGACCTGCCCCTGAATGAAGTGGTCTATGATTTTTACGACCGGCTGAAATCGCTCAGCCGCGGCTACGCCAGCTTTGACTATACCATAGAGGAATACCGCGAGGGCAATCTGGTCAGGATGTCGATCCTGGTCAATGGCGAGCCGGTTGATGCCCTTTCGATGATGATTCACAGATCAAAGGCCGAGGCCAGAGGCCGGGCGCTATGCGCCAAGCTGAAAGAGCTGATCCCCAGAGCGCTGTTTAAAATTCCCATCCAGGCGGCCTTGGGCGGCAAGGTGATCGCGCGTGAGACCCTTTCAGCGATGCGCAAGGATGTCACCGCCAAATGCTACGGCGGCGACTTTACCCGCAAGCGGAAACTGCTGGACAAGCAAAAAAAGGGCAAGGCCCGGATGCGCACTTTCGGCAAGGTTTCGATCCCGCAGGAAGCTTTTATCGCAGCCTTGAAGATGGACCAGGACTAGGTGAAAAATCCCACCCAAGCCCTTGCGTCTCAAGGGAAGTTGGCTATAGTGCCGAGCGGATTAAGGCAAGGCGGTCGATTAAGGAGCGGTGGCCGAGTGGCTGAAGGCGCACGCTTGGAAAGCGTGTAAGGGTTAACGCCCTTCGAGGGTTCGAATCCCTCTCGCTCCGCCACCCTTCGCCCTTCGGGCTTCGGGTGGCTTACGCCAACCGGAACCGAAAATCGGGCGAAGGAGTGCCCTCCATAGCCTTGGCGGCGGAGGGCTGTTCAACAAATAGAGTTTCAACAACCAGGGAGCCAGAACGTTGCGTATCAAACCAAGTCATTTATTTTGCACCGGCAAGGAGGTTTGCACCCCGATCCGGATTCTCGATGTCAAGGGCTTCAGGGCCTGGCGGCGGGACGCAGACATCGCCGCTGCCGCCCAGGCCAAAACCTTCGGTTTTATGGGCTATGACACGCAGCTGGCCTATATTAATAACCAGGACGGCACCCTGAAAGAGGTGCTGTTCGGCACCAACCTGCAGCGCCTGCCCTCGCACCTGCGCGGCCTGGCCACCCGGCTTCCGGAGGGGGCGTTTGAGTTTCAGTTTGACATGCCCCCGCAGGTCGCCAACCTGGTGGCGCTGTTCTGGGCGTTGGGGCAATACAATTTCGATCAATACAAAAGCAAGCGGAACGCCCGCCCGCGCAGCCTGAAATTGCCCGCTGGCGCCAATAAAAAACGCGTCGAGGAATTGGCCGCCTCGCTTTACCTGGCCCGCGACCTGATCAATACCCCGCCCAACGACATGGGCCCGGACGGGCTGGAGGCGGCGGCCCTTGGCATCGCCAAGTCCTATTCCGCCAAGGCGACCGTTATCAGGGGTGACGATCTCCTGAAAAAAGGGTTCCCGGCGATCCATGCGGTGGGCAAGGCCGCCGCCCAGGCCCCGCGTCTGATCGACCTGGTGTGGGGCGATGAAAAGCACCCCAAGGTGACGCTGGTCGGCAAGGGTGTTTGCTTTGACACCGGCGGGCTGGATATCAAATCCGCCACCGGCATGATCCTGATGAAAAAGGACATGGGCGGGGCGGCCGTGGCCTTGGGATTAGCCCGGGCGATTATGGCGCTAAATCTGCCGATTCGCCTCAGGGTATTGATCCCGGCGGTGGAAAACAGCGTCTCCGGCAATGCTTACCGGCCCAGCGACGTCATCGCGACACGAAAGGGGATCACCGTCGAGATCGGCAACACCGATGCCGAGGGGCGGGTGGTTCTGTGCGACGCGCTGGCGCTGGCCGACGAGGAAAGGCCCGATCTCCTGATCGATTTCGCGACCCTGACCGGCGCCGCCCGCACCGCCCTTGGGCCGGATCTCGGGGCGCTGTTCGCCAATAATGACGAGCTGGCCACCGGGCTTATGGCGGGCGGGATGAATTCCGGCGACCCGCTGTGGCGCATGCCCCTGTGGCAGCCCTACCGGGAAACCCTGAAAAGTGAAGTGGCGGACATCAAAAACATGGCCGATACCACCTTTGCCGGGGCGATTACCGCGGCGCTTTATTTGCAAAGCTTTATTGAGCACACCAAATCATGGGCCCATCTGGATGTCTACTGCTGGAATACCAAACAAAAACCCGGCCGCCCCAAGGGCGCCGAGGCGCATGGGCTTTTGGCGGCTTTTTCCTATCTCGAAAGCCGTTTTGGAAAATAGCCCATGGCGTTCGGGGAAATCGACCGCTACCACTGGATCAGGGATCAGAACCCTGACCTGGACCCGCGCCTGACCGCGGCCCGGCCCGACATTGCCTGGTCCGGCCTCAGGGGCGAGATCGATGCCGCCCGGTTTACCGCTGGCAAGGTTCATACCATTACCGTCCCGTTCGCCGATTTGAAAAAAACCCCCAGGCCGGGGGCGCAGCTTTTAACCCAGGGCCTGCTGGGTGAGAAATTCCGCGTCCTGGAACGGCATGCCGGCTGGGCCTTCGGCTTTCTGGAGGGCGATGGCTATGTTGGATACCTTAAGGTAACCGGGCTTGGCGAACATGCGCCCGAGCCTACCCATATGGTTACCGTTCCCTTGAGCCACGTGTATTCAAAACCCGACCTCAAAACCCCGGGGCCTACCCCGCTGCCGTTTGGCGCCCGGGTGACAATCCGTGGCGGGGAGCTCAGGAAAGGTTTCGCGGAAGCACAAGGGCTGGGCTGGATCTACGCCCGCCACCTGACCGCTCTGGGCGCCACCGACAAGGATTACCTGAGAACCGCCGGGCGGTTTTTGAACGCCCCGTATATTTGGGGGGGACGGACCGCGCTGGGCCTCGATTGCAGCGCCCTGGTGCAATTGGCGCTGATGCGGGCCGGCATCCCCTGTCCGCGCGATACCGATCTGCAGCTAAAAGAACTCGGCCATTCGATCACCAACGTCCCCGACCTGGGCTTGAGCAAAAAAGGCGATCTGGTGTTTTTCCCCGGCCATGTCGGGTTCATGGCAAGCGATAGCCACCTGCTGCACGCCAACTCCACCCACATGCGGGTCACGCTGGAGGACGCCGGGAAGGTCGCTGACCGGTTAAAATCCGGTCACGGACTTGCCATTGTTGATATCAGAAGACTTCGCTAGAGTTTACCGGCTACCCGCCCGCTTCTTCAGCCGGGGCGGCCACTTCCGGCAGCTCAAGGGGTGAGCTGGACTGGGTTCTCAGGTAAGCAATAATCGCCGCGCGTTCTTCTACCTTGCGAATTCCGGCAAAGGTCATCTTGGTCCCGGGTAGCGCGCTCACTGGTGATTCCAGAAATGCATTCAGCGCCTCATAGCTCCAGGCGCCGCCCTTTGAGGCCATGGCGCTGGAATAAGAATAGCCTTCTTTGGAGCCCAGGGTTGAACCGACCACCTCAAACAGGTTGGGGCCGAGCCGGTGGCCGCCGCCCTGGTCAGTGGTATGGCAAGCCTTGCACTTGTTAAAAGACCCGGCGGAAGGGTTTGCTGCGGCCTGGACTAGCAGGTCATTGAAGGTTGGGCCTGCGGCAACCATAACCTCTTCCGTTTCACTGGCGGCTTCTTCGCCGGCCCCTAGCAGCACCTCTTCCTCCCCTTCAAAAAGACTTTCAGACATCAGCGTCACGCCCATAAAGAGCAACAAGCCGACCAGTATGGCAGCGATGATTTTGTTCCATTCCATTGGATCCACGGTCTTCCCTTTCCCTCAATAAATACCCTGATTTGTGCCGCAGATTAGGCGGATGGGCTAAGCTTTTCAAGTGGAAACCGCGCATCGGTTTAATTCTTTGCAAAAGACTATCTATTTTCCGCCAAACCCTTGCCAGTGATCGGAAAATGGAACATATACTGGATAAGAAAAAGGCTTATGGGGGGTGGCGCGGACGAGACTTTCGCCAACCCGGTCAGATCCGGAAGGAAGCAGCCGCAACGGATAGTCCTTGGGTCGCTGCCACCCTCCACCCTTTTTGGAAAGCTTGAAGGTTTTTTAATTCATGGCGTCCGAATCATCCGAATATAAGGTCCTGGCCCGGAAATACCGGCCGAAAACGTTCGATCAGCTGATCGGCCAGGACGTCATGGTCCGGACCCTGAAAAACGCCATAAAATCAAAGCGCCTGGCCCACGCCTTCATCCTGACCGGAGTTCGCGGGGTGGGGAAAACCACCACCGCCCGGCTGCTGGCCAGTGCGCTCAATTGCCTTGAAGTCAAGAAAGGTGAGGAGATGACGGCCTCGCCGTGCGGCAGTTGTGAAAACTGCCTGGAGATTTCCGAAAGCCGCCACCCCGATGTACTGGAAATGGATGCCGCCAGCCGCACCTCGGTGGATGATGTCCGTGAAATTATCGAAAACGTTCGCTATGCGCCTTCCTCGGCGCGCTTCAAGGTTTACATTATCGACGAAGTGCACATGCTTTCGAAAAACGCCTTTAACGCGCTTCTGAAAACGCTTGAAGAGCCGCCGCCCCATGTCAAGTTCATTTTCGCCACCACTGAAATAAGAAAACTGCCGGTAACCGTACTGTCGCGTTGTCAGCGTTTTGATCTTCGGCGGGTGCCGACCGAGCTTCTGGTCAAGCATCTGACAGAAATCAAGGACCAGGAAAAGTGCCAGGTCGAGGACCAGGCGATCCTGATGATCGCCCGTGCCGCCGAAGGCTCGGTCCGTGACGGGCTGTCGCTGCTGGACCAGGCGATCGCCCACGGCGGGGGCGCGGTGAACGCGGAGAGTGTCCGCGCCATGCTGGGCCTGGCCGACCGGCTGCAAATCCTGATCTTGTTCCGCACTATAATGGCTGGCAAGGTCAAGGAGGCGCTTGCCATGATGGATGAACAATACACGCTGGGCGCTGACCCGGCGGTGATTATCAAAGATCTGGTGGAGACCAGCCACTGGATTACGCGCATCAAGACCACCGGCGAGGCGGGGCTGGACGCCCTGATTTCAGAGCCCGAACGCAACGAGGGCGCCGAGCTTGCCAAGGCCCTTTCGCTGGCGGACCTGACCCGGGCCTGGCAAATCCTGTTGAAGGGGTTTGAGGAAACCGGGTTTGCCCCCTCGCCCATTCGCGCCGCAGAAATGGTGGTGATCCGGCTATGTCACGCGGCCCACCTGCCGGATCCGGCCAAGCTGGTCAAAAGCCTGACCGCTAAAGAAGAACAGGAGGTTCCGGCCAGGGAAGAGGCCCCCCCCGCCGCAACCCTGGAAAAAGTTGAAGCCACTTCAAAACCGGAGCGCCGAGAGGAACCGGGACCAAAAGCCTCTTCACCGCCGACCGCCAGCGGCGGCGCCCAGGTGCTTGCCCTGGCCCCGGAAGCAACCGGGGAAGGAGAGCCCCTTACCCCAATGCCGCAAAGTTTTTCCAGCCTGGTCAGCCTGTTCGAGCAAAAGCACGAAGGCGTTATCGGCAAGTATCTTTTTGACGACGTCAGCCTGGTTTCCTTCAAGCCGGGGGCGGTCAGCTTCAACCCGGTGAGGAAAATCCCTGCCACCCTGCCCAGCCGGATGAAAGATATTCTGGAAACCTGGACCGGGCAAAAATGGCAAATTACCCTTGCCAACGAAACCGGGGAGCCGCCCTTGAAAGACCAGGAAGACCGGCGCAACGCTGAACTGGACCAGCAGGCCAGAAATCACCCCCTGGTGCAAAAGGCCTTAGAGGCCTTTCCTGGCGCCAAAATCACAAAAATCAAAAAACTGGACAATGAAGAGGACCGGTCATGAGCAACCTCAGCCAGATGTTAAAGCAAGCCCAGGAAATGCAGGCCAAAATGGAGGAGCTGCAGGCCGCTCTTGAAGACTTGGAGGTCGAGGGCCAGGCCGGCGGCGGGCTGGTTAAAGTGACCCTGAACGGCAAGGGGGCGCTTAAGGGGGTTGAGATCGATCCTTCTCTGATGATAGCGAAAGAAAAGGAAGTTCTCGAAGACCTGATTGTCGCCGCCCACAACCAAGCCAAGGAAAAAGTAGAGCAAAAAACCAAGGACGAAATGGCCGCCCTGACCGGGGGTTTGTCGCTGCCGCCGGGCATGAAACTGCCGTTCTAGGTTTTCAACGCATGACCGCCAGGGCCTTCAAAATAGAGCAACTGATCCAGCTTTTGGCAAAAATGCCGGGGCTGGGGCCCCGTTCCGCCCGCCGCGCCGTCTTGCAAATCATCAAAAAACGCGAATCCTACATGTTGCCGCTGGCCGCCCTGATCAGAGAGGTGGCGGACCAGATCAAAACCTGCCGGGTGTGCGGAAATCTGGATGTTACTTCTCCCTGTCATATTTGCCAGGACCCGAAGCGGGATACCGCCACCGTTTGCGTGGTCGAGAACGTGTCTGATTTGTGGGCGCTGGAGCGGGCCGCCAGCTACAAGGGTCTTTATCATGTGCTGGGCGGCACTTTGAGCGCCATCCAGGGCACCAGACCTGAGGACCTGAATATCAAAACCCTGATTGAGCGCGCCTCAGGCGGCGATGTGGGGGAGATAATTATGGCCACCAACGCCACCGTCGACGGCCAGACCACCGCCCATTACATTATAGAGCGGCTCAAGGGGGTGAGCGTGAAAATCACCGCCATCGCCCACGGGGTGCCGGTCGGCGGCGAACTGGATTATCTGGATGACGGCACATTATCGGCGGCCCTGAAAGACCGGAAACCCTATTAGGAGTGGGTATAAGGTAGGGTGAAATGTGTGATTGTCCGACCATACATACCCACCCTCCGCTGGCATCTCAGTAGTGGGGCGGTTCATTTTTCATTATATCACCCTCACCCTAACCCTCTCCCATCAAGGGAGAGGGAATTTAGGAAGAGCCCTTAATCAATATCTCCTCTCCCCTTCGTGGGAGAGGATTAAGGTGAGGGGGTGGATAACAATGAACGGTGAACAGTTTGCAATCGAAAGTTTTCCGGGTTCTAGCCCTTGACGATTTTGGGGCGCGTCGGTTTGGTCTCAAGGCTCTCAGCGGCATCGTCGTCGTCGTCTTCCTCCAGCCTGACCTCCTTGATTTTCTTGCCCCGCGAGGAGATTTTTCTGGTCGAGGTCTGGATCTGGTCGACGTCCCTTTGGGCCTGTGAAAAATGGTTCGACAATGCCCCCACCCGTTGATCGAGGCGGACAATGTCTTCCATAAGAACCTGCACTTCCTTCTGGATCAGGCCGGCTTGTTCGCGCATTTTCACGTCCATCAGGATGGCGCGCACGGTATTCAGGGTGGCCATCAGGGTGGTCGGTGAAACAATCCAGACTTTAAGCCGGTAGCTTTTCTCGACCACCTGGGGGAAATTGGCGTAAAGTTCGGCGTAAACGGTCTCCGAGGGCAGGAACATCAGGGCCGAATCCGCGGTTTCATTGGGGACGATGTAACGCTCTGAAATATGGATGACGTGCCTCAATATATCCGCCGCGAAAGCCTTGCCGGCGCGCTCCTTGTCGGCCCTTGTCCGGGCTTTCCTGAGAAGGTGAAAACTCTCCAGCGGGAACTTGGCGTCGACCGCGATCGGCCCCGGCGGGTAGGGCAGCATGATCAGGCAATCGGCGACCCGGCCGGTGGAGAGCGTGGCCTGGAACTTATAGGCCTGGGGCGGCAGGATCGACGACACCAGATCTTTCAGCTGGACCTCGCCAAAAGCCCCCCGGGCCTGCTTGTTGGAGAGAATGTTTTGCAGGCCGACAATCTCACCCGACAGCTCGGTGATATTTTTTTGCGCTTTGTCGATCACCTCAAGCCGGGTATGGATCTCGCCCATCGATTTTGCGGTTTTGGTGGCGGTTTCCTCGAGGCTCCGGCCCATCCGTTCGGAAACCTTGTCGAGCCGGTCCTGGACCGCTTTTGACAGCTCGCCCTGGGCCTTGCGGCTGTCTTCCGAAAGCTGCGCCAGGCGCCCGGCAAGCTCTTGGGTATTCTTGTCCAATTCACGCATGACGTGGTCCAGGTCCCCCTGGCCGCCGCCCTTCCTGAGAACCAGCCAGATCCCCAGCCCAAGCAACAGCCCGCTGC
>JADFJJ010000006.1 GCA_022566215.1 Pseudomonadota bacterium | reverse complement strand
AATTTCGGCATCCTGCGTTCTTCAATTTTGTTCCCGCCCTCAAAATCCTCCGCGTATTCATCTGCTGTTATCAAAGACGGCCAGTTCGTAGGTGATACACCATTCAACCATGACCCGGTAAATGAGCGCCATGAGTTTATGGTTGCCGCCACTGCGGCGCGTCTCGGCCATTACCTTGGTGATAATGTCATCGACCCGCGCCGGGTCGCGGATCTCGGTGCGGTTCTGTTTGATATGTCCGGCCTGGCGGACGTATTCGAGACGCTCGGTGATCAACACGACGACCCCCCTATCGATCTGGTCAATCTCGCTACGGACCTCTTCCAAGGTTGTGCATTGTTTCATGATAAGTCTCTCAAGTGCAGGTTTTGTTGATGTTTGTCCGGTCCTGCGGCCTTGCCCCAGGATTTCTTTGTTTGCCAACCCTCATATTACTGCTGTGGGTGACCAGGCGTTTGGACAACTCTTTCAGCAGAGCATCGTTTTGTTCCTCAATGGAAATCTCCTTTATTGAAGAAAAACAAAGCTCCCAATTTCCAAAAATGTATTTGCCTGCGCGTTTTCTTTTCCATTTTGCAACGGCCCTATCTCTTTCCTCCAACATTTCCCTGATTTGGGGTCGAAACAAGCGCAACATGGCAGTCACCCACCGGCTCACCACCCAGGACGGCTGGGCGGGGTCGAACTGGAAACGTTCAGCCTTGGTTAAAATATCCCGGGCCGGGCGCCAATTCTCTCCGGTGATCGACAGGTTGGTTGTGAAAAGGCGGATTGGAATTCCGTAAGGATCCATGGAAATAGCAAAAAGGTGGCAGATTTTGCCGTTATGCTGATCCGTGCCGTTCACTGCGAATCGTCCGGTTGACCGGTGATTTTGAGGTATGGTCTTATCCCGCAAAAAAATGTGAAAGTGCGCATGTTTGCCGGTCCGGAGGGCGTGGCAGGATAACTGAGAGGGGCTTTCATAGCCGGCGGCATTGCTTGAGGGGGATAGATCAAATTGGTAGAATGCCTCTTTCCTGGGCAGCAAATTTTTGACAAGTTGTACATTATTCTTGACCAGAAATCTGTGCCATTCAACAACTTTCAAGCCCGCTTCGACCATATTTTTCAGGTCTTTTACAGTGTATTTTTCAAGGTTGACAGTGGATCGTTTCCCGATCATGCAGTGCTCTCCTGCAAAAAAATGAAGGTTACCGCAAAAGGAAATTTCTGAATTTGATTTGCCTCAAGAATGTCATAAAATATTTACCGGCAATCCACCCGTCTTTCGCAGTCCGTCCTGAACTACTTGATTAAGATCAAGGACACGGTGGCCAGCTTCTTTTAAGTGCTTTGATGAAAGCCAGGCTGCAGACCAGGGCGTCGGTCAGGGTGCCGCCCAGGTGGGGTTATTAAGATTTGAACCCAGGGCGTTGGATAACACATGACATTCAGCAAACAATTTTCACCGCCGTTCTCACCGGTCCTGCTTTTGGGGCTGGCATTAAGACCCCTGCCGCCGGCGCTGCTGAACCCGCTGTTGGGGCGCGCTTTGGTGATCATGAGAAACCGGCACCCCGAGATATTTGAGCGGTTGGCCGAGCTAGATGATCCGGTCTTTTTGATTGATCCGATTGATTTGCCTTTTGCGTTCTTGCTGCGTCCAGGCCCAAAACACCCCAGTTTGCGCACCATTAGTGATCCGTCAAAGGTGAAGCCGGTTGCAACCATCCGTTCGTCTTTCCTACAGCTCATAGGATTGCTGGAAGGAAAGTGCGACGGCGATGCGCTGGCCTTCTCACGCGATCTGGTTATCGAGGGGGACACCGAAGCCGTTCTGATCTTGCGCAATGCCATTGATGCCTCGGATATTAATCTTATGGACGACATTTTCGGCAGCTTGGGACTTTTTGCAAAACCCCTGCAAGCCTCGGTCGGAATAATGGGCCGCATATTTAATCGCTTAGACGACGATCTTGAAGTTTTTCGCAACGCCGCTTTCAGACCTATTCAACAGAAAACGGCGGCACAGGGGGATGAGTTTAAATCGCTTCAGGGGCGGGTTCATGATTTGGAAAAAACTGCCAAAACCCGTTCTGGCAGAGAAATAATATCATGAATTCGCCGCTTGAAATCGTTTGCCCGGCAGGAACACCGGCAGCCTTGAAGGTGGGAATAGATGCCGGTGCAGATTCAATTTATCTGGGCTTTCGCGACGAAACAAATGCCCGTAACTTTCCGGGGCTGAATTTCAGCCGGAGTGAGCTGTCAGAGGCCGTCCGCTTCACCCATGACCGGGGGCGGAAGGTGTTGGTGGCTATCAACACGTATGCCACGGCAGGCAACATGATAGCGTGGTTTCGCGCGGTAGACGATGCCGCCGCCTGCGGTGTTGATGCTATCATCGTGGCCGATATCGGTGTTCTGGAATATGCTGTAAAACACCAGCCACAATTACGGCGCCACCTGTCGGTTCAGGCCTCGGCCAGTACCGCTCAGGCAATTAAGTTTTACCAACAAGAGTTTGGTATCAGCCGCGTGGTTTTGCCGCGGGTTCTGACGGTCGGGGAAATTACGGAGCTGAACCAGGAAATCAACATCGAAACCGAGGTCTTTATCTTCGGCGGTCTTTGTCCCATGGCTGAGGGGCGGTGCAGCCTGTCGTCCTATATTACCGGCATTTCCCCGAATAAGGAAGGGGTTTGCTCCCCCGCCAGCCATGTGCGTTATTCCGAGGAGGGGGGGCAACTGATCTCGCGCCTTGGCGGCTATATTATCAATGCTTTCAAGGCGGGGGAGGCCGCCGGATATCCCACCCTGTGCAAGGGCCGGTTCGTCACCGGGGGGAAAGCAAGCTACCTTTTTGAAGACCCTACCAGTCTTAATGCGCTGGATTTAATCCCGGCGTTAATGGAGGCCGGTGTTTGCGCCATCAAAATTGAAGGCCGCCAGCGCGGCAAGGCCTATCTTTCGAAATTGATCCCGGAAATTCGCAGCATGGTTGATGCTGCCGCAAAAGGAGACATGATGCCCTCATCGGGGCTTGAGATGATCGCCGAAGGCCAGCGCCAGACCGCTGGTGTTTATAAAAAATCATGGAAATAGAAACGTGACAATGGAAACAACCAGCAAACTGACCCTGGGGCCGGTGTTCTTTAACTGGGCGCCTGAAAAACTGCGCGACTTTTACTTTCGCATCGCCGATCAGGCGCCGGTGGATACCGTTTGCCTGGGCGAGGTCATTTGCTCAAAACGCCTGCCTTTTTATGAAGGACTAATTCCGGATATTGCCGAACGATTGGAAGCCTCCGGCAAAGAAGTTATATTTTCCACGCTGGCGCTGGTCATGAACGAACGCGAAGTAAGCGCCATTTACGCGCTGAGCCAGAAGCCCGAATTTTATATTGAAGCCAATGACACCTCGGCCATATCCTGCCTCAAAGGCCGCCGCTTTGCGGTTGGTCCGTTTATCAATGTCTATAACGAAGCAACCATGGATTATCTGATTGGCTGCGGCGCTGACCGGATTTGCCTGACTTGTGAGTTGCCTTCCAGGTCTATCCGCATTTTGGCGGAACACAGCACTGTTCCGTTGGAACTTCAGGTTTTTGGCCGTATGCCGCTGGCATTATCGGCCCGGTGTTACCACGCGCGCCTGCACAGCTTGCATAAAGACGGGTGCCAGTTTGTGTGTGATCAGGATCCCGACGGCAGAAGCGTTGAAACACTGGAGGGTGACGGGTTTTTAACCATCAACGGAATTCAGACCATGTCCCACAGTTACGTCAGCTTGCTGGCAGAACTTCGAGAGCTTC
This sequence comes from Pseudomonadota bacterium, assembly GCA_022566215.1. Lineage (GTDB taxonomy): Bacteria > Pseudomonadota > Alphaproteobacteria > Sphingomonadales > SMXR01 > SMXR01. The sequence continues at coordinate 57,529 of JADFJJ010000006.1, read as the reverse complement.
AGGATATCGGCGTTTACCGTTTTCGTTTGTCGCCCCAGGATGTGGATATGGTAGGGGTTGCACAAATCTTTCGCCAGGTTCTGGATCACAGGCTAGATCCCGGGGAGGGGCAAAACCAGCTCGAAACCCTTTCCGGGAACGTTGCCTTTTCAAACGGTTTTTACCATGGCGGCGAAGGATGCCACTACATTAACCCGTAGCGAATTTGTCCCCGGCGCCGGCGAAAAATGAAAAAAGCCCCAAGGAACTGGAAGCGGAACTTTCCCGCAAAGCTTAAGAATTTATTCCCTTCCATTGATTTACGCCTGTCCCGCTGTTAGCCTTGAAGGGCGCATCGGGGAATGAGAGATCATGGAAAACGGCATTCATTTTATTTCCGGCCTGCCGCGGGCGGGCTCGACCTTGCTGGCCGCGATCCTGCGCCAGAACCCGAAGATTTACGCCCGCATGTCGGGGCCGGTCGGGGGCATTTACATGGCCATGCTGGGGGCCCTCAGCAACGCCAACGAGTTCGCGCTGTTCATGGATTCCCAGCAAAAGGAAGATCATCTCAGGTCGGTGTTCGAAGTCCATTACCGCGAGATCGGCAAACAGAAGATGATCTTCGATACCAACCGGGTGTGGTGCGCCAAGCTGCCGGCGCTGACCAAACTGTTCCCCAACTCTTACTTCTTTTGCTGTGTCAGGAACCTGGCCTGGATCATGGACAGCATGGAGCGCCTGATCCGGAAAAACGCCTTCGACCTGTCGCGGATTTACAATTTTGAGCGCTCCAACACGGTCTACGGGCGGATCGAGGGCCTGGCCGGGGGCGCCGGCATGGTCGGCTTTGCCCACAACGCTATCCGCGAAGCGTTTTACGGCGAGCAGTCCGGCCAGCTGGTGATCATCCGCTATGACAGTCTGGCGGAAGACCCGGGCGGGATCATGGAAAAGATTTACGCCCTGGTTGGTGAAAAACCCTTTAAGCACGATTTTGAGAACCTGGACTATTCCGAGCCGGTGTATGATTCGTGGCTTGGCACCCCGGGGCTGCATACGGTCCGGCCCAAGGTCACCAAGACGGTGCGCAAAACCATCCTGCCGCCCGATCTCTTCAAGCGTTTCAACGACCAGTCGTTCTGGGACAAGGGCGATAATCCCAGGGGCGTGACCATCTGGTAAAGGAGCTTAAAGAAAGGTGTTGTCATAACCGGCCGCCCCGGACGGGTTGCCGCCGCCGGCAAAACCGCCGCTATCCAGAGCCAGGCTTCCGGCATTGGCCTCTTTTTCCAGCGCCGTGAAACCGCCGACGTTGACGGGTTTTCTGGCGGGCGCTTTGGCCGGCCGCAAGGCGGCAAAGCCATTGCCCTCATTGAGATTCTCGTCCGAGCGTGAGGATTTGGAGCCGTAGCAATAGTCATAACCGTAATAATAACAGCAATAATAATAACTGCTGCCGCTGTAATAATAGCAGCATTCATCATAGCTGGAATAATAATAACAGTGGTAGGCCTGCCGGACCCCGCCTACCGGGTTCCCTGAGAACAGGTCTGTTGTTCCATAATTATCAGGCAGGGTGTTTAGGGCATAGGTCCCGGCGCCGCCCCGGGCGCTGGCCGGGGCGTCACCCAGAAAAGTTGCGCCGATCAACGCGCCGCCGGCTATCAGCGACAGGCCAAGGCCGGTCCAAACCGGGCCGATCCTGTTTTCACCGGGTCTTTTGGGCATACGCAAACCCCTTAAAGAAATTAATCATACCACAAAAGAGAAGGTTTGTTTTCAGGAAAAGATTGCCGGTGCAAACGGGGGGAGGAAATGTCTGCACCGGCGTTGGTAATCAAAGAGTGATCTGGAATTTAATTGTTTTTCAAATAGTCCAGCATGGTGGCGGCGTCCGAGACCTCGAACGGGTCCGAGCCGCAATTGTCCTCGAAACCCGGCTCGATGAACATCTTTTTGATCTCGCCGTTATCGACAAACATCGAATAGCGCCAGCTTCGGTCGCCGAACCCGACGTTATCCTTTTTCACCAGCATCCCCATCTTGCGGGAAAATTCGCCCGAGCCGTCCGGCAGCAGAAAGACATTCTTCGCCCCCTGGTGCTGGCCCCACTGGTACATGACAAAGGCATCGTTGACGGAGAGGCAGATCACCTTATCGATGCCGAGCTTTTTAAATTCCCCGCCGTTGTCTTCATAGCCCGGCAAGTGGGTCGAGGAACAGGTCGGGGTAAAAGCGCCGGGCAGGGCGAACAGGACAACCTTTTTGCCCTTGAAAATCTCGTCCGTGGTCAGCTCTTTCCACTCGAACGGGTTGGGTCCTTCAAGGGCATCGTTACGAACCCGGGTCTTGAAGGTTACATTGGGAACTGTGTTTGGCATTTTCTTCTCCTTGTTAAATTTAAAGTGAACTTTTCAGCATCCAGGCGGCTTTTTCGTGTACCGCAAGCCGGGTTGAAAGCAAATCAATTGTGCCTTCGTCGCCAGCTTCCTCGGCGGCTTTCCAGACGCTTCTGATGGTTTTGACAACTTTATCCTGGTCGGCAGCAAGCTGCCGCACCATACCTTCAGCCTTGGGAGCGCTGGTGGCTTCCTCAATGGTGGCCAATTCAGCAAATTCACTGTAACTTCCGGGCGCCCGCACACCAAGCGTGCGGATACGCTCGGCAATCATATCGACCGCCAGCGCCAGTTCGGTATACTGCTCCTCGAACAACAAATGGAGCGAGCGGAACTGCGGCCCGGTAACGTTCCAGTGGAAATTGTGGGTTTTCAGATAAAGGGTATAGGTATCCGCCAAAAGCCGGGACAGGCCTTTGGTAATCTGTGAACTGTTGGGTTCATCTGTCATATCGCATCTCCCTGAAAACCTTTCTGCATTTGTTGATCCTAATATACTACCTTGATTTATTTTTGTAAAATTGATAATTTCCATCATAATTATAGAAAAAAACGATATATAGGTCATGAAATACAAACCAACGCTTCGCCAGCTTTTCTATCTTGTGGCGGTCGCCGAACACCAGAACTTCAGCCGCGCGGCTGAGGCCTGCTTTGTCACCCAGAGTACGCTCTCGGCAGGGATCATGGAGCTTGAGCGTTTGCTCGGCGCGCCGTTGATTGAGCGCACCAAGAGGATGGTCAGGTTTACTGCACTCGGCCTTGATGTGGTGCACCGCGCCGAGGACATTCTGGCCCGCACCGATGATCTGGTGGATTTGGTTAAAAGCGCCGGGGAGCCGCTTTCCGGAGAAATTCGTCTGGGCGCGATCCCGACCATCGGGCCGTATGTTCTGCCCAGGCTTTTGAAAGCCCTCAGAAAAAATTATCCAACGCTGAAGGTTTATTTGCGCGAGGGGCAAACGGAAGAAACCCTGGGGCTGTTGTCCCGGGGGTTTCTGGATGTCGGGCTGCTGGCGTTTCCCTATCCGTCGCGCGGCCTTGAGGTTGATATCCTCGGGAGCGACGAATTTGCCTTGTTATGTCCGGCTGGCCACCCGCTGGCGTCACGGCGGCAGATCGCCGCCTCAAGCCTGGAGAAGGAAAACCTGCTGTTGATGGAAGAGGGCCATTGCCTGCGCGACCACGCGCTCAGCGTTTGCAAGTTTCATCATCTTTCCAGCCGCGAGGAATTCAGGGCGACCAGCCTGGAAACCCTGGTGCTGATGGTCGAAGAGGGCCTGGGACTGACCCTGGTCCCGATGCTGGCGATCAACGCCGGACTGTTGAAGGGGAAAAGGGTTAAAACCGTGCCCTTGACGGGAACCGTCACCGGGCGGCAGATCGGCTTGGCTTGGCGCTCCTCCAGCGCCCGCTTCGAGGAATTCCGGCTTCTCGGCAGTTTGATCGGTAAAGTGATGCAGCCCGGCTGACCGGCCCTTATTCCCGGATCGGCCGGGACGACCAGTGGATGTGTATAATCTTCCAGTCCGCGCCGTTAAATTCAAGCACCATGGTCTCGGCGCTCATGAGGTTATATTCGGTCTCGCGAAAGGCGCCGGATAAGCGGCTTTCGGTTGCGACAAATGCGGTCTTGCCCAGAACCTTTATCTCACGGTTGAGAATTTCGCGCTCCATAGCGGCCAGAAATGCCATATCGGAGGGCATGTGATGGCTCTCGTATTCGGCCAGCGAACGCCCGGCCCAGCCCGATTCCAGGATCAGAACATCGGCCGCGGTCACCGCCCTGATGGCCTCCACATCACCCGCCATAAGCCCGGCAAAAAAGGCATCAACCGCCTCATCAGGCGCTGCGGCGTTAAGGAGTGCAGCCGCCTCTTCGCTACCGTTTTGGTAACTGGATACCAGATCACCGCCCTTCCAGCCGGTGATCCCGATTAAAAGCGCGCCGGCAAACAAAAGCGCCGGAAAATAAAACGGGATCATCTTGCCCTTGCGGACAAATGACCAGGTCCATCCCGCCAGGGCGAAAAACAGGATCGCCGTTCCCAGCGCCCAGTTGCGGTGCCCCTTCACCGCCAGGTTTGCAGGGCTGTCCAGGTCAGGCGCTGAATAGGCCCAAAAGCCGCTGGCGATGGCCAGAACCGTTACCCCTGCGCCCCCCCACAAGAGCCACAAGGCCATATTCTGGACGGCCTTTTTCGCATCCTGCTTTTTCAGGATATATCCCACCAGATAAAGGATCGCTGAAGTGCTCAGCAAACCTATCGTGAAATAGACAAAAAACGGGTGCAAGCCGGAAATAAATTCTATCATGCCAGATCCTGTTGTGTGCTCATGGGATTTTATTGTTATACCGGGTTTCTTCTAAAAAAATGATCCGAAATTCATAGGCGCAGAGTAGGGAGTTTTGAAATTCAAGTAAACAGAAACATTGCACCTCTAAACGTCAGAAGTAGGCCCTTCGGCTTGTTTCCGGATAACAGTGGCGGTAGGGTCTGGACTGCAATTTTTTTAGGAAACAAGAAAAAAGGTGCATAACCGTGGCGGCCCCGGAACAGATAACGGCATTTTTGGCGGACCCGGCCAATTTTCTGATTGGCCTCGACCTGGGACAAGGAAGGTTTCAATTTATCCGTATGTCCCGCCAGGAAGTATCGAATAAGGCCTTCCTTGATACTAGGGCAATCGAGGCCCGGCATAAAAAAACAGAATTGCCGGGTGCGGCGGTCCTGGAAACCCTGAGAGGGGAAATGACCAAACAGCCCCTCCTTAAGGCGTGCTACCTTTTTCATACTTCGTTTTGCTGCTCAACCCTGATAGCCCGGTGCCTGGATACGCCTGGGATAAACCTTTCACTTAAAGAGCCCTTTGCTCTGCTGGGTCTTTCCGGGTTCAAACGCCGCAATAAAAATTTTGATGCCCGGAGCAACCAGTGGAATAATTGGTGCGACCTGACTTTAAGGCTTTTGTCGCGGCGGTTCGTCGAGGGTGAGGGGATTTTGCTGAAACCCTCAAACGGGGCAAACAATATCCTGCCGGAAATTCTGGATTATCCGGGTACTGATAAAGTGGTGCTTTTATACAGCTCATTGGACCATTTTCTGGCGGCGGTGATCAGCGGCGGCGAAGACCGTTTCAGTTATGCCAGTGGAATCCTGAAATTGTTTATCAGGGATTTCGGCGAAGGTGTTGATCTGGCGGATCCTTCGGAGCTGACGGCGCTGCAACGGGCAGCTTTGGCCTGGACCCTGCAGATGAAAGCTTTTGAGGCTGCAGCCGGGTCTTTTCCTGAAAAAGTAACGACCCTTGATTGCCAAAGATTTCTGGATGATCCCGCGAATATTTTAATCCGGCTGAATGCGTTTTATGATTTGGGCTTTGCCCGGAAAGACCTTGAAGCTGTCGCCTCCGGGCCGGTCATGACAGCGCATTCAAAGGAGCCCGGCAAGGCCTATTCGCCGCAGACCCAAAATAAGGAAACCCTGAAAATTATCCTGGAAAACCAGAAAGAGTTTACCGAGGCCGCCAAATGGTGCCGTGATCTGGGGCTTGATTATAAAGGAGGTCTTTCAAACCCGCTGTAGAAATTTCTGCCAATTTTTACCATTGATCGCTTGTTCAGTAGAAACTGAATGCAGTAGCCTTTGAAAAATAAATGACTGTTTTATTGAAGTATGAATTGAGGAATAATGATGACTGATATTCGGGATCAAATGGTCAGCTTTGTGTCAGATCCAAACAATTTCCTTTTTTCCATGGATTTGCAAAAAGGACTTTTTGAATTTGTAGCGACAACCAGGTCAGAGCTGTCGACGCTTTCCTTTTTGGATTACAGAACCCTGGGCCAGAACGAAAAGAAAGATGTTATTCCAGCACCTCAGATTATCCAGGCCCTCCACAGTGCCAAATTTCATCAAAAATCTAATCGAGCCAATTATCTTTTCCATACCTCTTTTTGCTGTTCGACATTGGTGGCCAGATGTCTGGATTTGCCGGGCAAGAATTTATCACTGAAAGAACCCCATGCCTTGTTAGGGCTTGCCGCCTTCAAGCGGCTTTCAGCCAATTTTGATCCGGCTGATCCGAACTGGAAAAACTTAAGGGATATAACGCTATATTTACTATCCCGTTCTTTTCACAAGGGTGAAAAAATACTTTTTAAACCTTCTAACGGGGCCAATAATCTTTTGCCGGAAATTCTTGATTGTCCCCAAACTGAAAGGGTTCTGATTTTGTACGACGACCTGGAAAGTTTTTTGATATCTATTTTGCATGGCGGAAATGAGCGGGCTGCTTCGATTGCCCACATCCTTGAAGATTTGGTTCGGGATTTTGCAGATAATTTACCCCTCGAACTTGAACAAATAAGGCCTTTAACTGGTTTGCAGAAAATATCTCTGGGATGGGGTTTGCAAATGAAATTTCTTCAACATACCATAGTTCTGGATAGTGGCCAAAAAGTAAAATCTCTCAAAAGCGCTACTTTTCTGCGGAACCCCGAGGAAACTCTGGAAAAATTAAGTGATTTTTATGATTTGGAATTTTCCAGGAGAGAACAGGCGGAAATTTTAAATGGACCAACATTTAATATGCATTCCAAAGACCCAAGGATAATATTTTCCAGAAGCAAACAAATCAAAGAAAAGAAAAATATCCTTAACATCTTCGGGGAAGATATTCGAGAAACCATAACCTGGGCGAGGTCACTTGGGCTCGATTTTGAAAGTGGTCTTTCAAATCCGCTGTAATCGAGGGTTAATACCTGATCTCGGCCTCGTAAATATCAGGAAGGTTGTTTTCAAACAGGACAACATCATTCTTGCGGGCGTTTTCATTGACCCAATCCTCGGCCTCCTTTTGGGTTTCAAATGTCTTCAATACACTGCTCTTGGGGGCGGTTTTTTGAAAACCTTCGATAAAGCTTTTTATCCTGGCCGGGCCGACAACAAGCGCCACGTTCACGATTTTTCCGGCTTCCTCGCCAAGTCTATGGTGCTGGGCGCCGTGTTTTTTGCCCAATTCCACCATCCCGGGGGTAATCAGGATGGCCCGCCCGCCAGGATTCTTTAACACTTTCAGGGTCTCAAGTGCGCTGGCAAATCCGGTTGGGTTGGAATTGTAGGCGTCATCAATGATTAATGGGCCCGCTTTGGTGCGGGTTACTTCCAGGCGATGGCGGATTTGCGGCATGGTTTTGAGGGATGCCTTAATCACTTCCATTGGAACCCCTATGTTCAAGGCGGCCGCTGCCGCCAGCATCACGTTTGTCCCCTGGTGTTCGCCGTAAAGGGGGACTTTTAGGGCCATTATTTTGGAGCTTCCATTGCTGGAAACCTTCAACTCAATCTCAAGGCCGTCTGTGGTCTGCCGGCATTTTACTAAATTTACCGCTCCCGGATTTGGCTCCTCCGGGGACCCGCACACCACCAGATGCTGGTTTTGTTTCATGTATGGTTTTAACAGATAATCCGGAATCTCCGAGCCATTAATAATGGTTTTTTTGTCTCTCGCGTTCAGGTCATTGGCCATCTCGAACTTGGATTTGAACACTGTCCTTAAGGATTTGAAGCGCTCGAAATGCGCCAGGCCGACACCGGAAATAATACCAAGCTGCGGCGGCGCAAGCTGGCAGAGCTTTTTTATGGAACCAGAACCGTAAGCGCCCATTTCAACCACAAAATAGCGGTGTTTTTTCTCCAGATTTTCGCGAATAATGCGGGTAACCCCCATGATCGTGTTGACGCTGCCTGGCGTTGCCAGGGTGGGCGCCATGCTGGAGAGAATGTGGGAAAGAAGATGCTTGATGGAGGTTTTCCCATAAGACCCGGTAACGGCAATAATCACCGGGTTCAGGTCTTTCATTTTATTCCGGGCCTGTTTCACATAACGCGCGGCAATGATTTCTTCGACCGGGATAAGGATAAAATTTGCCGCCACCAGGAAAAATGGAGGCCATTGGAAAAAGACCACAAACGAAAGCATCAATGCCGTTAAATTTTCCTTTTCAAAGGTTAGCAAAATGCCGGAGAAATAAAATCCGATCAACACCAAATAGGTATATAAAATACGCTGGGCGCGGGCGGTCATGACCAGCGGTTTTTTTGCTTTTTTAGTAGGCCGGCTTGTCATGATGCCAATAATGAGGGCCGGAATGAACAAAGTGAGCAGGATAAAATTGTAAAGCGGCGGGTTCTGTTCCTTGAGAAAATACCATAAAATGAAGGAAATCAGAATCAGCAAAGTGGCTTTTTTATCAAACACCCGGCGGCGGAACAGCCAGCGCAAAAAGCGGTCATTGTCGTATTCTTCCTGCTGGAGAAAATGCAACAGGGCCGTGCCGCGGTAATAGACAAAGCTTAATATTGCAGCAAAAAGAAAGAATCCTAGGACGCTGCCATAAAAGAAAAGCCCTGAACTCATTTTCCCCCCAGATCCCTGATAAATTGATTAATACTATGCTGACACTGGTGAGCGCCCGTGGTCAAGATATTTAAGTGTCCAAACCCCTTTAGAATCCTAAAGCAGCTGTTGGCCAGAAGTTTATGGTATTGAATCCCCAGCTCGGGCGGAGTTTCGGTGTCCTCATCCCCGTATAAAAGAAGCACATTTGTTCCTAGCCGGGTGGATATTTCTGACAGATCTTCGGTAACGGTTGCAACCAGCGTCGGACGCAAAGGCCCAGCGGCCTTGTAATCGTGGCTGCCGAACCTCTTACTGTATTTAGCCTTCAGGGCGGTATTGAAAACCCGGTCGGATAAATGCGCTATTTTACCGAGTAGCTTTAAGCCCAGGCTCTTGAGGGTCCAGAAAAGTCCCCGTTTACGGCGCAGGCCGGCGGCCGAGATCAAAACCAGGCCCGCCACCAACTCCGGCGCCTGGTCGGCTATTCTCAAGGCGACCCGGCACCCGAAGGAGTGTCCGGCGACTATTCTGTGGCCGGGTCCAACCTTCCGCAGGTCCCTGATGATGGCATCGGCATAGTCCGCGGTCCCCGCCCCGGGTTCCAGCATTGCCGATTTTCCAAACCCGGGAAGATCGTAAAGGGTGTTTCTGGCCTGGTTTTTATAAAGCGATGCCAACCGCAGCAGACTTCTGTGATCCTGGCCCCAGCCATGCAACCAGATAATTTCGGGCGCTTTTCCCTTTCCCGGGAAGGGCAGCTCTTTTTTAAACAGCGCGGTGTTTTTATTTGTTGCCATGGTGGGCCTTATACCTCAATTGGGTTCAGACCCTAGTCATTCTTGAAAATTGCTGCCCCGCCCAGAGTGCGGTCGGTATCAAAGGATTTAGCGGCGCTTTGACGAAGGCCCTCTTCGATAATGGCCGTGGTCAAGTTGGTGAAGCTGACCGAAGGCTCACTTTCCTGCCAAAGGTAATAGGCAAACGAGCCGGGAATGGTATTGATTTCGTTCAGCCATAATTCTCCGGTTTTTTCATTGCCGAGAAAATCGATCCGCACCGATCCGGCTAAATTCAACTCTTTAAAGGCGCTCAAAGCCCAGGTTTTGATCTTTTCCGTTTTGGCTTTGCCCAGCTCACCCGGGTTAATCACCCGGTTTAGGGAAGCCATGCCCTCAGCCGATGCCGTCCCGGTTTTCAGCCCGTCCTTGTCGCCGGTCAGGTATTTGTCACAGAACGCCAGAAATTCTCTTTCTTTCAACGGGCGTTCGATGACTGAGGTCCTCAGGCTCCCAAAAGCCCTGGAGACCGCTACATTATATTCCACCAGATTGTCGACGAACGGCTCGAGTATTGCCGCGGTATCGATGCGAAAGCAAAACAGCAGGCCGGCTATGACATCATCCATGTTTTCAGCTGGCGTCACCCCGATGCTGCTGCCCAAATGGCAGGGTTTGACAATCACTGGATACGGTTTTGCACCGAAAGCCTGTTTGATCCCCTTGGCCAGCTCATCCGGGCTGATAAATGTGCCTTCATCCGGCTTTTTGACCAGAATATGGGGAAGAACGGGTATCCCTAAACCGCTCAGGTGTGTCTTTGTAAAGGCCTTGTCCATCGCCGCCGCCGCTGCCAGAACCCCGGATCCAGCGTAAGGAAGTCCCGTGAATTCAAATAGTCCCTGCAAGGTGCCATCCTCGCCGTGGCTGCCGTGAATGGCCGGAACTATCAAATCAAAGGGAATTTTTTTCTGTTTTTTAAATTTGCTTCTTTGATTGGCCAAAAAGTAAGGTTTTTGGCGCCGGAAACTTTCAAACGGCAAGGTCAGGGGTGTTAAGTCCTTTTTTCCCGCCTGGGTGAGCGGGTAGAAGTCCTTTTTCCGCAACTTCTCACCACTCCACCAGACCCCGTCCGGGGCGACATAGACCGGCAGGGATAAATATTTTTCCGGGTCCATGGCATTCATGAATTGCAGGGCAGTCAAGATGCTTACATCGTGCTCAACACTTTCTCCGCCGAAGATAACCGCTATTGTTTTCATATTAGTCGATACCGTTGATTTATGTAACTTATCTACCTAATAATGGCAGAAATTTGAAATTTATTTCTCCGAAGATTATGATTTTTCTGTAACTTTATTTATTAAGCAAGTAAAAAAAATGGCTTTTTGCCTGAAAAACCAAGTATTTTATAGAAAAAATCACCTTTTCGTCTATGTAAATATTAATTCATAAAGTAATAATTTTTAAAATTATTTGTTTTGTTAACTATTTATCTACTATTTTAAAGTATTCAGGATATTAGAAAAATGCAAACCCATAAAAGAAGTTAATATTTTTTTAAGTTTTGACGTTTAATTTTACGGGCGCATTAGAAAACGGAGAGCTTTGCTGTGAACGTAAGTTTTAAAATATTGATGATCGTTGCGCTTTATGCCGGCCTCTATTGGACGACATTTACGCTGCACTTCGTTAATATGCTGGCTGCGATATTCTAACTCGCGCCAGGGCTTCAGCCCGTTGGTTTCCTTTCATAAATTTCCTCCTCGATTAAACTTGCTACAGGCTTCTAGCCTTATTTGGTGTTTGTTGTCTTGAAAAAATAACCCGGGTGGGTCAATCTTCATGGCGCACACCATCAAAGACAGGAGCCGCCGATGAAGATATTCAATAGAGGTTTATTCGCCTTAATGCTGGGTGGTCCGGTGTTAATGACCCAGCCGGCCAACGCCCATGTCTGTGATTTTAGCGATGTCAGGATGGAGCGCCTGAAAGATAATTTTTACGTCATATCTGGCGGGGGCGGCAATATCGGCGTGTCGGCCGGAGAGGACGGGGTGTTTTTAATCGATGATCAAACGGCTCCCCTGACCCCTGAAATTCTGGCCCTTATCGGTGAGGTTAATGACGGCCCCATTCGGTTTGTCCTGAATACCCACCTCCATGGCGATCACACCGGCGGAAATGAAAACCTTGGCCGGGAGGGGGCGGTCATCCTGGCGCATGACAATGTCAGAACCCGCCTGATTGAGCGAGAGGTCTCCGCGGGCGCCCTCCCGGTCCTCACTTTTAACGACCAGGTCTCTATTCACATCAATGGCATTGAGGCCAGGGCCGTCCATGTCGAGAACGCACACACCGACGGTGACAGCATCATTTATTTCAAAGGAGCCAATGTGGTGCATGTAGGGGATATCATGTTCAACACCTGCTTTCCCTTCATAGATACCAACAGCGGCGGCAGCTTTAAGGGACTGATCCCCGCCATTGAAGGGGTTCTGGCAAAGATTGACGAGGAAACAATTGTTATTCCGGGCCATGGCCCGGTTACTGACAAGGCGGGCCTTGAGACATATCTGGACATGCTGGTAACCATCGGAGGCCGCGTTCGATCCCTGAAAAGCTCCGGCAAAACCCTTGAGGAAGTCCTGGCAGCCAATCCGGCCGCGGAATTTGATGAAGTTTGGAGCTGGTCTTTCATTAATGGCGAGAGGTTTGTCACCACCCTTTACAACACCATGGAAGATTGGGCTGAGGCCCCTTGAAAAACCCTGAGCATATCACCCTGTACGACCTGGAGGATTCTGACAGCGCCGGGCTGCCGGAGGTTGCCAGGAAACTCAGGGATGCACTGGGCGGATTCGCCACCGGGGTCACAATCGTCACTTCGCTGGCGCCCGGGGGCCATTGGGCGGGCCTGACGGTCAACAGTTTTTCCTCGCTCAGCCTGGATCCGCCGTTGATTTTGTGGTGCCTGACGCTGGAATCGGGTCTGGTGGACTCTTTCAAGCCCGGTGAGAAATTCAACCTCAATATTCTGGGTAAGGACCAGGAGGAGCTGGCGCTGAAATTCGCCCGGCCCAGCCAGGACCGTTTTGAGGATGTGGCGGCCCACCCGGACCGCGAAGGGGTCCCGCTTTTGGAGAATTGCAGCGGCATCCTGAACTGTGTGGTGGAAAAAACCTATCCCGGGGGGGATCATATCATCATCGTCGCCAAAGTGGTGCGCTACCGGGAAACAGATAAACCGCCGCTTTTGTTTCACAAGGGCCGGTTCAAAACCTTTTAGGGCGAAAGGCAGGGAGAGAATCGGGACTTCAACGCTCCGCCCATTAGCAAATCTTAATGAAATTAATCACTCAACTCCGGTTATTTTTCTGTGATCCTTGATTTGTGGACTGCCCGGAAAGACCACACAGGGCGCACAAATCCGCCATTTATTGAACTTTTTAAAGGCTCAAAACCGGCCCTCATTTTTTTGCCCCCGTTAAGCTTTGATTAACTGATCCTTAAGGGGATATTTAACAAGCGTTGCTACTCTTAAATCAACACAAGAGGAGCAAAGCAATGAACGTCTCATACCCCATCTTAATGATCGTAACGGCCTACACCGGCGTTTACTGGACCACTTTTTCCTACCACCTGATCAATCTGTTCGCCCAGGTTTTTTAAGAAACCAGCTATTCTCCTCAAAACCGGGCTGAAAAGACCGGAAGATTTGCAAAAAGCGGCACCTAAGCCGCTTTTTTGCGTTTAAAGAGACCGATTGCCGCCCGAATTCCTAATTTCCCTGAAATGAGAGGTGTATCTTGCGCGGCTGCGGGCGGTCGCGGTGCTCAAACAGGTAAATCCCCTGCCACACCCCCAGCATCGGTTTGCCTCCCTTGACCGGAATGCTTAAGGAGGTGCTGGTCAGCGCCGATCTGATATGGGCCGGCATGTCGTCCAGCCCCTCCGCGCCGTGGCGGTAAAGGGAGGGATCGCGCTTCACAAGATTATCGAAGAAATCCTCCAGGTCGCGGCAGACATCCGCATCGGCGTTCTCCTGAATGGTCAGCGAGGCCGAGGTATGGGCGATAAAAAGGGTAAGGAGCCCGGCATCGACCGAAAGTCCGTGCAGCCAGCCGGCAACCTCGCCGGTGATGTCGTGAAGCCCCGGCCCCTTGCCCGTAATGACCAGCGTTTCCTGAAACAGCTGGGTCATGCCGGATAATAGGTTTCCCCGGCTTCGGCCATTTTTTTCAGACCTTTGGGCGGGGAAAAACGCTCGCCGTAGGTTTTCGCCAGCCGTTCGGCTTCGGTGACGAAGGCTTTAGCCCCGACGGTGTCGATATAGGACAAAACCCCGCCGCTAAACGGAGCGAAGCCCCAGCCGAAGATCGAGCCGACATCAGCGGAGGGCACATCGCGCAAAACGCCTTCCTCAAGGCAGCGGGTGACCTCGATCGCTTGGCGGTACAGCAGCCGTTTTTGCACTTCATCCAGGGTTGGCTGGGTTTTTGAGACCGGAAAATGCTCAGCCAAGCCCGGCCACAGGTGCTTTTTGCCGCCTTCGGGGTAGTCATAGAACCCTTTGCCGTTCTTGCGCCCCAGGCGCCCCAGCTTTTCCACGAACAGCTTCGCCACCTCATCGGCAGGGTGAGGTTTATAGTTCTTTCCTTCCCCGGCTTTGGTGGATTTCTGGATATTGTACATCAGCTCGATCGATACTTCGTCGCCAATCGCTAATGGTCCGACCGGCATGCCGGCCATTTTGGCGGCGTTTTCGATCAGTGCGGGCTTGACCCCCTCCTTGACCATGGCGACCCCTTCCTGGACATAGGTGGAAAAACACCGGGTGGTGTAAAAACCGCGGGAATCGTTAACCACGATCGGGATTTTCCGGATCTGACGGACGTAATCCAGCGCCTTGGCCAGAACCTCGTCGCCGGTTTTTTTGCCGAGAATTATCTCCACCAGCATCATCTTGTCTACGGGAGAAAAAAAGTGGACGCCGATGAACTGTTCCGGGCGCTGGGAATTTTCCGCCAGCCCGGTGATCGGCAGGGTCGAGGTATTGGAGGCGAAAAAACAGTCCTTGGGGATAACCGCCTCGGTCTTCTTGATCACGCCGGCCTTGATCTTGGGGTCTTCGAACACCGCCTCAATAATCAGGTCACAGCCTTTAAGGTCATCGTAGCTGTCGGTGGGGTGGATGCGGGCGAGCAGCGCCGCGCCCTTTTCCTTGGTGGTTTTTTTGCGCTTGATGCCCTTTTCCACCAGTTTGCGGGAATAATCCTTGCCCTTTTCGGCCTCCTCCATGGTGCGGTCAAACAGCACCACGTCGATCCCGGCGCGCGCTGAGACGTAAGCAATCCCCGCCCCCATCATGCCGGCGCCCAGCATGCCGAGTTTTTTTGTGTTCATTTCGGGTACGCCTTCGGGCCGGGCCATGCCTTTCTCAGCCGCCTGTTTGTTGATGAAAAGGGTGCGCACCATGTTGCCCGGCTCCGGCCCCAGCAGCAGCTTGGTGAAATACTTGCTTTCAATCCTGATGCCGGTATCGAAAGGAACGATGCTGCCCTCGTAAACGCAACTGAGGATCGCCTCGACCGCCGGATAGTTATGGAAGGTCTTGTCCTGGGCCATGGCGGCCGCGCCGATCATGGTCTGTACCGCTTTCGGGTGCATGGCGCCGCCACCGCCTGGATACCTGAAGCCCTTCTTGTCCCACGGCGCCACCGGATCAGGGCTTTCCATCAGCCATTTTTTGGCCGCCTCAAGCAGTTTGCCGCGGGGCGCCAGTTCCTGGAAAATGCCGAACGCCTTGGCTTCCTGCGGGCTCATGTTTTTGCCGGTGGTCATGTACTGCAGCGCGACCATAAACCCGGCCAGGCGCGGCAATCGCTGGGTGCCCCCGGCGCCGGGCAGAATCCCCAGCATCACCTCGGGAAAACCGATCTTGATAAAGGGGTCGTCAGCGCAAATGCGGTAATGGCAGCACAGCGCCAGCTCGAACCCGCCGCCCAGCGTCAGGCCGTTGACGGCGGCGGCAAACGGCTTGCCGCAGGTCTCGATCTTGCGGAACAGCGCATTCAGGGTGAACTGGTTTTCAAAGGTTGTGGCCGCGTCTTCTTTTTTGGCCAGTTGGATCAGCTCATTGATCAGGGAAATATCCGCCCCGGCGACAAAACCACTGTCTTTTCCCGAGGTGATGATCGCCCCCTTGATTTTATCATCGGCGATAACCTTATCGACCAGGCTGTCCAGGTCTTCAATGCATTCCCGGTTCAGGACATTCATGGAATGATCGGGAACATCGATAACGAGAGTGGCGATGCCGTCCGCATCAATGGAGAATTTGATAGTTTTGGTCATGATGCTCCCCCTAAACCCGTTCAATAATTGTTGCTGTGCCCATCCCGGCGCCGATGCACAACGCGATCACCGCAGTTGATTTGCCGGTCCGCTCCAGCTCATCAAGAACGGTCCCCAGGATCATCGCCCCGGTCGCCCCGAGGGGATGGCCGAGGGCAATCGCCCCGCCGCAGACGTTGAGGACCGAATGGTCAACCGACATTGCCTCCATAAAGCGCAGGACCACCGCCGAGAAGGCCTCGTTGATCTCCCACAAATCGATGTCGGAGACGGCCATGCCGGCTTTTTTTAGGGCTTTTTCGGCGGCGAACGAAGGACCGGTCAGCATGATGGTCGGTTCGGTGCCGACCGAGGCGAACGCTTTTAACCGGGCGCGGGGCTTCAAGCCCGCTTTCCCGCCCGCTTCCTTGCTGCCGACCAGCACCGCGGCGGCGCCATCGACGATGGCGGAGGAATTGCCGGCGTGATGGACATGGTTAATCGCCTCAAATTCCGGATATTTCTGGATCGCCACCGAATCAAAGCCGTAATTCTGGCCCATGTCGGCGAACGACGGTTTGAGGGCGGCCAGCGACTGCATATCGGTTTCGGGCCGCCGGTTCTCGTCATGATCAAGCACGGTAAGGCCGATCACGTCCTTGACCGGGATGATCGAGTTCTTGAACCGCTCCTGATCCCAGGATTCTCCGGCGCGCTTCTGGCTTTCGACCGCATAAGCGTCGACATCATCGCGGGAATAACCGTACTTGGTGGCGATCAGGTCGGCGGATATTCCCTGCGGGACGAAATAGGTTTTGAACGCCACCGCCGGGTCGGTCGCCATGGCCCCGCCGTCGGATCCCATCGGCACCCGGCTCATGCTCTCAACCCCGCCGCCGATAACGAAATCGGCCTCGCCTGAAATGACCTTGGCGGCGGCGATATTGACGGCCTCAAGGCCGGAAGCACAAAAGCGGTTGATCTGGAACCCCGCGACCCCGTTGTCGAACCCGGCATTCAAGGCCGCCACCCGGGCGATGTTGGCCCCCTGTTCGCCGACCGGCCCGACACAGCCCAGCACCACATCATCAATCAGCGCGGTATCAAGCTTAGTGCGGTCGCGCACCGCCTCCAGCGCTTGGGTAGCCAGCTGGATCGGCGTGATTTCGTGGAGCGAGCCGTCTTTTTTGCCCCGGCCGCGGGGGGTCCGGACGGCGTCATAGATATAGGCTTCGGTCATGGTTGCTCTCTTTCCTTAATAGGCTTCGGCTTTAAAAGGCTTCAGCGGGCAGGGCCATCATAAATTCGGACCCGGCCTCGATTTTCTTATAGTAACTTCCGGTCTGGGGCAAATGGCGGTTCATGAAATATCTGGCGGTGATCAGTTTGGCTTCGTGAAAGGCCTTGTCGCTGGCGCCGGCTTTCAGGGCCTGATCAGAGGTGACCGCCATCCACGCCCACATATGGCCGAGCGCCACCAGGCCCATCAGGTGCATAAAACTGGTCGCCGCTGCCCCGGCGTTATCAGGGTTTTTGACGGCGTTTTGCATCAGCCACATGGCCGCCTGCTGCAAATCCCCCAACGCTTTTTTCAGGGGATCGGTAAACTCGGCATAGTCCTTCTCATACTCCTTGCAATAACCTTCAATCATCTGGAAATAGGCGCGGATCGCCTCGCCATTATCCTTGGGCAGCTTGCGGCCCACCAGGTCCATCGCCTGGATGCCGTTGGTGCCTTCGTACAGCATGGTAATGCGGGCATCGCGGACGAATTGTTCCATGCCCCATTCATGGATATAGCCGTGGCCGCCGAACACCTGCTGGGCATTGGTGGCGTTGGCGTAGCCCAGGTCCGACATCACCCCCTTGGCGGTCGGGATCATCAGCGCCAGCAGGTTCTTGGCCGTCTTGCGCTCATCTTCCGTTTCCGCTTTTTCCTCCAGATCCATCTGCAGGCCGATCCACAGCGCCAGGGCGCGCCCGCCTTCGTTAAAACAGCGGGCATTCATCAACATGCGCCGGACATCTGCATGAACAATAATCGGGTCCGCCACCTTGTCGGGAAACTTGACGCCGGTCAGTGAGCGTCCCTGCAGGCGGTCTCTGGCGTAATCGGCGGCGTTCTGGGTGGCCACTTCCGAAAGGCCCAGGGCCTGCAGACCGGTGCCCAGGCGGGCCGCGTTCATCAATACGAACATGCCCCTCAGGCCTTCATGCTCCTTGCCGACCAGAGAACCGGTGGCGCCGTCGTAATTCAACAGGCAGGTGGAATTGGAATGAATGCCCATCTTTTCCTCAATCGAGCCGCAGCTTACCCGGTTCGGCTTGCCGTCGATCAATTTGGGAACCAGAAACAGGCTGATGCCCTTGACACCCTCCGGCCCGCCGGGAATCCTGGCCAGCACCAGGTGAATGATGTTTTCCGACAGGTCATGTTCACCAGCGGAAATAAAAATCTTGGTGCCGGTGATCTTGTAGGAACCATCGTCCTGAGGCTCGGCCTTGGTGCGCAACAGCCGAAGATCGGTGCCGCATTGCGGCTCGGTCAGGTTCATGGTTCCGGTCCATTTGCCAGATATCATGTTCGGCAGATAAGTCTTTTTTTGCTCGTCAGTGCCAATTTTGTTCAAAAGCCCGGCCACGCCCGCGGTCAGGAACGGGTACAATGAAAACCCCAGATTGGCGGAGGCGGTCAATTCCTGAATGATGACACTCAAAACCCACGGCAGTCCCTGGCCGCCAAATTCGGTTGGCGCGGTCAGACCGCCCCAGCCGCCCTGACAATAAAGGTCGTAGGCTTCCTTGAAGCCCTTCGGGGTTGTGACGCTGCCATCCTCATGCCGGATGCAGCCTTCCTTATCACCGGACAGGTTAATGGGCTGCAAAACCTCCTCACAGAATTTGCCGCCTTGTTTCACGATCGCGGCGATGATGTCCGGGGTCGCCTCGGCGAAACTTTCCAGGTTGGAATATCTCTCGAGTTTCAGGACATCGTTCAGGACAAACAGCATGTCCTTGACCGGGGCTTTGTAGGTTGGCATGTAATTCTCCTCCTGCTTAAATACTATATGGGCGACTTTTCTGGATTTTTCCACGCCTTTCGTGCAAAAGTATCGGCCTGAGGCAATCACTGCCGGGGAAAGATAAAATCGATGTCATTATACTTTCCGATCGCTGAGATGTCATTGAATGTTCTGCTGTTGCTGTTTATGGGCGGCGGGGTCGGTTTTTTGTCCGGCATGTTCGGGATTGGCGGCGGTTTTCTGATGACCCCATTGCTGATTTTTACCGGCGTTCCGCCGGCGGTGGCGGTGGCCACCGAGGCCAACCAGATTACCGCATCCTCGGTCTCCGGCGCGCTGGCGCATTTCAGGCGCAGCGGGATCGATATCAAGATGGGCCTGGTGCTTATGGCCGGGGGCCTTGGGGGCAGCTACGTTGGTGCGGAAATTTTCTCGTATCTTAATAGTATTGGTCAGGTCGACCTTATGATTTCACTGGCTTACGTTTTTTTCCTCGGCACCATCGGCTCGCTGATGTTGTGGGAAAATGTTTCTCCATGGCTGGCCAGAAAAAGCGGGCGCAGGGTTCGCCGCCGCCGCAAGCGCCACCCGGCCTGGATACACGCCTGGCCACACAAAATGAAGTTCAAAAAATCTCACCTGGTGGTCAGTATCTACCTGCCGATTTTAATTGGCTTTGTGGTCGGCGTACTGGCGGCGATCATGGGGGTCGGCGGCGGGTTTGTGATGATCCCGGCGCTGATCTACATCCTCGGCATGCCCGGCAACGTTGTCGTCGGCACCTCGTTATTTCAAATTGTTTTTGTCACCGCCATGGTTACGTTCTTTCATTCGGTCAACACCCAGACGGTTGATGTGGTGATGGCGCTGGTGTTGCTGAGCGGCGGGGTTATCGGCGCCCAGCTGGGGGCGCGGGCAGGTTATAAGTTAAAAGCGGAACAGTTTCGCACCGGGCTGGCGGTGCTGGTGCTGGTGGTTTGCTTCAAAATGGGCTGGGACCTCTTCACCACCCCGGCTGAGCTTTATTCAGTGATCGAGGTGGCGCGATGAAACGGCTGGTATTCCTGACAGCTTTCCTGATGGCGTTGGCGCCGGCGGCGCGGGCCCAGGATATCGTCACCGATCTTTCCCAATATGACATCGAGCTGCGCCACAGTTTTACCGGACAGGAACTATTACTGTTCGGCGCCATCAAGCGCGGTGAGACCATGGCCGGAGAAAGATATGACATTGTCATTGTCATCACCGGGGAAAAGCGCCCCCATATGGTCCGCAAAAAAGAACGGGTTATGGGGTTTTGGGTCAACACCGGCGGCAAACTCCTCCAGGGCGTGCCGGAATATTATGCGCTGGCCAGCACCCGTCCGTTGCTGGCGATTGCACCGGAGAAAGAATTGGCCAGACTGAAGATCGGCCTTGCCCAACAGGATTTTGCCCGCCAGCCGGGGCTCGAGGATTACGCGGCCGGACTGATCCGGGTCAAGCAAGGGGCGGGACTTTATCAGGTGGCCACGGAGGCGATGGAGATCCAGTCAGAGACGCTTTTCCGGGCCGATTTTTTCTTTCCCGCCAATGTCCCGAGCGGTGCCTATACCGCTTCGGCCTATTTGTTCCGGGAGGGCCGGCTGATTGGCCGTTCCGACAAGGAAATCCGGATCGGCAAGGCCGGGTTTGAGCGGGTGGTCTACAGCCTGGCGCAGAACCAGCCCCATCTTTATGGCCTTATGGCGATCATCATTGCGCTGCTGGCGGGCTGGCTGGCGGGCTTCATCACCCGTCCGAAATCAAGGCTGGGATAGGTTATTCAAAAACCCGGATCAGGTCTGGCGCGTGTTTCCAGAGCGGTTCTTCCAGGATCCGCTTCAGGGGGAAAATTTTGGTATCCGGCGACTGGTCCTTAAGCGCTGTCACCGTCTCGGCCAGGGCCATCGGCTCTTCCCGGGATGCGCTGACCACCACCCCGGCGACCGGGATGCGGTCCGCCTTGAGCGCCCTTAAAGTTGTCAGGGTATGGCTGAGGGTGCCCAGATAGCTTCCCGTCACCACCAGCGCCGGGATCTCAAGCGCCTTGATCCAGTCGGCCACAAGATATCCCCGGGCCAGCGGAACATGGCTGCCGCCGATCCCCTCGATCAGGGTGTAGTCATTCCCGGCGATGGTCTTTTTGCAAAAGGCGACCAGCTCTTCGATCGGAATTTCCCGGCCCTCGCGGGCGGCGGCGATGTTGGGGGAAAGCGGCGCCTTGAAACGCCATGGAGAGATCCTCTCAATCGTTGCCGGGCCAATGTCTAGTCCCGCGGCTGCCGCCAGGATTGTGGTGTCGTTGGGTTTTCCCCCGTCCTCAAAGCCGCTGATGACAGGCTTTAAGGCAATGGCGTTATGGCCTTTTTGCTTGAGCTGGAAGGTGAGCGCCGCGGTCACCAAAGTCTTGCCGATCCCGGTCCCGGTGGCGGTAATAAAAAGTGCGCTCATAGCCCCCTGATTACCTCAGCCAGATTAAGTATGTCTTTATCCTGATGGGCGGCGGAAAATGAAAAACGCAAGCGCGCGGTGCCATCGGGCACGGTCGGCGGGCGGATCGGGTGAACCAGAAACCCTTGTTCGGCCAATCTATCCGCGGTCTGCATGGTTTTCTCGATATCCCCAAAAATCATCGGCACGATCGAGGATTGCGGCGCGGGAAGGTCCAACTCGCGGCAAAACAGGGTGGCCTTTTGGATCGGTTTGTTACAAAGCCCGGGATTGTTTTTAATGATCTTGAGCCCCTCAAGCGCCGCTCCCACCACCGCCGGCGGCAACCCGGTGGTATAAATCAGGGAACGGGCGCGGTTTTTAATCAGGTCGATCACAACCGCATCGGCCGCGATATACCCGCCATACGCCCCCACCGATTTGGACAGGGTGCCCATCTGCAACGGGACATCCAGCCGGTGACCGTTCTTGAAGGTTGAGCCTTTGCCTTGCTCGACAACGCCCAGGCCGTGAGCGTCATCGACCATCAGCCAGGCATCAAACTTGCGGGCCAGCGCGGTCATTTCCTCGACCGGAGCCCGGTCGCCATCCATGCTGAAGACGCCATCGGTCAGGATCAGGGTATGGCGGTATTTGCTCCGCTGGCCGTCCAGGATTTCCCGCAGGTGGTCGAGGTCATTGTGGCGGTAAACCTTCAATGCCGCTTTCGACAGATCGCTTCCGGCAAACAGGCAGGCATGGCACAGCCGGTCGGCCAGGATCAAATCGCCTTCACCCGCCAGCACTGGGATAACCCCAAGGTTGGTCAAATAACCGCTGCCGAAAACCAGCGCCGCTTCGGCTTCCTTGAAGGTGGCGATCCCGGTCTCCAGCTCCTGATAGAGCGGATGATCGCCGGTCACCAGACGCGAGGCTCCGGCCCCCGCTCCAAACTTTTCCGCCGCCCGGGCGGCGGCGGCGATCACTCTCCGGTGCCGGGACAACCCGAGATAGTCATTGCCGGAAAAAGAGACATAAATCTTATCCCCCCGCTCCACATGAACCGGGTCCTTGTGGCGGGTGGGAATGGTCTGGCGGTAGAGCCCTTTGACCCTGGTTTCAGCAAGCTTTTTCCGGGCGAATTTGGAAAGTGAGTCCATGGGGCGCAACCTAGAGCAACTTAACCTCAAATGAAACCATTTGATGGCTTTGCTGCTTTGCCTACAGGTGTCGTGGTTCTTCCATGATGCACCACATCATGTTCAAAACCTCTCCTTTCTATGCTGTGCAGTAAAGCCATCAAATTGTTTCCATTTGAGGTTAAGTTGCTCTTACATGTCTGACCCTTGCGCCAAGGAAAATTAGGGGTGCTTGTCCTTGACTTTCATGTGCCTTTGGGGTTCTCTCCCCCTCATGAGCCGGGTGCATCAAATTGAAACCGCCGGGGCTCCGGAGCCCAACAAATCAGACCTCCGTCATGACTGGCGAAGGGGCGAAATACTTGAGCTTTTCGAGCTGCCATTCGCAGACCTGATTTTCAAGGCGGCGACCCTGCACCGGCGCTATTTTGACCCCAATGAAGTGCAATTATCGCAGCTTCTGTCGATCAAAACCGGCGGCTGCCCCGAAGACTGCGCCTACTGCCCGCAATCCGCCAAATACAAAAAAGAAACCGGGCTTGAGGCCGAAAAACTGATGGATGTCGAAAAGGTTTTGAGAGACGCCAAAAAAGCACAAGAGGCTGGCGCCACCCGCTATTGCATGGGAGCCGCCTGGTCGCGGCCCAAGGACAAAGACCTGGATCAGGTAATCGAGATGGTCAAGGG
Source organism: Pseudomonadota bacterium (assembly GCA_022566215.1). Classification (GTDB taxonomy): domain Bacteria; phylum Pseudomonadota; class Alphaproteobacteria; order Sphingomonadales; family SMXR01; genus SMXR01. The sequence goes on along the minus strand of JADFJJ010000006.1, from coordinate 34,331 downwards.
GGTCAAGAAAATGGGGCTTGAGACCTGTCTGACCCTCGGCATGCTGGACCAGCAACAGGCGCTCCGCCTTAAAGACGCCGGGCTTGATTATTACAACCATAATATCGATACCTCGCCCGAATATTACGGCCAGATCATCACCACCCGCTGTTACCAGGACCGCCTGGACACGCTTGGCTTTGTCAGGGAGGCGGGCATGAAGGTTTGCTCCGGGGGCATCGTGGGTATGGGTGAGGGGCGTGACGACCGCGCCGGCATGCTGGAGACGCTGGCAACCATGGAAAAGCATCCCGAATCGGTGCCGATCAACCTGCTGGTTCAAATCGAAGGCACCCCGCTGGCCGGCGCCGATGAGCTGGACCCGCTGGAATTTGTCCGCACTATCGCCGTGGCCCGGATCGTGATGCCGATGTCCTATGTCAGATTATCGGCGGGGCGCGAGGATATGTCCGATGAAATGCAGGCGCTGTGTTTCCTGGCCGGCGCCAACTCGATTTTTTATGGCGAGAAACTGCTGACCACCCCGAACCCGGCCGGCAATGAGGATCTGAAACTTTTTGAACGCCTTGGGATCCGGCCCAAATCATAACATGAGCTCCTGGTACAGCGAAGGACTGGAACACCTCTGGCTGCCCTATTCCCAGATGAAAACGGCGGGCAAACCCTTGGCGGTGGTGGGCGCCGGGGGGGTGCGCCTGAAACTGGAAGACGGCCGGGAACTGATCGACGGCATTGCCGGCTGGTGGACCGCCGCCCACGGCTATAACCATCCCCAGATCGTGGCGGCGATCAAAAAACAAGCCCAGGCGTTGCCCCATGTGATGATGGGCGGGCTGGTCAACAAACCGGCGCTCCGCTTGGCCAAACGCCTGGCCGATATCACCCCCGGGGACCTCAACAAAGTCTTTTTCGCCGAATCCGGGTCGGTCTCGGTCGAGATTGCGATCAAAATGGCGGTCCAGTACTGGAACAATAAAGGCGAGCCGGGCCGCACCAAATTCCTTTCCTTCTTGGGCGGCTATCATGGCGATACCACCATGGCCATGGCGGTCACTGATCCGGGCGGCATGCACCGCGCCTTCGCCGATTTTGTTCCGGGTGAGATTTTTGCCAGATTGCCTGAAGATGAAAAAACCGAAGCGGCGCTGGAAGCTCTTTTGAAAAAGCATGGCGGCCAGATCGCCGCATTGATTACCGAGCCCCTGGTGCAAGGCGCGGGCGGTATGAAATTCCACGATCCCGGAACCCTGAAAAAAATCAGGGCGGCGGCGGACCGTCATGATCTTCTTCTGATTGCCGATGAAATCTTTACCGGCTTCGGGCGCACCGGCGCCCTGTTCGCCTGTGACCAGGCCGGGATCGTCCCCGACATTATGTGCCTGTCGAAAGCGCTGACCGGCGGGGTCATGCCGCTTTCGGCGGCGATTGTCCGCGAGCATGTCTTTGAGGCGTTCCTTTCCGACGATCCGGCCAAGGCCTTCATGCATGGCCCGACCTATATGGGAAACGCGCTCGGCTGCGCCGCCGCCAATGCCTCGCTGGATTTGTTTGAATCCGAGCCCCGGCTGGAGCAGATCCAGGCGATTTCCGGTCAAATGGAGCACGAATTGCAATATTGCCAGAATATCCGGGGGGTTAAGAATGTCCGCGTCAAGGGGGCGATTGGGGTGGTTGAGTTAAAAGAAACACCTGATCATGAAGCTCTGGGCCGGGCCTTTGTCGAGAAGGGCTGCTGGATCAGACCGTTCGGCAATATTGTCTACCTGACCCCGTCATATATCATCGGGGCCGACGACTTAAGCCGCCTGACCAGCGCCATCCACGAAGTCCTCAAGGGTTAATTCTTTTCCGCCATTCCGAACTGGGCCAGCAGGAAGGCATATTCCTCGGCCCGTTCCTTCAGGCGTGTGAAACGGCCGCTTTTGCCGGCATGCCCGGCGCCCATGTTTATTTTCATGACCAGCGGATTACTATCGGTTTTCAGGGCGCGCATTTTGGCGGTCCACTTGGCCGGTTCCCAATAGGTCACACGCGGGTCATTCAACCCGCCCGAGACGTATTGCGCCGGGTAATCCTTGGACGCGATATTGTCATAGGGGCTGTAAGAGCGGATCAGCTCGAACGCCGCCTGGTCGGTGATCGGGTTGCCCCATTCCGGCCACTCGGGCGGGGTCAGGGGAAGTTCATCGTTCAGCATGGTATTGAGGACATCGACAAACGGCACGCCAACCAGGGCGACCCGCCACAGTTCCGGCGCCTGATTGATCACCACCCCCATCAGCTCGCCGCCGGCGCTCCGCCCCTCAATCGAAATATTTCCGGCCCGGGTGTAATTTTCATTAATCAGGAAGCGGGCGACATCGACAAAATCGTTAAAAGTGTTGGCGCGTTTCTCCAGCTTGCCATCCAGATACCACTGATAGCCCAGCTCGTCACCGCCCCGGACATGGGCGATGGCGTAAACAAACCCGCGGTCCACCAGGCTGAAGGCATTGGTGATAAATCCGGGTGGCATGCCGTACCCATAGGCGCCATAGCCATAAAGGTGAAGCGGGTTGCCGCCGTCCTGTTTCATCCCCTTTTTATAAAGAAGGGTCACTGGAACCAGCACCCCGTCCCGGACCGGAGCCATCAGACGCACGGTCTGGTACTGGCTTCGGTCATAACCTGAGGGAATTTCCTGAACTTTGCGGGTTTCAAGTTCCCGCCCGGCGACATGGTAATCATATACCGTCTCCGGGGTGATCATGGATTCATAGTTAAGGCGAACGGTATTGGTTTCAAATTCCGGGGTATTGCCGAACCCGGCGGCATAAACGCTTTCCGGGAAACCGACGAAATGCTCCTCGCCGCTGTAGAAGCGGATACGGATCTGATCAATCCCGCCAACTTTTTGCTGAATCGCCAGAAAATCCTTAAAGGCAATCAAGGCGCGAATATAATCGCTGTCCTTGGCCGCGATGACCTCGCGCCAGTTTTCTTCACCAGGGGTTTGCTCAGGAGCGCTGACCACCCGGAAATTAACGTGGTGATCATTGGTGCGGATGTAAAACTTGCCGTTGGCGTGATCCAGGTCATACCGATGGCCTTCACGTCTTTTGGATACCAGGGTCAGATCGCCGCCGTTTTCACCCGCAGGGAAAACATAAATTTCCGAGGTTACCTGGGTTCCGGCAGTGATGACGATAAATTCGCGGCTGTGGGTCCTGGAAACGCTTAAGAAAAACCCCGGGTCCTGTTCGGCATAGATGGCCACGTCCTCTTTCACTGGGGCGCCGATTTTGTGCCGGCGGATTTCATAGGGCCGCCAGTGTTCATCAACGACGGTGTAAAAAAGGTACTGGCGGTCCGAAGACCAGACCGCCGGGCCGATGGTCTCAGGAATTTCTTCGGCAAAAACCTGGCCGGTTTTCAGGTTCTTGATGCGGGTGGTAAAGCGCTCGGACCCGTTGAAATCCTCCGACCACGCCAGCAGGGAATGATCGGGGCTGACCGCCAGGCCGCCCAGGCGGTAATAGTCCTTGTCTTTTGCCCTTGCGTTCTCATCAAGGATAATTTCCTCATTCCCCCCTCCGGCCGGGTTCCTGAGCCAGACCTTGTACTGGGTTCCCCCGGAATAGCGCCAACTGTAAAAATAAGGGCCATCCTTGGCCGGAACCCCTTCATCCTCTTCGGCAATGCGGCCTTTCATTTCCCGGAAAAGAGTTTCGGAAAAACCCTTATAAGGAGCCATCACCGATTCGGTATAAGCGTTTTCGGCGCGCAGGTAGGACAAAACATCCTCATCGTCAATCGTCGGGTAGCTTTTGTCGTAAAGCCAGGCGTAAGGATCTTCAACGGTAATGCCGTGATGGCTGAAGGTGTGGTCCACGACCTTGGCCACGGGAGGACTGATTTTGGTCATGCTTTGTTTCATTTCGCTTTCCGGTTTGTCGGCTGGGGTGGAAAAAAAGATCAAATACACGGCGAACAGCAGCAGCAGTAAAACCGCCGCCAGCTTGCCAAGCCAGCTCATGGAATCCGGATCTTTAGGCGCTTCTTTTTTCTTGTTCATGCTCCCCCCGCAGTTTTTGCTTTCGTCTTTACTCTCAACCTTTTAAAACAGATTTCCGCATCATCAAAGGGAAAACCGGGAGAAAGCGATGCCGATCCTAAAAATCGAAGACCGCCTGGAAGCGCTTCGTGAAGAAATGAAAAAAAGAAACCTGGACGGTTTCGTCGTGCCGCTGACCGACGAACACGCCAGTGAATACGTTGCGTCCTACGCCCAGCGGCTGGCCTGGATCACCGGTTTTACCGGCTCGGCCGGCTTCGCCGTGGTGATGGCGGACCAGGCGGCGATCTTTGTCGACGGGCGCTATACCATCCAGGTGAACAAGCAGGTTGACCCGAAGCTTTTTGAGATTTGCGGGGTGCCCGGAACCTCGCCTCTGAAATGGCTTGGGAAAAACCTCACCGGGGGCCGGAAAATCGGCTACGATCCCTTCCTGCACACCATCGGCTGGGTCAAGGAGGCGCGCACCAAACTGGCCATCCACGATGCCGAACTGGTATTAACCCGGGGCAATCCCATCGATGCCGTCTGGGATGACCAGCCCGGTGAGCCCAACACCCCGGTCCATCCCCACGATGTCAAGTATGCCGGCCTCAGTCATCAGGACAAACGCAAACAAATCGCCGCCGCGATCAGGGAAACGGGGGCCGAGGTTGCGATTATTACCCAGCTGGACAGCATCGCCTGGCTGTTCAATATCCGCTCAAACGATGTCCTGCACACCCCGGTCTCGCTGGCCTATACGGTGCTGGATGCCGACGGCAAGGCGACCCTTTATATCGATGACGTCAAGGTCAACGCCGCGCTCAAGGCCCATCTTGGAAACGAAGTTGGAATTGCCCCCAAGAGCGATTTTCTTGAAGGCGTCAAGGCGCTGGGGAAAGCCGGCAAGAAGGTGCTGGCCGACCCCAATACCGCCTCGTCGGCGATTTTCGATACTTTGAAGGAAAGCGGCGCCAGGATCATCAAGGCGGCCGACCCGTGCGCTCTTCCCAAAGCCAGAAAGAACCGGGTGGAGCTGAACGGCACCCGCGCCACCCATATCAGAGACGGCGCGGCGGTGGCCAATTTCCTGCACTGGATTTCGCTTGAGGCGCCGAAAGGCCAACTGGACGAAATGACCGCCCGCGACAAACTTCTGGCCTTCAGGAAGGTGAACGGGGATTTGCTGGACCTCAGCTTTGACACCATTTCCGCTTTTGGCCCGAACGGGGCGATCTGCCATTACAAACTGACCAGGGAAAGCAATTTGCCGATCAAGCCGGGCAGCCTTTACCTGATTGATAGCGGCGGCCAGTATCTCGACGGCACCACCGATATCACCCGCACGGTGCCGATCGGCGAAGTGGGCGACGAGGAAAAGGACCGCTTCACCCGTGTCCTCAAGGGGCATATCGCGCTCGCCACCGCCAAATTCCCGAAAGGCACGACCGGTCCTGAGCTGGACAGTTTCGCCCGCCGGCCTTTGTGGGAGGTGGGCCTTGATTATGATCACGGCACCGGCCATGGGGTCGGGTGTTTTCTGGCTGTCCATGAGGGGCCGGGGCGGATCGCCAAGGTCCAGAACACCATAGCTCTGGAGCCGGGAATGATCTATTCCAACGAGCCCGGCTACTACAAGGCCGGCGAATACGGCATCCGGATCGAGAACCTTATCATTGTTCAGGAAGAAAAAATGAATGGTGAACAGGACATGCTGGGGTTCGAGACCATCACCTTCTGCCCGATCGACAAGCGCCTGGTGAAAACCGGGATTATGACCGGGGGCGAGATTAAGTGGCTCAACGACTACCATGCCGAAGTTTGGGAAAAACTGAACCCGCTGGTTTCTAAAGAGACCAGGGACTGGCTGAAAGAGGCGACAGCGCCGATTACCGGCTGATACAAGGACAGACCCTGGATATGAACAAGCCTGCGGAAATCCATGACGCCGGGTGGTTGAGGAAGCGTTTCAAGCGCCATAGCCGCGAGCTGTTCCGGCTCGCCTGGCCGGTGATGCTGTCCCGCCTCGGCATCGTTGTCCTGATTATCGTTGATACCATCATGGTCGGGATTTATTCGACCGATGCCCTGGCCTACCTCAACCTTGGCAACGGCACCTTCATCATGGTGGTGCTGGTGATGGCGATCGGCTTGCTGATGGGCACCCTGATCCATACCTCACATGCTTTCGGGGCCGGGGATTACGACGAATGCGGGCGGGTGTTCCGGCGCTCGCTGCCTTATTCTATCTGGATCGGGCTGACCTGTACGGTCCTGCTGCTGCCCGGTGAATTTTACTTCACCCTGGCCGGACAAACTCCAGAGCTGGCGGCCGAGGGCGGCAAGGTGATGACGGTCTTGAGCTTTGGTTTGGTTGGCCATTTGCTTTATGTGAACGGAATATTTTTCCTCGAAGGGCTGGGCCGGCCAAAACCGGCTGTGGTTATCATGACGGTTGGGAATATCCTGAACCTCGGGCTAAACTATGTGCTGATTTTCGGCAAGCTGGGTTTCCCGGAAATGGGCGCGGTGGGGTCCGCCTGGGCGACCACGATTTTAAGGCTTTTAATGGGAGGAGCCACCGTTTTGTACCTGTTCACCTCACCAACATTTCATCGCTACCGGCTTCACAGCTACCGGAAAGAGGCGTGGAGCTCATGGCGGGCGCAGCGGGAAAAAGGCCATGCCGCCGGTCTTAGCCTTGGCGTCGAGGTGGTGGCGTTCGCCGCCCTGACCATCTTTGCCGGGTGGATCGGCAAAATGGCGCTGGCCGCTTACGGAGTGATTTTCAACATCATGACCGTACCCTTCATGATCACCGCGGGACTGGGGGCCGCCACGGCGATCCGCGTCGGCATGGCCAAAGGGAGGGGCGATGCCAAGGATACCGCGCTGGCGGGGCTAACCGGGTTTGGCCTGGGGGTGGCGGTCCTGTTGCTCTCCGGGGCGGTAATTTATCTGTTCGATCGGGAGATATTTTCGTTTTATACCGACGACGCGGCGCTGATTTTGTTTTCACTCCCGTTCATCGCCTTTACCGCATACGTGATTTTTTTCGATGGCCTGCAGATGGTGCTGGGGAACGCCCTCAGGGGCCTGGGCGAGACCTGGATCCCGACCGGCATACAGACCTTTGTCTATGTCATTATCATGACCCCCTTGAGTTACTATCTGGCGATCCCGCTTGGCAGAGGAGTGCTAGGGCTGCTGGAAGCGGTGCTTTACGCCAGTATTGTTTCGGTGGCCCTGCAGGGCGGGCATTTCCTGCAGCGCACCCGGGCCGCCTATCCATTGATTGACAAAAGGTGATGGCATGGAATTCCGGCTGACGACTAAGGACTTGAAAATCGCCCTCGATAAGGTGGCGAGAAAGGATAAGGATATCCGTGCGGCCCTGAAGGTGGTGGGTTATCCGGTTGAGCGCCGTTCGGGCGGGCCATCCTTTGAACACCTGTTGCGCATTATTGTCGGCCAGCAATTATCCGTTAAAGCGGCAGCGACCATCTATGACCGGGTGGAAGCGGCGATGGGAGAGGTTATCCCGGAAAATTTTCTGGATAAATCCGATCAGGAGTTGAGGGAGTTTGGCTTGTCCTGGCAAAAAATTGAATATGGGCGGGGATTATCTAAAGCGGTTCTGGACGGGTTCAGGCCCAAGGATCTGATAAAAAAGTCCGATCAGGAGGTGCTCGAGACCATCACCGCATTAAAGGGTTTCGGGCGCTGGTCGGCGGAGATGTTTTTGATGTTTTCGCTTGGCCGGCCGGACATCTGGCCCGCCGATGACCTGGCGATCCAGGAGGCGGTCAAAAAATTGAAAAATTTGAAAGAGCGCCCAAAACAGAAGAAAATGGATGAAATTGCCGAACCCTGGCGCCCGCACCGCGCATCGGTAGCGGTTTTCCTGTGGCATTTTTATTCCAACCCGCCACTGTGAGCAAATGTGATAGGAAGGGCTATGGAAAACGTAAAATCTTTTTTCGATCCCGCCACCTTTACCATCACCTATGTGGTCTGGGATGGCGGAAAAGCCGCTGTGATCGATTCCGTCCTTGATTTTGATCCGGCTTCCGGGGGCACCAGTACGGCGTCAGCCGACCAGGTGATTTCTTTTATCAAAGATAACGGGTTAGAGCTCCTTTATATCCTGGAGACTCATGTCCATGCCGATCACGTTACCGCTTCGCAATACCTCCGCAAGACGCTCGGCGGCCGGATTGGCATCAGCGAAAATATTAAAAGCGTCCAGCGGGTGTTCGCCAAAATCTTCAACCTCGATGCGGCCGAGGTTCAAAAGGAAGCGGATTTTGACCTTTACCTGAGCGATCGCCAGGAACTTCCGCTGGGCGGCCTGACCATCAGGGCCATCGCCACTCCCGGTCATACCCCGGCCTGCATGACGTTTGTGGTGGGCGCTGCGGCGTTTGTCGGCGATACCATCCTTATGCCGGACAGCGGCACCGCGCGCTGTGATTTTCCGGGCGGCGACGCGGCGACGCTTTATGCCTCGATCCGGAAAATTTTTAGCCTCCCGGACCAGACCACGCTTTATATGTGCCACGACTATGGCGCGGATGGCAAACGCGATGCCGCCTGGGTGACCACGGTGGCCGAGCAAAAGGCAGGCAACATCCACGTTGGCGGCGGCACCCCCGAGGCCGATTATATCAAAATGCGCCAGACCCGGGATGCCACGCTTTCCATGCCGGAATTAATTCTGCCGTCGGTCCAGATCAACATGCGCGCCGGCCACTTCCCGAAAGCCGAAGACAACGGTCTTTCTTACCTGAAACTGCCCTTGAACGCCTTTTAGGATTTTACCATAACCACATGCAGCTCACGCGGCCCATGAGCGCCGAGAAACAAGGTTTGCTCGATGTCGCCGGTGCGCGACGGGCCCGTGACCATATTGATGGTGGCGGGAAACGGCTGCTTTTCCCTGAGGATGACCCAAACCTCCTCGGAGGTATCAACCAGCTCACTCTCGCGGACAATGGCGATGCTGTATTCAGGAATGAAATTAAGCGACGGCGGGTTGGATTTCCCCGAGGCGAAAACCAGCGTGCCGGTTTCGGCAATTCCCGCCATTGCCCGTGAGATTCCCAGAACATCCTCGATTCCCGCCGGACGGTGCTCAACTTCCAGCCCTTTCCAGTTGAGATCTTTCAGGTCGGAGGCCGCAGCGACGACTGCTTTTGGTTCCAGCCCCAATTGCTCGGCCAGCCGCCGCACCAGCGCCGGCACTTTTTCAAGCGAAGCTACCCGGTGTACCTTCCCGAGTTGATTCTTGACATTCCAGGCGAAGGTCTCAGCGCGCGTTTTCATCGCTTCCTGCCCCTGACAAAACGCCCCCCTTCGGGGGCATCAAGCACCCGGCCCTTCATCCACCCTTTGGCCAGGGGAAGGGATTTCAAAACGCCTTTTTTGCCCGCCAGCGCCCTGAGGATTGGAATCCCGGCTCCCGCCGCCAGGTTATAGAGGAACGGGTTGGCGGCGATTGCCGCCCACAGCCACAAGGCCAGCCGCGCGCCGAGGCCCGGAATACGTTCCTGGAAGGCCCGGGTACGCCAGTCGCGCATGATTTTTGTCAATGGAATTTTGACCGGACACACCTCTTCACAGGCCCCGCAAAAGGTCGAGGCCTGGTAATTGTGATACATCGTTCCAAAGCCGTTCAGCACCGGGTTCAACACCGCCCCGATCGGCCCCGGATAAACCCAGCCGTAGGTGTGGCCGCCGACCGACATATAGACCGGGCAGACGTTCATACACGCGCCGCATTTGATGCAGCGCAGCAGCGCCTGCTGGTCGGTGCCCAAAAGTTTGCTGCGCCCGCCATCTACGATCACGACATGAAAGCTGGACGGCCCTTCGCTCTCGCCCGGCCCCCGCGGCCCGCTGACCAGGGTGGTGTAAGAGGTCATCTCCTGGCCCGAGGCGGAACGGGCCAGCAGCCGCAGGAATACCGATAAATCATCCAGCGTCGGGATCACCTTTTCCATGCTGGTGACGACGATGTGGGTGTTGGGCAGAATGCGGCACAGATCCGCATTCCCCTCGTTGGTGACGATCACCGCCGTGCCGGTCTCGGCGATCAGGAAATTGGCCCCGGTTATGCCGACCTCCGAGGCGAAGTATTTCTCGCGCAGAACCTCCCGCGCCTCGCGCACCAGCTGCTCGCCGGTTTCCCGCTTGCGCCTGGTTTTGTGATGAGCCTTGAAAAGCTGGGCCACTTCTTCCTTGGTTTTATGCAGCGCCGGGCCAACAATATGGCTGGGCCGTTCCCCCGCCAGTTGGATGATATATTCGCCAAGATCGGTCTCAAGAACCTCCATCCCGGCAGCCTCAAGGGCGTCATTGAGGGCCAGTTCCTCGGTCACCATCGATTTTGATTTGGTGATTTTTTTGGCCTCCGCCTGACGGCAAATCTCCACCACGGTTTTACGGGCGTCCGCTGCTGTTTCGCAGATGTGAACAGTGCCGCCATTGGCTTCGACCTTTTCCCGGTACTGGTCGGTCAGTTTGTCCAGGTTTTTGAGTGAAAAGTCCTTGATCCTTGCGGCTTTGGTGCGCACCTTCTCAAAGTCGGGCAGGGACTGCATCGCCCGCGCCCGCAACAGCGGATATCCCGTCTGGAACTTGCCCAGCGCCTGCTGCAGGGTGGCGGACCCCAAGGCTTCGTGGGCGCCCTTTTCAAAATCCAGCGGGGTTTCGCTCATGCCTCTTCCTCCGCCAAAATTTCCGCGATGTGCCGGACTTCGCAAGCAGAGCCTTCGGCTTTCAGCTTGCCGGAAAGGTTCAAAAGGCAGCCAAGATCGGCGCCGGTCAGAATTTCTGCTTCTGTTGCTGCGATGGCGGCGGTTTTCTTGCCCGCCATGTGGGAGGAAACTTCACCGTATTTAACGGAGAAAAGACCGCCGAAGCCACAGCACCGGTCTTCGCCGGTGAGCGCCTGAAGGTCATATTTTCCCTGCGCCTCCAGCAGCAGCCGTGGCTCCTTGTAAATCCTTAAACTCCGCTGGCACGAACAGGAATCGTGATAGACCAGTTTCCTTTTTACCCCTCCGGCCCTGGACGGTTTCCACCTGGCGATTCTAACCAGGAATTCCGTCAACTCATAGGTTTTGCCGGAAAGGACTTGAGCCGTCTTTTGCACATCCAGATCGTTGCCAAAGAGAGCGGGGTAATGGTTTTTGATCATGTCCGCGCACGAACCGGAAGGCACCACCACATAATCAAATGGCACCAAAAGCATAATATGACGGCGCGCCAGTTTCCGGGCGCCTTTTTGATCCCCGCTGTTGTAATTGACCTGGCCGCAACAGGTTTGGCCGCTTGGAACCGCGACCTTAAATCCGGCTTTTATCAGCAGGCGTTCAGCCGCCCGGGCGACCGCTGGACGCCACAAATCCACCAGGCAGGTGGCGAACAAAGCCACCGATTTACCTTTATTTACCGCCATGGCGCTAAAACCCCTTGATAAATATTTTTTCACGGGCAAGTTTATGGCCTAAAGTATGGCATTAAAAGCTATCTTTACAAAATAATCGAGGAGGCGGCGTGGAGTTTATCGAAACCATTCTGGAATTTTATTGGCTGATCCTGATTGTCCTGTCCCTGGTCATTTCCTTTTTGGCCTTCAGCCACATTGTCACCACCAAACGCGATGTCCGGGCGGCGATCGGCTGGTCCGGAGTGGTCTGGCTGGCGCCCTATTTCGGCACATTGTTTTACCTGTTGTTCGGGGTCAACCGGATTGAAAGAAAGGCCGCCAGGATCCGGGCCGGCAAAGCCAAAACCGCCTCAGCCGGAAAAAGGGGGAAAACCAGCACAGCGCTTTCCTCAACCCTCCTCAAGCGGCCTGAAATCAGGTCCCACATCAGGTTAATGGACGCCATCAATGACTTCCCGTTGGTTCCCGGGAACACCCTGGACTTCCTGTTGAACGGGGAACAGGCTTTCTCCGCCATGCTCAAGGCGATAGCGGGCGCCAAAAAATCAGTTGGTCTGCAAACCTTTATCTTTGATTATGACCAGGCCGGAAAAATGTTCGCCGATACGCTGGAGGCGGCGGTGAAGCGGGGGGTTGAGGTCCGGGTGCTGGTGGATACCGTTGGCGCCCTCTATTACCGGCCCTCTATTATCAAGGTTTTGAAAAAACGGGGAGTTCCGGTCGCCCGCTTTAACAGGAGCCTGTCCCCCTGGCGCATGGCTTACCTCAACTTGAGAAACCACCGCAAAATCCTGATTGTTGATGGCAAGCTGGCTTTTACCGGCGGAATGAATATCCGCCAGGGCAATTTTCAGCATGGCGACCAGAAAAAGGTGATTAAAGACCTGCACTTCCAGCTGAGCGGCCCCATTACCACCCAGCTTGCCGAGGTGTTTGTCACGGATTGGGCCTTTGCCACGGACGAAATACTGGATGAAAAAACCTGGCTGCCAAAAATCCCGGTAGAGCGCAACCAGGGCAATGCCTATGCCCGGGGCATTGCTGATGGTCCTGACGAGGATGCCAAGAAAACCCGCTGGGCGGTTTTCAGCGCGCTCGGTATGGCGCAAAAGTCAGTTACCATCATGACCCCATATTTTCTGCCCGACCGGGTACTGGTCTCGGCCCTGAACCATGCCGCGCTCAGAGGGGTCAGGGTGGATATCCTGCTGCCCGAGAAGAATAATCTAAAATATGTCCAGTGGGCGTCCAAGGCGCAATACGGACAGGTTCTGGAAGGGGGGTGCAATATTTATCATTCCCCTCCGCCCTTTGACCACAGCAAAATCCTGATTGTTGATGATCGCTGGCTGTTGTTGGGATCAACCAACTGGGATCCCCGGAGTTTTCGCCTGAATTTCGAATTTAACGTTGAGGTTTTTAACCCCGCCCTGGCTGGGCGCCTGACAAGGATGGTCAAGAAAAGGATAGAAAAATCAGAGCATATTACGCTTGAAAAAATCAAGGCTATGCCTCGGATAAAGCGCGCCGCCTACGGCTGGTTTTGGCTGTTTAGTCCCTATCTTTAGGGGAAAATGAAAGATTATTTTGAAATTTTGCCCTGTTTCAGGCATAATACCCTTCAATGCCTGGTTTTTCCCGGACCTGTTAACCATTTGTTAGAAGTTATTTAACTTGTTTTACTTATCCTTAAGCGCGAGGAATTGTTGCTAATAACATACGGGTGATTGAGATGATTGGATTTTTCAGGAAGTTCGTGAAGCGGCAGGACGGGGCTGTCCTGGCCTATACCGCCATTTTACTGCCGGTTTTCATCGGTTTTATTGCGCTTGGACTTGATATTGCCTCGTGGCATATCGACAAGCGCCGTACCCAGACCATGGCGGATTCTGCCGCGGTTGCGGGAGCACTGGAGCATTTCCGAAACGTCGAGGAAGAAAGCGGCGACCCGGACAATTGCTCGTCCGGCCCAAGCATTTTTAATGCTGCAAAAGAAGCCGCTGAGAGAAACAATTTCGATACCGGCCTCGGCCAAACCCTGACCATTAATTGTCCACCCTTAAGTGGCGCTGAGCTCGGGAATGAAATGGCCGTAGAAGCGATTGTCACCACCCCGCTGCCGCTGATCCTGTCCGCGCTTCTGACTACTTCCGATAAAACCGCCGCTTCCCGGGCGGTCGCTACCGCCGGGATTGGCGAAGGCTGCCTTTATGCCCTCAACCCGAGTGAATCAGGCACCATAACCGTGACCGGCACAGCGGATGTTATTTTGGGTTGCGGAGTTATCGCCAATTCCAGTGATTCCAGCGCAATCACGATAAATGGCGCGGCCTGCCTGACCGCCACCATGATTTCTGCTGCCGGCGGGGTATCGGGAAACTGTATCTCCCCCGCTCCGGTGGTCAAGGTGTCCCAGGCGGATCCTCTGGGTTCAATGCCGGAGCCCGAGGTTTCCGGTTGTGATTTCACCAGCAGAACGCAGATCAGCGGCCACAATGATGCAACCTTATCGCCCGGGGTTTATTGCAACGACATCAATATTACGACAAATGGCACGGTGACATTTGAACCGGGGATTTATATCCTGGACGGCGCCGGGCTTCATATTGGCGCCCAGGCCACCGTTGTCGGCGACAATGTCATGTTCTATATGGTGAACACCAGCAGCACTGCCAACAACTTTGATATTTCAGGCGGCGCCAGTGTTACTTTTACTGCCCCTGACAGCGGTGTGTATCAGGGGATATTCTTTTTTGAATCAAGAAATGAAAGTGGTGTCAATCATGGCTTTACCGGCGGCTCCTCCATGGATATTGATGGCATTATATATGCCCCCAACGGGGATATTTCCTATACCGGCGGCAGTTCTTCTGTGGATGCCAACACCTTTATTATTGCCGATACCATAACATTTACCGGGAACAGTTTCATGTCCAATACCGACCCGGAGGGCAATCTGATAACCTTTAACCCGTTCCTGATCAAATCGAGACTGGTGGAATAAGCATTATGAAAAACCGTTTGCAAAATTACATTCTTGGGCTGGTCCGGGACCGGTCCGGCAGCGTGGTCGTTGAACTGGCCCTCATAATGTCGGTCTTTATTCTTTTGATGCTGGGCGGGTACGACATCAGCCGCATGGCGATAGAAACCCATGAACTGGAACAGGTGGCCCGTTCGGGCGCCCAGTATGCGCTTCTGGGCCAGCCGAATGCCCAGGATACGGCTACCATTATATCCGAGACCAGGGAGGCGGCCGGTGATGAAGCGGATTTGATAACGGTGACCGTAACCACGTTTTGTGAGTGCCCGAACGGCACTGGCAACAATTGCAGTGATATCTGCTCCAATGGATCGATTAGCCTGATGTATGTCAGTGTAACGGTCACCAAACCGTTTATATTCCTGTTTAATTTACCTGTGGTTTTTGGTTCGTTTACCATCTCCGGCTCAGCCAACATGCGGATCAGGTGAGACGATGCCCGGATTAAAGCGTTTATCAAGGATCAGGATTTTTGCCGCTTTGGGTGAAGCCAGGGGTAATGCGGCGATAGAATTTGCCCTAAGTTTTCCGATCCTGATTGTCGTAACCCTGATGATTTTTGATATTGGCCGGGGGCTGTTTGTCCTGACCACTATTAACCATCTGGCGTCAGAGGGGGCGCGCTATGGCAGTGTCCGCGGAGCGGAAAGCCCGACCAGCACCACCACCGATGCAGTGGTCACATACGTCAGGGGGCGGGCAACGGGGATGGATTTAAACGAATTGACAGTCACCGTCATTTTTAACCCCAGCGCTTTTTCCGGAAGCAATATCGAGGTGGAAATAAACTATAATTTCCAATTCTTCGTTTCAGGATTTTTTCCGGCGGCGGTATCCGGCATCACAATATCAGCCGAATCCAACATGACCATCCTTTAAACTCTGGCCTTTTTCTTATTTTTCTTATTTTTTTTCTGTGCTTTTTTAAAATAGGGCAGGAAAAACATATATAGGCCGGTCAGCCATAGAACAAACAGGGCGATACCGGCCGGCAGGAACAGATAAAGCTTGGTCGCCTCCCCGGCGAAGAACGAGCCGTCGTGAATACTTTCAATCAGATCAGACCGGCGGTAGGAAACCTGCAACACCTCGACCGTTGTGGTGTCCACCTGGACCTCCCAGCGGCTTTTCGAAATGAATTTTATAATTCCCCTGTCAGGCTTGAAATCGACCCGGTCCAGGTCGCTCCAGGTGTTGATTCCGGCCTCGGGAACCCCCGCCGCAGCCTCAAAAAGCTCCGCCACCGTGGTTGGCGGAACCTGGTTGGTGACCACCCCCGTCCGGCTCGGCGGCTGGATCCAGTCAATCTCCTTTTTTAATTGCAGGAAAATCCCGGCGCCGATCATGACCACCAGGGGGATCGCAATCACGATCGACCCCCAATGGTGGATTTTCCGCAAAAGGATGGGCAGTTTCATGACCGGGCTCCTGAAAATTCAAAGTTTGTGTATCAGGAGTCTCCCAAAGGCTCAACCGGCCTTAATACGCCAAGCTCCAGCTCCGCCGCCTGATCCCTCAGATTGGCGATATCCCCGGCGAAGATAGCATCCAGTTCACCGATGCGCTCGGCCAGTTTCCGGCGGGCTTCCTCCATGGCGGCCTTAGCGGTTGCCGAGGGCGCATCATAGCTCGATTGAACATAGAAAGAGGCCGTGAAAATATAGTTGGTCAGCTTGTACGAGGTATCGACAAAGCCCTTGGTATCGGGCGGCGTCCAGATGTTCTTCTCCAGCTCATTCAGTTTTTCGAGCGTGGCATCGGCCTCCTTGATGAAAGCGTCATAAGGATTATCCGGTGTTTCGTTTTCTTCCCCATTTTCTTCTCCGCTATCGGTGGAATCAGCGGCTGCTTGTTCGGAAACATCTTCTTCCTGGTTGTCATTTTCTTCCCCGGAGGCTTTTTTGGCCTTGGCCGCCCATTCTTTCAGGAGCTCGATGTCATCCCTGGCCTCGATCAACCGGGTCAGCGCCTCGCTGGTGGTGGTCAGCATTTCACCGACCTCGACCGCGGCATCGTAATTGGCCTTAAGCGCTTCCGCCGAAAGTCCGGTCCTGGGGTCGCCGGCGACCGTGGCCGTGCCACTGATTTCCTGGCCGTCGAACTTCAGCGTGATCTGGTATTCGCCGGGAACCACCTCAGGGCCGGGGGGCAGGGTGTCCTTGGGCGGCTTGTCCGGGTTCGGGAAAGGCTTCGAGCCATCGCGCCGCATGTCCCAGACAATCCGGTTGATACCCTGGTGAAGGTCGTGCTTGAAGGTCCTGAGCAATTCGCCGCCGGCGTTCCTCACCTCGACCGTCAGCTTGCCTTCATGGCCAGGCTTTTCCGCCTCGTCATCCGAGCTGCGCCGGGCAATCTTGCGGGCGCGTTCCTGATCGGCATCCGGATGGGTCAGGTCATCACCGGAGGCGATAAAGGTGATCATCACCCCGCGCGCCTCGTTGGGGCCGCGATAGCCGGTAGCCCCGTCAAAACGCAGCGAAGGCGACTGTTTGGAATAATACTGCTGGCCTTCGGTCATAGACAGCAGCTTGAAACGTTCCCCGAAATCGTCTTCCGACAGACCGCGCAGGCCGCTGTAATCGTCTATAACGAAAATGGCCCGGCCATGGGTGCCCAGCACCAGGTCGTTCTCGCGCTCCTGAATGGCCATGTCCATGACCGAAACCGTGGGAACCCCAGCGGTCCATTTCATCCAGTCATCGCCGCCATTGGTGGAGACAAAAAGGCCGAACTCGGTGCCCAGGAACAAAAGGTTAGGATCGACATGATCCTGCTGGATAGACAGCGCATAACCCTTGACCTCACGGGTCGTGATATTGGTGAAACGCCGGCCATAGTTATCGGCCCGGTAGATGTAAGGCTTCATGTCGGAGCGGCGGTGGTTGTCAAAGACGATAAAGGCCACCGAGGGGTCGTGGGGCGAGGGTTCAATATGCGGTATCCAGGTATTGTCGGGAACCCCGCGCAGGCGTCCCTCCAGGCTTTCCCAGGTTGCTCCGCCGTCACGGGTGATGTGCAGCCGCCCGTCATCGGTGCCGACCCAGATCACCCCCTCCTCAACCGGGCTTGGGGCGATCGCGGTGATGGTGGTGTAAAACTCAGCCGCGGTCACGTCCGGGGTCAGTCCGCCGGTTTCTTTAAAGGTCTGCCATTCGGGATTGTTGGTGGTCAGGTCGCCCGAGATCGCCTGCCAGGTCAGGCCCCGGTCGGTGGATTTGTGGAGATACTGGCTGCCGTAATAAATGGTTGCTGGATCGAATGGATCCTGGGCCAGGCCGGCGCTCCAGTTAAAGCGGAGATCCACCCCTTCCTCGACCCGGGTCGGGGCGATAAAGCGGGTCTCACCGGTATGCATATCCCAGCGGACCAGGGCGCCGCCCTGGGCCATGGCGTAGCCTTGCATCGAATCTTCCGGGTCGGGCAGGGTGTCAAAGCCATCACCGAAGAATACTTCCTGCCAGTGGAAATTGCGGATGCCGCCGTTTTCCCAAACCTCGGACGGGCCGCGCCACGAGCCATTGTCCTGCAACCCGCCATAGATGTTGTAGGGATGATCGTTGTCGACATTGATGTGATAGAACTGCGCCAGCGGCAGATTGGCGACATGCCGCCAGGTCGCCCCCATGTCATAGGAAATGGCAATTCCGCCGTCGTTCCCGAGCATCATGTGGTCGGGGTTATTGGGATTGATCCACATGGAATGGACATCGATATGGATAGCGTTCGGCGCCGAACAGCAGTTGATCATCGGCAGCATCTCGAAAGTCTTGGCGCCATCGATTGACATGTGAACCGTGGACTGGATGTTATAAACCCGGTTTTCGTTTTTCGGGTCGACCTGGATTTCGGTGTAATAGAAGGGCCGGCCGGTGTTGTTGATCTCTTCGTTGGTGACCGTCCAGGTGACGCCGCCGTCATCCGAGCGGGCGGCGACATTATTTTTCTCTGTTTCCAGAACCAGATAGACCTTGTCCGGGTTGCTGGCGGCGATGGCAAAGCTAGCGCGGCCCCATTCGCCGCCCGGCAGGCCGTCTTCCTCGGTGATCTCTATCCAGTTTTCCCCGCCGTCGTAGGATCTGTAAAGGCTGGAGCCGGGGCCGCCGGATTTGAAGAAGTACGGCCAGCGCCGGAACTCCCACATCGCGGCATACAGCTTGTTGGGGTTGGAAGGGTCCATCTTGATATCGGTGGCGCCGGTGTTTTCATCGACATAAAGGATTTTGTTCCAGGTCTTGCCGCCATCGGTGGTCTTGAAGAGGCCGCGTTCCTGATTGGGACCCCAAAGCGTTCCCAACGCCGCGACATAGGCGATGTCAGGGTTGGTTGGGTGCAGCTGGATCCAGTTGATGCGCTCGGAGTTTTCCAGCCCTACCTTGATCCAAGTATCGCCGCCGTCGATTGATTTATAGACCCCGGCCCCGATCGAGGTGGAGTTGCGGGGGTTGCCCTCGCCCGAGCCGACCCAGATAATATCCGGGTTCTGCTGGTTGATCGCCAGCGCGCCGATCGAGGCCACATCCATATCATCAAAAACCGGCTGCCAGGTCATGCCGCCGTCCCTGGAGCGCCACACCCCGCCGGTAGCCGACCCGGCGAAAATAATATTGAGGTCCGAGACCACTGCTTCGACAATGGAGATACGCCCGCTCATTCCGGCTGGGCCGATGGAGCGGGCTTTCATGCCCTCGAACAGGTCGGAATCCATTTCGGCGGCGGCCGCCAAGGCGAACAGGCCGGCCCCGGCCAGCGCCGTGAAGCCCAACAGTTTTTTTAAGGTTTTTGTCGTGCTCATGTTATTGATCCTCGCTCTCTTCGGTTTCTTCTTTGGTGGTGTCGTCCGTTTCCGGTTCCTCCGGAAGGACCCCCGGCATAATAAGCGCAGGGATTTCTTTTTCGGAATAAAGGGCGTTGAAGTTGACAATATCCTCGGCAATTATCCGGTCGCGCCCGGCCACGATATCATCCCACTGGCCAACCAGATTGTGATATTCGGAAACCTGGTTCCGGTTCAGCGGTGGAACCTCCGATTGGAAGCTGATGTATGTCCAATGAAGGAGGTCGAGGTATTTATCTCCCCAATTGAGACTGTCCTGGAAGTTTGTCCGCTCTTTGTTGATCAGGGTGGCGATCCAGGCGTCAATGTTTTCAATCAGGTCTTCGCCGGCTTCAACCACCGAGCCCGGCATGCCGATGTCATCCGGCAGATCCAGTTTTTCCTGCACCTGGGCCTTGACCAGCTGAAGGTCTAGAATATTTTCATGAAGCTCATAAATCCGTTTGTAAAGGTCGAGAACAAGCTCATTCTGTTCTCCCTTCATAAAACCCGGGATTGGCGAGCGCGGATCATCGGAAACCGTAAAGCTTTGCTGCTGGCTTTCCTCACCGTATGACAGCCGCACCGAATAATTCCCGGGCGGCATCAGGTAGGAGGGGCTGAAGTTCGCATAATTAAAATAGCCTTCCAGAGGTTTTACCGGCTCGCCGGAATAATCCCAGACCAGGCGGTTCATCCCCTCTACCGCCTCAAATGTCTCAAAGTCCGTTTCTTCCTCGCCCTCGGTGAGGTAGGTCCTGATCACATCGCCACTTTCATCGAGGATTTCCAGGGTCATTTCCCCGGCCGCCTCAACGTCGTTGATGGCAAAATGGATATAAACCCCGTCTTCCGGGTTCTGGACCGGATTTCGATAGACCTGGCCAACGGTATTGAAATAAGCCGCGTCGGCCGGGTCAAGAAGCGTGATATTGGCCTCTTCCATGGCCTCGTTGTGGGCGCGCAGCGATGAGATATCATCCATCACCCAGAACGAGCGGCCCTGGGTGGCAAGCACCAGGTCGTTGCCATTGACCTTGATGTCGGTGACCGGAACCGCGGGCAGGTTCTGCTGGAACGGCTGCCAGGTTTTCCCGCCATCAAAGGAGATATGAACACCGCGCTCTGTTCCGGCAAAAAGAAGCCCCGGTCTGACCGTGTCTTCGCGGACCACGCGGGCGAATTCATGTTCCGGAATGCCGTCCGAAATATTGGTCCATCTAGCCCCGTAATTGGTGGTCTTGAAAATCATCGGCGCGTGGTCGTTATTCTTATAGCCGGTAGCGACCAGATAAGCGGTTCCGGGCGTGTGCGGGGAAACCTCGATCGAATTGATCATCACCTCGCCCAGCCGTCTCGGGGTGATGTCCTGCCAGGTGGCGCCGCCATCGCGGGTGATGTTTACCAGGCCGTCATCGCTGCCAACATAAAGAACGCCAGCATCATGGGGTGATTCAACCAGTGCGAAAATGGTATTGTAATGCTCGGCCACCTCGTTGGTGATGGGCTGGCCCATCGGGCCTTGATGCGCCTCATCATCGCGGGTCAGGTCGGGGCTTATAACCTCCCAGTTTTCGGCCCGGTCGGTGGATTTGAAAAGGACGTTGCCGGCGTAATAAATTACGTTTGGGTCATGGGATGATACAATAATCGGGGCATTCCAGTTAAAGCGGTATGCGCGCTCGCTCGGCGAAACCCCGGCCCCGATATGGGGCAGCAGGGAAATCCCGCGGGTGAGCCCGGTTTCCTGGTCATATTCGGACAGCAAGCCCAGATAGCACCCGGCGTAAACATAGCGCGGATTATCCGGGTCAAAGGCGACATGGGCGCTTTCACACCCGCCCACCGACCCGTAATCATCGCGGCCAATCCCGCCATCGGGTCCGCGGCTGTAAATCGCCACGCTGGAATTGTCCTGCTGACCGCCATAAATTTTGTAAGGGTAGCCATGATCGGCATTGACCCGGTAAAATTGGGCGGTGGGCTGGTTATCCTGGCGGCTCCAGGTTTTGCCGCCATCAACCGTAACGGTCCCGCCGCCGTCGTTGGCATTGATCATAAAGTCGGTATTCCCGGGATTAATCCAAAGGCCATGATGGTCGCCGTGGACGTCTTGCGCAAAACTCTCAAAGGATTTCCCTCCATCGATCGATTTGGACGCTCCCGCATCCAGGACATAAACAGTGTTTTCGTCAACAGGATCGGCAAACACATGGGTGTAATACCAGGCGCGCTGGTAAAGCCTGCGATCATCGTTAATCAGCGTCCAATCCTCGCCGCCGTTCTCAGACCGGTAAAGCCCGCCCTTTTTGTCCTCGGCCTCAATGATGGCGTAAATCCGGTCCGGGTTGGCCGAAACGGAAACCCCGGTTTTACCAATCAGTTCCGGCAAACCTTCATTTATTGTCTCCCAGGTATCGCCGCCATCGGTTGATTTATGCAAACCTGAGCCTTCCCCGCCGGAGCGGATTTCCCAGGGGCGCCTCAGGTGATCCCACATCCCGGCATAAAGGATCCTGGTGTTGGCCGGGTCCATGACGATATCGGATGCGCCGGTGGTGTCATTGACATAAAGGATATTTTCCCAGGTTTCCCCGCCGTCCTTTGAGCGGTAAATGCCGCGCTCTTCGGTCGGCCCCCATGATGAGCCTTGAACGGCGACATATAAAAGGTCGGGATTGGCGGGGTGAATGACAATCGCGGATATCGTTCTTGAATTGGCAAGGCCAACGTTTTTCCAGGTTTTGCCCTTGTCGGTTGAACGGTAGACGCCGTCGCCGGTTGAGACCGAAACCCCGCGGATGCCAGCGCTGCCGGTTCCGACGTAAATCACGTTTGGATCAGAGGGGGCAACCGCAATCGCGCCGATTGAGCCGACATTGAACTGGCCGTCGGAAATATTATCCCAGGTCTGGCCGGCGTTATGGGTTACCCATACCCCGCCGCCGGTGGCGCCCATGTAAAACGTCAGGGGATTGTGGACATCCCCGGCAACCGCTGTCGAACGCCCGCCCCGGAACGGGCCGACCAGGCGGTATTCCAGCGCTTCAAAATATTTTTCATCGACCTCGGCCAATGCCGTGCCGGAAATGGTCAACAGAGCAGTAAAAACCACGCCCGCGCAAATAAGAATTCTGGTCAACCGACCTTTCACAGAAACCTCGGTCATAATATCCCCTGATGTGTTAATTGTTAGCCGGTGAAAAACTATATCGGGGTTTTTGGAAGAGTCAAACGGGATCAGAAAAAAATCTCTCCAATAAGGAGAACCGCTATTCCTCCAATGAGCCGGGCGGGGCATTGTTCACCGCGCAGATAGCAGCGCTTTTAATGGCCTCTTCAGCACCTGTTAAGTCATAATCCAATGCTCCGGCGCCGGTGTGCAGCGTCATTATCGCGGCCTCTGTCAGTGCCTGGATATGCTGGTTCAGGTTCAGGTCGAACAGAACGGATTCCTTGGTTTCATCGGCAATCGCAACGGTTTCGATCAGCGGTCCGCCGTCAAACTGCAGGTGAACCGGATACCGGTCGCGTGCGTCCAGTTTCCAATCCTCGATAAACAGGCCCAGCGCCGAGGTTTTGGCATCCGCGTAAAAGACCAGCATTTCCTCGTTGTGGTAGGTTCTGGTGGCCATGCAAAGGTCAAAATCCCCGCCAGCGGTAGTGGACAAATATACCTTCCAGTTCTCGAAGGTTTCCCACAAAACCGGCTCAGCGGCGTATCCCTTGGCCGGGCTGAGGATAATCAGGGCCAGGGCGGCAAGGGACTGAGAGAGCCGGTTTATTTTCATTGTTTGACCTTTTTGCGGTTTTGCGTCATTTTTTCTTATGTGAGTGATTTAAGTTTACACCGCTTAACCGGAAAAGCAACGGGCCAAGTGGCCAGGGCTTCCAGGGACTGACATGACGCTAAGCGTAAAATGCCTGAAAATTGATACCTACGGGGAGAACATTGCCTATCTCTCGTGCGCCTGCAAAATTTACAAACCCGAAGAGTTTCTGGGCTTAAACAAAGTTGAAGTTTCCGGCCGCCACGGCAAAACCATCCTTGCCACCCTGAATGTGGTTGAAGATGAAAAGATCCTCGGGTGTATGGAGCTTGGGCTTTCAATCCCCGCATTCCGGCGTCTTGGCCTCAAGGAGGGCGGCCAGGTCTCGATCACCCCGGCAACCCCCCCGGCCAGTCTTGATCATGTCCGCGCCAAAATCTATGGCGAAGTTCTGGGCGCCAGGGCGATCAGGGAGATCGTCGACGATATTGCCGCCTACCGCTATTCCAAGATGGAGATCGCCGCTTTTCTGGTCTCATGCGCCAGCTTCATGACGGTTGAGGAAATTTTCAACCTGACGGTCGCCATGGCCAAGGCCGGGAATATCCTCGATTGGGACCACGCCTACCCATTGGTGGTCGACAAACACTGCGTCGGCGGCTTGCCCGGGAACCGCACTTCGATGGTGATTGTGCCGATTGTCGCGGCCTACGGCCTGACCATACCCAAGACCTCATCGCGCGCCATAACCTCGCCCTCCGGGACCGCCGATACCATGGAGGTATTGGCCGAGGTCGACTTGAACCTGAAAAAAATGAAGCAGGTGGTCCACAAACACCATGGCTGCCTGGTGTGGGGCGGCAAGGTCAACCTGTCGCCTGCCGATGACATCATGATCTCGGTCGAGAGGCCCCTTGGCATTGACACTCCGGAGCAGATGGTGGCCTCGATCATGTCGAAAAAAATCGCTGCCGGCTCCAGCCATCTGGTGATCGATATCCCGGTCGGCCCGACCGCCAAGGTCAAGACCCGGAAAGAGGCGATGCGCCTGAGGAAGCTGTTCGAACATATCGCCCGGAGAATTGATATGGTGGTCGACGTGGTCCTGACTGACGGGACCGCGCCGGTCGGTTTCGGGATCGGCCCGGTGCTTGAGGCGCGCGATGTCATGGATGTGCTGGCGTGCCGCGAGGCCGGGCCGAAAGACTTACGCGAACGCTCCTTGATGCTGGCGGGCCGGATCCTGGAGTTTGACGCCAAATTACCGGGCGGCGAGGGCTACCGGACCGCCAAGAGAATTCTCGAGAGCGGCCAGGCGCTTGAGACCATGTCCGGCATTATCCGTGATCAGGGTAAGGCGGAAAAAACGCACCCCGGAACCAAAGTTTTCGAGGTTAAGGCGCCAAAATCAGGCCAGGTCAAAACGCTTGATTGCGGGCGTCTGGCGCGCATCGCCCGGGCCGCCGGCGCGCCTCATTTCAAGGGCGCCGGGGTTGATCTTTTGAAAAAGACCGGGGAAAAGGTCAAACAGGGTGAGCCGCTATACCGTATCCATGCTGAGATCGGGTCCGATTTCGCTTTCGCCCGGGCTATGGCGGAAGAGAATTCAGGGTATAAAATCAGATAGAGGCCATGTCAGGAGCAAAACACCACAAAGCCGTTTATGGCTTCCCGGAATGCGAGACCCAGGCGCGCGCGCTGGCGGCGGTGCTCCGCTGTCCTTATTTTTCGGTTGCTCTTCATACCTTCCCGGACCGGGAAACCCTGGTCAGGATAGAGCAGGGGGCTGATGAGGCCATTTTATTCCGGCCCCTTCATCATCCCAATGCGAAAATATTCGAGGTCATCCAGGCGGCTTCGGCGGTGAGGGATTTGGCGGCGGACAGGATCACGCTGGTCGCGCCGTACCTGCCTTACATGCGCCAGGACAAGGTGTTCCGGAAAGGCGAAGCGCTCAGCCAAAAAATATTTGCCGGGGTTATATCCCCCTGGATCGACAGGCTGATCACGGTCGAGCCGCATCTGCACAGAAGCCACACCATGGAAAGCATTTTTCCCGGCATCAAAGGGAGCGCGCTGTCCGGGGCGGTTCCGCTGGCGGCTTATTTCAAAGGCCGGGGGATTGAAAAAAATACCCTTGTTATCGGCCCCGATGAGGAGGCCTTCCACATCGCCCGCCCGTTTGCCGAGGCACTTGGTTTGGACTGGATCACCGCCCTGAAAAAACGCCGCGGGGACCGGGACATCAAAGTCACCCTTGAAGGCTCAGCCCTGACCGGGCGGCCGGTTTTGATTATCGATGATGTCATCAGCACCGGCATGACCGTGATCGGTTGCGCGCGGGCCGCGCTGGAGGCGGGGGCGGCCTCGGTCAGCGCCGCGGTGGTCCACGCTCTCTATGATGAGCAAGCGGCCAAAGCCTTCAAAGCCGCCGGTATCGCCCCGGTGGTCTCCACCGACAGCATCCCGCATCCCTCCAATGCGGTCGTATTGGCGCCTTATTTTGCGGAGGCTTTGGGCTGATGTTCTTCAAGAAGAAAAAACCCGAAACCTCAGCCCGGAAGGCCGGTGGGATGGACTACACTCTGGTGCGCTCGGCGCGGCGTACGCTGGCGTTGCAGATCAGGGAAGGCGGCGAGCTGGTGGTGCGCGCCCCGCACCGCACTCCTTTACGGGAAATCGAGGACTGGATTTTCAAAAAACGCAGGTGGATCGAACGCCATCAAAACCGTTTTGAAAAAATCGCCGGGCATGCCCCGGTCTACCGCGATGGGGCGGCACACTTTTACCTCGGGACGAGGTATCCGCTTGGCATCATCAAGGGCGTCCGCCACCGGGCGGAGCTGAGGGACGGGGTTATTATCCTGACGCTTCGCGGCGCTCCCGCCCCGGAAAAAATCGAACGGGCGCTCAAGGCCTGGTATCTCGAAGAGGCCAGGGGTGTTTTCGAGGACCGGCTGTCAAAACTGTTCCCGCCGTTTGCCGGGCGCAACCATGATCGGCCGGAGATTAAAATCCGCTGGATGAAAAGCCGCTGGGGTTCGATGGGCCGTGAGGGCGTCATGACGCTGAACGCTAAACTGATGCTGAAGGAGACCGGTTTGATCGATTATGTTATCGTCCACGAACTGTGCCATATGGAGCATATGAACCACGGCCGGGAATTTTACGCCCTGATGGATCAAATGCTGCCCGGTTGGAAGGGGCGTCGGAAAATGTTAAAAGGGGATTTGTAAAACATCAAAAAACGCAACATTAAGGCCCTCCCTTTTAATCCCGGAAATTTGGTGCTAAAGAGGGCCTTAAGGCTGGCAAGGGCCTTGATTATAACAGAAATTTAAAAACCTTAAACAATAAGGACTTGATACCATGGGTACATTTAATCTTTTCAGCGCCGTGGCGGTCAGTTTTATGGTCGCCACCACGCCAACCCTCAATGCCCAGGAAGAGGAAGGGACATTCACCCGGCGCGACAATTACCAGGACTGGCTGTTGACCTGCATCGCGCCCGAAGGCCGGGAAGTGTGCCAGCTCAGCCAGAATATTGTCAACAAGGAAACTAGACAACGGCTGGCCCGGCTTCAGATCCGCCGCCTGGCGAACGGCACCGATGTCATGATCGTCACGTTGCCGCTTGGTGTTGATTTGAGAAAAGGCGCCGGCATCCAGGTTGCCAAGGATCAATTCATCAACAACCTGACCTATACCATGTGTCTGGCCGATGGCTGCCGCCTGCAGTTCCCGCTGAACGCCGAGGTTATTACCGCGATGCGCGCCGCCGGTGAGGGACGCCTGGTGTTCGGCCGCCCCAACGTTGAGCAGAATACCGCCCTGCCGGTCTCGTTCGCCGGCTTTTCCGCGGCCTTTAACGCTTACGTCGCCACACAGTAAGGGGCGGGATTTAACCCAGTCCGCCGTGACGTGAAGCTATGGTGTGACACTCCTGCTAACAATTCAAGGCTTCTTGGGCCAGACGGGGTAAAGCCCGTCTTCGTTTCGCTCTGCTGCACTTCGACGAGGCATCCGCTTCGCACGCTGCTCCTCATTAATCTCGTCGTAGCTAAATTTTGCC
Source organism: Pseudomonadota bacterium (assembly GCA_022566215.1). GTDB lineage: Bacteria > Pseudomonadota > Alphaproteobacteria > Sphingomonadales > SMXR01 > SMXR01. The sequence continues at coordinate 7,144 of JADFJJ010000006.1, read as the reverse complement.
AAGGCAAAATTAGCGAAGACGGATGGTGCGCCCGGCGGGACTTGAACCCACGGCCCCCAGATTAGGAATCTGGTGCTCTATCCAACTGAGCTACGGGCGCGTCTTGGGATAAGCGGTCCTCTATCTATACCGCAAAGGTGCGCCGTTCAACTTTTTTAAGCTTTTTCGCGAACCCCCTTTAATGCTAGCCTTGCCGCCATGAAAGGATGGCTACTATCCGGAGTGATTGTGCTGGTTGCGGCTGTGGCTGCTGGAGCCGAAGATGCCGGTCTGTTCAATGACCTGGAGGGGACAGAAGTTTCGGATGGAGAAACCATCCGCCTGCTCGGGGTTTTCCCCGCGGCCCTGCCTGAAGAAATCAAGCACGGGTCTTTCAGGGTTCTTTCACCCAAGGATGGGCGCACCCGTTACGGCGAGGTGCTGGCCCATGTGATCCTCAGCGATGGCGCCTGGCTGCAAAATACCCTGGTGTCAGAGGGCCGGGCGATCGTTATGCCGGTTTATGAGCGGGACGATCAGCGGCTTCAGGTACTGCTTGCCGCCGAAGATGCCGCCCGTGAGGCTAAGGTCGGCCTGTGGCGGAAAAGCCCGGTGGTGTGCGCCGATAATGCAAAAAGGGCGTTCGATACCTTCGCCATCATCCAGGGGCGTATCACAGAGGCCGCCGATGTGCGCGGCACCATCTACCTCAATTTCGGCGATGATTACCGCAAGGATTTCACCATCAAGTTCACCAGGAGTTCCTTTAAGCGGCTGCCGGAGGAAACCAGAGCCCAAATCACCCGGTTAACGGAGGGCGCAGAACCTGATACTATGGTCGAGGCCAGGGGCTGGGTATTTTATTCCGGCGGACCGATGATCGAGGTCAAAACCCCGGTCCAGATCCGTTTTCTGGACCAGCCTTTTGGGCTGCAGGAAGAAAGGTGCGGATCATGACGGGAGCGATTTACAAAAAACACATTGCGGTGGTCTTGGTGCTGCTGTTGGTTGGCGCCTGTACCGTCAACCCGGCCACCGGCAAGAAGGAATTTACCCCCTTCATGACCCCCTCCCAGGAGGCCGCGATCGGCGCCCGGGAGCACCCCAAACTGGTGGCTGAATTTGGCGGGAAATATGAGGATCAGGTCCTGGCTGCTTATGTCGAGGAGGTCGGCGACCGGCTGGCGGCGGCCTCGGAAATGCCCGGTACCGACTTTTCGTTTACCCTCTTGAACAGCCCAATTGTCAACGCTTTTGCGCTGCCGGGCGGCTATGTCCATATCTCGCGCGGGCTGATGGCTTACTTCAGTGACGAGGCGGAAATGGCCAGCGTTCTGGGCCATGAGATTGGCCACATCACCGCCCGGCACGCCGCTAACCGCTATACCAAATCCATATTTTTCGGGGGCTTGGCGGCGGGCGCCGGGTGGCTGATCAAGAACCAGGATTTGGCTTCCCTGGTCGGCGGCGGCGCCCAGCTTTACCTGTTGTCCTATTCCAGAAAACAGGAATCACAGTCGGATGAACTGGGGCTCAGATATATGCTGAAGACCACCCATGACCCGATGGGTTCGGTCCGGATGCTCGAGGCTTTGCAGACGACCGCGGCATATGAAGCCCAAAAACAGGGCCGGGGAACAGACCAGACGCCCAATTTGTTTCGCACCCACCCACTGACCTCAAAGCGTATCGAAGACCAGCAAACGCGCATTGACGCGCTCGACCCCCAGCCCACCACCCGGAACAGAAACCGCGACCGCTATCTCGATGCCATTGATGGCATGATGTTCGGCGATGACCCGGCCCAGGGGGTAATCCGCGGCGATGATTTCCTGCATAAAGGGTTCCGGCTAGCCTTCACCGCGCCTTCCGGTTTCGCCTTGATGAACACCGCCAGTGTAGTGGTCGGCTTGGGTCCCGACGATGTGCGGTTTTTCTTTACCGGCGGCGAAATTTCCCCCAACACCACCAACCGCTTTTACCTCGACCAGGCCTGGGCTTCGCTGTTCGAGGGCGATCCGCCGGCGCCTTTGGGAAATATCCGCACCCTTTCCTCAAGGGGCATGGACGGCATTACCGGGATTGCCCGCCTTACATCCGAGGGCGGGGAGCTGGATGTCCGGCTGGTGGCGTGGCGCTATGACGGCGCCCATGCTTATCATTTTGTCCTCATCATCCCGGCCGCCAGAACCTCAAAGTATGCCCCCCGCCTGGGCCAGATGACCGACAGCTTCAGGAAGCTGTCGTCCAGCGAAGCGGCGGCTATCAGGCCATTGAGAATCAGGGTTATTACCGTGCAACCGGGTGATACCGTCTCATCGCTGGCCGGGCGCATGGAGGTTTGGGAGTACCGGGAAGAGCTGTTCCGCGCCCTTAACGGGCTTGGTGATGGCGAGACCCTGACATCCGGCCAGCGCGTTAAAATCGTCATCGAAGGATAAAAAAAGCCCAGGGGGGATAAAAAAGCCTCAGGGGTTTTCTAAAGATATTTAAGGCACTAGATGCCGGACTAAATCTAGCATGACGATATTAAGAAATGTCACCCTCACCCTAGCCCTCTCCCCTCAAGAGAGAGGGGACCTCGGCAGAGCACTTCTTTTACTCCCTCTCCCCTTCCGCCGCCGCCGAAGGCTATGGCGGACAGGCCGAGGGAGAGGGTTGGGGTGAGGGGGTAAATAAAAAAGCCCAGGCGAACCCGGGCTTAGGGCCAACGCCCCACTTCCGATGAGGGCTGTGCCACAGCAGAAATCGGTCAGGAATAGGAGAAGCCGGTGAGGATTAGCCAACTATTTGAACCGGTTTAGACGCCTTCCTGCCCGATTTAGGCGTGGTCCAAATTGGATTGGCCCTGATTTCTTCTCAGAATGCGTTAAAATCTTTCAACGATACCCCATATCGTTATCAACAATTTGCCTGTTCTGAAAAGAAATCAGGGCCAACACAGTTCCACTCGGAAGTGGGGCGTTGGCCCTGTTATCTGAAACTTAGGCTTTAAGCCGCGATCAGGACCTTTTCCAGCTTGGACATCGCTTCCGCTTCGTCGATGGCCTCAACAGCGGCCAGCTCGCGGGCCAGCCGGGTGAGCGCCGCTTCATAAATCTGGCGCTCGGAATAGGACTGTTCGGGCTGGTCATCTTTCCGGAACAGGTCGCGGACCACTTCGGCGATTAAGACCAGGCTGCCGGAATTGATCTTGGCTTCGTATTCCTGGGCGCGCCGGCTCCACATGGTGCGTTTGACCCGCGCTTTGCCCTTGAGGGTCAAAAACGCCTCATCCAGGGTTGCCTGACTGGAAAGCCTGCGCATGCCCGAGGCTATCGCCTTGAGGACCGGAACCCTTAAGGTCATGCGCTCTTTTTCAAAGCGAACCACGTACAATTCCAGTTTTGCACCGGAAATTTCACGATTTTCAATTCCAACCACTTTGCCTACCCCGTGCTTGGGGTAAACAACATAGTCGCCATCCGAAAATGGATATTTCTTCTTTTTTGCCATTCCGTTACTCTTTTCTCATCTTGCTCTGGTTGTCAGTGTGGTATCCGGACAATTCAGGGACGCAAAAACCCCCCGCAGTGTCACTGAGATTGTGAACCCTGTCCTGATACTTTTCATCAAATCGCGGCCTCTGAGCCGCGCATTTATCCTCTTAAAATTGTGTTTTCGCCACACCAGGCTTCCGCCTAAGTATGTACTATAACACAATTTTTTGTAATTTTGTACCCCGGAATGGAAATTTAGTGCCAAACGGCCGGATGTAAGCCGAGTTTAGCGGATTTTATAAATTAATTGCTTTCGCCGGGCTTTTCCGAGAAGTATTTTTTAAACTTGTCGTCAACCCCCTGGAACTCCTCGGCATCGGATGGCGACTCTTTCTTGGTCGTGATGTTGGGCCAGATTTCGCCGTATTTGGTATTCAGTTCCACCCACTTCTCCAGTCCATCTTCGGTATCGGGCAGGATCGCTTCGGCCGGGCATTCCGGCTCACAAACGCCGCAATCGATGCATTCACTGGTGTTAATGACCAGCATATTTTCCCCTTCGTAGAAACAATCCACCGGGCAAACTTCCACACAGTCCATGTATTTGCACTTGATGCAGGCTTCGGTCACGACGTAGGTCATCTTAACTCCCTTGAATAGTAGACCCTGGATTTTTTTTGAGTTATGCAAGAAAAATTAAAAACGGACAAGCCCTTTTATTTTCCGCTTTCAAACCTAGCCCGGACCCGTTTTTTGGCCTCTCCGCGGTCGCGGTCGGAGACATAAATCAGGCCCGCCACCCGGCGGATCAGGTTTTCCTCAAAATCATGAATGATGCCGTCGGCAAAAGCCACTTCCCACATCATTTCGATCAGGTCTATGCGCCCTCCTTCCGAATAGTTATCCTTGACCGTCCGGGTGAAGCGCATCAGATGGGTGGCGTCTTTCTGGGCGCTTAGCGCCCGGGCGAACAGCTCTTGCGCCTCTTCGCCGGATAAATGAAAGCGGCCGACCAGCAAATTGGAAATGGTCTCTTTTTCACGCCTGTCAAGATTGCCGTCCATAACGGCGGCCTCAACCAATAGCGCCGCACTGGCGATTTCCTTATCGGAAAAGCTCTCCGCTTCGGGGGCGGGTTCATTTTTCAGGGTGTTAAACAGGGCCTTGATGCGGTTTACCATGCAGAGCACATTAGTCCCAACTGGAATTATTTGACAGGGTAAATTTTTTTGCCTGGCCAGGCAGTTCGGGCGAATTGGTGTGATCACCAAAAGTCCCGGGCTAACGCCGCCAGGCAGAAAAAGAACCCTGCTTCTTTCGTGGCTTTGCTGCTTTCCCTACAGGTGCCGTGGCTTTTCCATGATGTCCCGCATCATGTTCAAAACCACTCCTTTGTATGCTTTGCAGCAAAGCCATCAAATGGCTTCCAGATGGGGCTAATGTGCTCTAGTCTCGCTGTCTGTCAGGTGGTGACCTGGTCCGCCTTGAGCAGTTCAATCGCCCGGCGGTCTTTTTTTGTCGGCCGTCTGCCGCCGCGCGGCGCACGTCTTTGACCAAGGCCCGTTTTAAGCCTTTCCTGGGGCGGGGTCAAATCCTCATAAAGGGCCGCCGCCTCCACAGCCGGGCCGCGCCGCCAGCTCAGGCTCAGGATTCTGACAACCCGGATCGCGCCGGCTTGCGGAAAGGTCAAGACCTGGCCGGGAACAACGCTGGCTGCGGCCTTCCTCTGGGGGGCGCTATCGATGCGGATTTTCCCCTTTCGGCAGATGGTGCTGGCCAGCGTCCGGGTTTTAAAAAAACGGGCACGCCACAGCCATTGATCGAGGCGCTGTTTTGTGGGAGGGGTGGTCATGTATATTCAGGATTTGCCGCTGGAAAATTTCAAGTGTTTCAGTTCGGCAAAGGGGCTTTCCTCGATTTTCCTCTCCTCCAGCTTCTGTTTTCCCGGTCCTTGGGCTTTTTTGGCCGCGGTCTTTTTCAGGTCCCATTTGAAGCTGTATTTGGGCTTGGCCTCTTCGCCCTGCTTGGCCCCGGGCAGCTCTTTTTTGTAATAATAGCCGAGAAACTTCATCACGTTGGCGAAATCCTCACCCGATAGGCCCACCAGGCCCATAATTTCGGGTGTGACGGCGAAAAACTTGTTATTGATACCGAGCGGCCGGACCGCGTCGAACAGCCTCTCCAGGCAGTCGATGCGGACCGCCTTCGACCCCGCCGGGCGGTAGCCGAGCGTCTGGTAAAATCCGCGCGGGGTCCCCTTCAGGGTCTCCGCCCACATGACCCCGGCTTCGGGTATTTCCGGCCAGCCTTTGATCTCTTCCCAGATGCCCCACAGCGCCAGCCGCCATTTGGTCGGCGCTGGTTTGAGGAGTTTGGGCAAATAAACGAAGTGCGCGCCGAACCAGAACCCTACTTTATGGAGCGCCTTGCGATCCTCGGGCTTAAGGGTTTTCAGGTCATCAAGGACAAAGGCCTTGGCGCTTACGCCCAGATTCTCGACCATTTTGAAAGCCATCCCGCGGGTCAGGCCGGGCAGGTCGGCCTGGTGGCTGGCGACGGCTTCGCTTAAAGTGAGCAGGGGGCCGAGATGGGCCTCCATTTCGGCCTCGAACCAGGCCTTCAATCGCCCCTTGACTGCTTTTAGGTCCTGGTCTTCCAGCAACGGGTTGCCGGCCAGCTGTATACCAGGCCTTAAAATGCCTTGGCCCTTGACCAGACGGGCGATCACGTCGCCCCGCCACAGGATCCGGGCGCGGCCGGAGCTGTTCGAGAGCTCAAGAATGATGTCCGTATTCCCGGCCCCGGTAAATTCTTCCGCCCTGGCGGCGATCACCGGGCGCAGGCCCTTTTCAGCCTCTTTCAGGTGCCCCTTGGCGTCTTCCCCTTCCAGGCCGCGGGCGGGCAGGAAGCAAAACCCCTTGAGGGCGCCAAGCGGCTGCCCCTCGATCGTCACCAATCCCTCGCTGTCAACCTTGGTCATCACGTGTTTCCCTTTAATATTGCTCATCAGCGCGGTGGTCCGCTTGTCGACAAAACGCTGCTGCAACCGCTCATGCAGGGCGCCCGAGAGTTTATCCTCCAGGCGCCGGGTAGTATAGGCCCAATGATCGGTCTCCTTCAGCCAGTCGGCCCGGTGCGAAATATAGGTCCAGGTCCTGATCCTGGCAATCCTTTGCATCAGGGTCTCGGTGCCGCCCTGGAAGTTATCCAGCTCGGCCACCCGCCGGGCCATCCACTCATGAGGGATTTTGCCGGAGGCAGAAGACAAAAACCCGAACAGGGTCTGAAGCAGGGAAAAGTGATGGTTTTCGGAGAATCCCAGGAAATCCGGAATTTGACAAACTGTCCAGAGAGTTTGAACCATCTCGGGGGTATTTGCCTCCACCCCCCTGGCGACAAGGGTCTTAAGCGCCCTCAGGTCCAGCGCTTCCCGGGCGGGGCTAAGCAGCGGGTTGGCAGGGGCCTCCTCCAGGCTTTTGATCAGCGCCAGCGGAGTTTTGAAATTGAGCGCCGCGTTGCGCCATTCCAGGCGTTTCAAGGGGGCAAAGGAGTGGTTTTCAATTTTGCGGATATCCTCGGGGCTCAGGCCTTCGCCTTCAATTTCAGCCAGCGTCGTGAAGGTGCCGCTGTTCAGGTGCCGCCCGGCGCGCCCGGCGATTTGCGCCAACTCATGGGGGAAAAGCTTG